>NC_017542.1:2145500-2447500 GCF_000237325.1 Paenibacillus polymyxa M1
GTACAACCGGCTTCTTCCAGCGGAATGACTGTGCTTAAGCCTCTGAATGATGCTGCCAATATGCCACAGCAAACCGTAGCGCTGACAGACGTATTGGAATCGGTGGGACTGCCGGATACAGCTCAAAACAGGGAGCTTATACAGGCAATGCAAAAGAATGGTGTGCCGTTGACATCGGAAAATGCGGCTTCTTTGCAAGAAGCCTTGTCGAAGCAAAGCGGCAATGTACAATTGGGAACGTTTGTGCAGGCAGCGGCAGTTGCCTTTCAGCGGGGACTTCCATTAACGGCCGAAAGCATAAATGGATTGCGTCAAACAATGTTTGGGCCTCCTTTAAATGATTTGTTGTCATCGTTGGAGCAAGAACTTGAAGCGGTGTTAAAGCAGCAAGGACAGGGAACGCCTACTGACCGTTCAGTAGGGGAAGCAACCACAATAAAAAGCACTGACCGAACGTCAGTTAGTCCAACAGGCACTTCTTCTGTGGTGATTGCAGAGGGACAGGAAGGCCAAGCTTTAACATTGTCCAAGGATGCTTCTGCCTCTGCTGCTACAAAACAGGCAGAAACAGGACAACAAGTCACAGGCGGCAAGGAATTGTTAAAAGGGACTCAGGCAGCCAATCTCGCTGCTACAGTAAGCGAAGCGAGTGTTTTGGCTACAGATTCGGATACTTCGGCGGGATCTACTGCATTTGCATCCAACGGGACTGCTTCAGAAAAACCGCAAGCAGTTAGCGGGCGAGGAGCGACAGTGGTATTGGATGCTGGTGCCAATGCGCCTGAATCGGGCGCTGCTGATGCATTAAACGGCTCCCGCGTCAAAGCGGAGCAACAACAGCAAGCCACTGCGGCAGGTACGCAGCTTAAGGATGCCGATGGTGCTCCAACTCCGGCCACGGCAGAGTCTACGGGGACGAAGTCTGCCTTAAACGCAGTCACGGCAGACCGTCCTTCCGCACAGCAAGCCGCTGGCTCTACGCTACCATCCGCGACGAACAACGCTACTGTGCCAGAGGCGCCGCTCCAGCGGCTGCGCCTCCTGCTGCAAGAGCTGCGTGCAGCAGTGCCACCCGAACTGAGCACGGCTGCGCCAGATCAGTCCTCAGCAGAGGTAACGCAGCCAGCGGCTGGCGCTTCGCGGACTGCGGATGCCACTGCTTCACAGTCTGCGGCGCCCAGCATGCAGCTCAGCCCCACGGAGGATCCGTGGGTAGGCCGTGTGCTGAAGCTGCTCGGTGCAGAGCACGAGCAGCAGGTACACCGCTCGACTGCGCAGCTCGCGCAAGGGGCGGCGGCACGTACGGAGCCGCCTGAGGGAGTGTTGCAGACGCTGCCGGGTTTAGCGGCTACGACAGACAACTCCGTGACAGCGGCCGCAGACACCGTTAAAGGAGCGCTGCTCCAGTTAATGAGCAGCGAAGACCTGCCGTCCGCTTTGAAAGAGGCGGCTCAGCAGGTTGTACAGCACCTGACAGGCCAGCAGCTGCTGCTAAATACAGACCGAACGGCGCCTTTTGCACAAGTGCATATGTTTATACCGTTTATTGGACCGGACGGTCGTGAAACAGCTACAATCCAGATTCAGTCCCGCCGTGGCAAACGCGGAGAGCTGGATGCCTCCAACTGTCGACTTTGGTTTGATTTGGACATGAAGGGGCTTGGTCCAACGCTGGTGGATGTGCAGGTTGTAGATCGGATTGTAAGTCTCAAGCTTCATAATGATCAGGAATGGGCGGCTTCGCTATTAACGAGTGGGCGTGAGTCCATTCGTACCGCGCTGGAGTCGCTAGGCTACCAACTTTTAACACTGCGTACCGAGCCTATGCCCACAAGGGCTGAACAGAGCAGCCCCGCCTCTTCAGAGGTACAAAGCTATGTGCCTCAGCCGTACAAAGGAGTCGATCTTAAAATATGAAAGAGCCCTTGGAATCTCCTTCTCCTTCCATGAAGAAGGCGGTCGCCCTTAAATATACACCTGGTGAGAGCGAAGCGCCGATCGTCGTTGCCAAGGGGAGCGGCCGCATTGCGGATAGCATTTTGGAAAAAGCCAAAGAACATGGTGTTCCTGTTCAGGAGGATGCTGCGCTGGTTGAAGTGCTGTCCAAACTTGATTTGGACGAGCAAATCCCTGCTGAACTCTATCAGTTGGTAGCAGAGGTGCTAACCTATATATATCAAATGGATCGGCTTGCTCCAAGGGATGACTGGTGATGGGAAATGAAATGAAGACTAGAGGCAAGGACCAGCGGAAAGCCAAAGGAGCGATGGGCGAAGAAGCCGCGGCTTTGTTTTTAGAAAACTTGGGTTATCGTATCTTGGAGCGCAATTGGCGATGCCGTAGTGGAGAAATAGATCTGATTGCCAAGCAGGAGCACATACTCGTATTTATTGAAGTACGTAGCCGAAGCAGCTCTAAATATGGAACACCAGCCGAATCAGTTACTGCACGTAAAATAACCCAGGTTCGCCAAACAGCCGCAGTATACTTGCATATGAACGGAATGGGAGAATCTCCAATCCGTTTTGATATGATTTCTGTACGATTATCTGCTGAAACGGCTGTTGTTACGGACCATTTTATAGATGCCTTTTAAAAAAGTAAGAACTTCTTTGGATGTTGGAACACAGGACTGAATTCATATGTACAGGTTGACAGAAAGGAAAGCTGCAGGTATATTTTATTGAGAATAGTTATCATTTTCATTCTATAATGAATATCTAGTCGTTGTACCTGTGAAGGAGGATTTACGTGACAAAGCATACCTTTAGTGAACATGTCATAGATGTAATTCAGGAACGCCGGACGATTAAACGATTTAAACCTGACTCTATCCCGGTAGATACGATTAAAGAACTACTGAACGTCGCTGTATGGGCTCCTAATCATAAAATGCGTGAGCCGTGGCGTTTTCTGTTGTTTGCTGGTGAGGGACGGAAAAAGCTTGCAAAAGCCATTGCAGCCGATATTGGTAAAGACAACAAGTTTGAGAGTGGAATTCTGCACAACCCGATTCAGCTTTTAGTGGTGATGGAAGAAGATCCGCGTCAAGCGGTTTGGGATGAGGATCTTGCAGCAGTCAGTGCGCTTGTTCAAAACTTTATGCTTGCTGCATGGAGCAAAGGGATCGGAACGTTTTGGGTGACAAAACCATTTCTGTATTCGCCTAAATTCCGTGATTGCTTGGGAATTCAACCAGGTGAGAAGGTAATTGGAATGATATATGCAGGCTATCCTGAAGTTATCCCGGAATCAAGACCACGTACTCCAGTAGCCGATAAGCTAACCTTAATTGACAAATAATCTGTCGGCAGATAAGCTTAGTTGAGGATTTGAAATTAGGGTTGAGAGCTAATTTAGAACATTATATTTGCAATAAATGAAGATTTGGAAGCACCTTTTTTCATATAGGCAATGATTCCCGAGAGGGACATTTCAATATGAGGAGAGGTGCTTTTTTGATATGTATGGAAAATTACATGAAGCTTGTCTATATGGATAGATGGCGTTCTGACCGGACGGCCAAGCGACCAATCAAAATTGTACTGCCAATGAACAAGTCATAATCCATTCCTATGACCATTATCCCAAGCAGAGCATATACCGTTGCGTGAGCAAGAAGCGCTGATCAGTAATAATGGAGGATTACAGCGATGTATTGGGTCAGCTACACGCCAAACGTGCGTTAGTTATCGCTGCAGCAAGAATGCATAATATTCTGCTGATCCATAAAAGCGTCAAATTTACGGTCAGCGGATCTTCTCCAATCGTGCAGCTCTCGGTAATTCTATTCGTTCTCACGGAGTTCCTTGATCTTCATTTGTAGCGTGGCAATCCGCTTGAGCAGCTCTCCGTCGTTTTTCGTTCGCTCACTTCAATCAAGTTTTAGACCATAGCCCTGACATCGCGGGGCTTTTTTTATTGCCTAGTGATAAAGATAGTCACTTTTTCCAATCCGTTTGTCTGTTTCGATTCTATAAAAACTAGCATATTCTATATTATCAAAAAAGAAGGGAAGTTGATTCGAATGGGAAAAGTAAATTCTTCTAGAAAAATTCTGAAACCTACGCGTCGCCTAAGAACTAAAGCAGGTACCGCATTCATTTTTAATATCAGCAATGTAGGTCCGTTTTTATTCCAAAGGCGCTTGAACCTGACTGGGTTTGTTAATTCCTCAAGTAGGGTACTTGTCTCGATCTCGGAAATTGGCATTTTTAGCGGTCAAGTTAAACCGTTTCAGGGAGATGCTACCATGACGATCCATAACGTCGTTCCGAACGACGACGGTATAGTAATTGTACGTGGGAATACTGGCTGGGGTAGTCCCCTCAATATACGACTTTCAGTCGTGGTTTTCTAATCGTTCAGACCTGCCAAACGCACTTCTCACGGGTGAAAACTGAGAACTCCCACCACTACGCGGAAATAAAATGTTGAATTCGCGGCAGCGCACAGAGCAAAAAAAGTCCTGACATCTCAGGATTTTTTTTGTTTCTTCAATTTCTCATCAGACTTACATAGCCTTCGGCTTCTTCTCTTCTTTTTAGAGTTACATCATCGTGGAAAGTAAACTCGACAATACATCGTTCCTGATAAATTTAAAATTGATAGTATTTATGAAATTATAAGAAAATCACAAATGTGTTTAATAGAGCCTAAAAGAAAAAAGCAATCTCCCGCCGAAAGAAAAACCGCTTAGTATTGTCAAACCCTTGATATTACTTGGTTTTTCAATGCGTGACAATGTATCATAATATCCTTCTTATGGGACCGCCGGGTGCTGGAAAAACGATGCTCTCCAGGAGAGCCCTTAGAACCTTCTTCTCCTTCCATGAAGAAGGCGGTCGCCCTTAAATATACGCCTGGTGAGAGCGAAGCGCCGATCGTCGTTGCCAAGGGGAGCGGCCCATTGCGGATAGCATTTTAGAAAAAGCCAAAGAACATGGTGTTCCTGTTCAGGAGGATGCTGCGCTAGTTAAAGTGCTGTCCAAGCTGGATTTGGGCGAGTCCCGGAATCAAGACCAGGTACCCCAGCAGTCGATAAGCTAACCTTAATTGACAAATAATCTGTCGTCAGATAAGCTTAGTTGAGGATTTGAAATTAGGGTTGAGAGCTAAATTTAGAATATTATATATGCAATAAATGAAAATTTGGAAGCACCTTTTTTCATATAGGCAATGATTCCCGAGAGGGACATTTCAATATGAGGAGAGGTGCTTTTTTGATATGTATGGAAAATTACATGGAGCTTGTCTATATGGGATAGATGGCGTTCTGATCGAAGTTGAGACTGATTTGTCCAATGGCTTGCCTCAGACCGCGATTATCGGATTACCGGATTCAGCGATTCGAGAGGCAGTAGAGCGTGTGAGAGCAGCAATCAAAAACTGCGGTTTCAAATATCCGTCCCAGCGTGTCACGATTAACTTAGCTCCTGCAGATTTGCGTAAGGAAGGCTCATCTTTCGATCTTGCTATCGCTTTAGGCTTGCTGACAACCAGTGGACAGGTTGTCTTACCAGTAGGGGAACGAACGCTGTTTATTGGCGAGCTGGCACTAGATGGCAGCATTCGTCCTGTAAATGGGGTGTTGTCTATGGTTGATCTGGCCAAGCGAGAAGGATTCGATTCCGTGCTGCTTCCTCAAGAAAACGCAAGCGAGGCTCGTCTAATTGCGGATATACGTATTTACGCTATACGCCATCTGGTGGATCTTATCCCGGTTAATGATCATGCACAAGCCACCCCGGACGGCCAAGTGACCAATCAAAATTGTACTGCCAGTGAACAAGTCATAATCCATTCCTATGACCATTTACCCCGAGCAGAGCATATACCGTTGTGTGAGCAAGAAGCGCTAATCAGTAATATGGAAGATTACAGCGATGTATTGGGTCAGCTACACGCCAAACGTGCGTTAGTTATCGCTGCAGCAGGAATGCATAATATTCTTCTTATGGGACCGCCGGGTGCTGGAAAAACGATGCTCATCCGCAGGTTGCCCTCGATCCTGCCGCCTTTGACTGAAAAGGAGTCGCTAGAAGTGACCAAGGTATACAGCGCAGCAGGAAAATGGAAGGACTCATCGCCCCATCTCATGCATGTTCGTCCCTTCCGTGCGCCTCATCATACGATCTCTGCTGCTGGATTGGTGGGCGGAGGAGGCATACCCAAACCAGGAGAAATCAGTCTTGCACACCGAGGGATTTTATTTCTCGATGAGCTGCCTGAGTTTAGCCGTCATGTACTAGAAGTGCTGCGGCAGCCTCTGGAAGACCACCATGTTACAATCAGTCGTTCACGTGCAGTGTTTAAGTATCCGGCGCATTTTTTACTTGCAGCTTCTTTGAATCCGTGTCACTGTGGCTTTTTCGGCAATAACACGGAACATCAGCGCTGTACCTGTTCACCTGCAGCAGTAGCTCGATACCGCTCACGTATTTCCGGTCCATTGCTGGATCGAATTGATCTTCAGCTTGAGGTATCACAACCGAAGGATTGGCGGGAGGAAAAAGAATCACTGTCGTCTGCTGATATGAGAAAGCAGGTGTTGGCTGCTCGAGTAATACAAATCCGCAGATACAGCAAGCTTCCTTTTTCATGGAATAGTGAGCTGTCCGGTCAGATGCTGCGTAAATATGCGGTTTTAGAACAAAATGCAGCGGAGTTGCTTGACCAGACGATGGATGCACTTGGTTTAAGCATGCGTGCGTATGATCGAATTCTCAAGCTGTCCCGCACCATTGCAGACTTACAGGAGTCAGAGAAAATTACGACTTCACATGTGGCTGAAGCTATTCAATACCGCCAGATGGATAGAGCAAATTCCAATTTTCCCGAAATGTAAAAAGGCGATAAAATAGCAGATACAGTACATCATTTTTATGAAAAAGTTTTTCCAAAGGGTATGTATACGAGAGAAAACGGAAATAAGGACAAAAAAAAGCTCCAGGCAAAAAGACCTGGAGAAGCAAAAAAGATTATGACAATAGTGATTATACTATGAGTATATCAATTTCGTATATACGATTATGCATCATCTCCCATGTTACTTGATGGAAAAACAACAAGCCCCTCGACCAATATGGTTGAGGGGCTTGTTGTGAAATTCATTCTAACTCTATGTTACAAAACGTTCAGCTTCACTTCAATATTACCGCGGGTAGCGCGGGAGTATGGACATTGTTCATGTGCGCCTTCCACCAGTTTTACCGCAGTTTCATGATCAACGCCTTTGACCAGAACGTCGAGGTTTACTCCGATTCCGAAGCCGCCGTCTTCGACTTTGCCAAAATGGACCGTAGCTGTGACTTCGGTACCTTCATGTTTAACACGTTGCATGCGAGCGACCATATTTAAAGCACTGTCAAAGCAAGCAGAATAGCCTGCTGCGAATAGCTGCTCTGGATTCGTACCTGTACCGCCGGCGCCACCCATTTCTTTTGGAGTATCAATATCTAAACGAAGTTCAGGGGAAGAAGACTCGATATAACCGTTACGTCCACCAACTGCTTTTACTGTTGTTTCATACATTTTTTGTTGAATGGTCATCATAATCCAATCACTGCCTCTCGCTCAATTTGTATTTTACACAATTTAATTTATCAAAATAATTATTTTTTGTAAAGTATTTTATGCAATTAGAATGTACTTTGCTATATAATGTGCTAAAATAATGACGAAAGTAGGTGACTAGACAGCATGGAAAACAATTCTAATGAACACGCGGCGTTGAAACTTGATAATCAGTTATGCTTTGCCATATATGCATGCTCCAGAGAGATTACAAAGCTGTACCAGCCTTATCTAGAAAAGCTTGGTGTAACGTACTCACAATATTTGGTACTTATCGTGCTCTGGGAGCGTGAAGAGTGTACAGTGAAGGAATTGGGTGAGGCGTTATATTTGGATTCCGGCACACTAACTCCACTATTAAAGAGGTTGCAGAATGCCGGGCTGATCGATCGAAAGCGTTCCACTCAAGATGAGCGTAAGGTGCTGATTTCTTTAACGACAGAGGGAAGAGCGTTGCGGGATAAAGCCCTGTCTGTACCAGGATGCATACAGGAAAAAACAAGTATGACTCATGATCAATTTGGGTCGCTTCTGCTTCAGTTTAATGATCTGCTCGATCGTGTTCATCAAGCGAATGTACAAATTGAAAAATCATAACAGGTACTTTCGGTTGCTCTTGTGAATTTATGACATGAGTTGTTCTTAACTGAAAGAAAAAATGCTATTTAAAGTCTAATGAAATAAAGTGCCTCTCATTGCGGATTAGGTAATCCCATTTTGTGGAGGTGCTTTTTTGTGTGAATTTGTATTAAAAAGCAAAATCCAATAATATCCAAACATTCGATTTTGGGAATGATAATGATATCAAAATACTGTAATTCATGAGGTTGAATTATAAGGAAAGCGTTTTAAAAACATGTTACAATGATGTAGGTTTAGTATAGATTTCCTTGTGAACCGCCCTTGTTGCAGTCATGTTGATAGGAGGATTCCAGAATGAATATCCATGAATATCAGGGTAAAGAAGTATTAAAGCAGTACGGAGTGGCTGTACCGAACGGCAAGGTTGCCTACACGGTGGAAGAAGCCGTTGCTGCGGCAGAATCGCTTGGAAGCGCTGTTACGGTCGTAAAAGCACAAATTCATGCTGGTGGACGCGGTAAAGCGGGTGGCGTAAAAGTTGCCAAAGGCTTGGATGAGGTGCGGACTATTGCTTCTGAAATTTTGGGTAAGGTGCTAGTGACACATCAGACCGGAGCTGAAGGTAAAGAGGTCAAACGTCTTTTGATTGAGGAAGGCTGTGATATTCGCAAAGAATATTACGTAGGCGTTGTCGTGGATCGCGCGACTGGACGCATCGTATTGATGGCCTCCGAAGAAGGCGGTACGGAAATCGAAGAGGTGGCTGCGGCTACTCCGGAGAAGATTTTTAAAGCAGTTGTTGATCCAGCAATTGGGCTTCAGGTGCATCAAGCTCGTAAGCTGGCGTATGAGATTAATATTCCCAATGAGCTGGTGAATAAAGCGGTCAAGTTTATGCTGGCGCTTTACGAAGCTTTTGTGGACAAGGACTGTTCGATTGCAGAAATTAATCCCCTAGTCGTTACGGGTGATGGGAATGTACTGGCGCTGGATGCCAAATTGAATTTCGATTCTAATGCGTTGTTCCGTCACAAGGATATTTTGGAATTACGTGATTTGGATGAAGAAGATGAGAAGGAAATTGAGGCATCTAAATATGATCTAAGCTATATCGCTCTGGACGGAAATATTGGCTGTATGGTCAATGGTGCGGGGTTGGCAATGGCCACGATGGATATTATCAAATATTACGGTGGTGATCCGGCCAATTTCCTGGACGTTGGTGGCGGTGCAACGACGGAAAAAGTAACCGAAGCGTTCAAAATCATTTTGTCCGATCCGAAGGTAGAAGGTATTTTCGTCAACATTTTCGGCGGGATTATGCAGTGCGACATCATTGCGAACGGCGTCGTGGAGGCTGCCAAACAGTTGGGGCTGACTCGTCCGCTTGTTGTCCGTCTTGAAGGGACAAATGTTGAGCTCGGCAAACAGATTTTAGCGGAATCCGGTTTGAATATTGTGGCAGCCGATTCCATGGCCGATGGTGCCCAAAAAATCGTTGAACTTGTTCAATAGCCTGTTTGCATTCCGATATGCCGAATAAACGATAGGGGATGTGAAGATCGTGAGTATTTTGGTCGATAAGCATACAAAGGTGATTACACAGGGGATTACGGGAAAAACGGCGTTGTTCCATGCCAAAGGTGCACTTGATTACGGTACACAGATGGTAGGTGGCACCTCTCCAGGTAAGGGAGGCACCGAGGTAGAAATTACACTGGAAAACGGACAACAGGTCAAACTGCCAGTGTTTAACACAGTAAGCGAAGCCAAGGAAGCTACGGGCGCAACTGCTAGCGTCATTTATGTGCCGCCGGCTTTCGCAGCGGATTCCATTTTGGAGGCTGTGGATGCGGAACTGGACCTCGTGATTTGTATCACAGAGGGGATTCCGGTACTTGATATGATCAAGGTCAAACGTTTTATGGAAGGTAAAAAGACCGTTCTGATTGGCCCTAACTGTCCGGGCGTTATTACGCCAGGAGAGTGTAAGATTGGTATCATGCCAGGTTACATTCATCTGCCTGGTCATGTAGGCGTTGTGTCACGTAGTGGTACTTTGACCTATGAGGCAGTGCATCAGTTAACCACTCGAGGTATAGGTCAATCTTCAGCGGTTGGTATTGGCGGTGACCCAGTTAAAGGTTCGGAATTCATCGATATTTTACATCGCTTCAATGAGGACCCCAACACTCACGCTGTCATTATGATCGGAGAAATCGGTGGTACAGCTGAGGAAGAGGCTGCCGAGTGGATCAGGGATAATATGACGAAGCCAGTCGTTGGTTTTATCGGTGGTGTGACTGCGCCTCCAGGCAAACGGATGGGGCATGCAGGCGCCATTATTTCTGGCGGAAAAGGAACGGCAAAAGAGAAGATTGCAACGCTTGAAGCCTGCGGGATCAAGGTGGCACCGACTCCTTCCGAAATGGGCTCGACACTGGTAAGTGTGTTGGAAGCACGTGGTATTTTGAACTTGTGTACAACACATTAAATCGTGTTTCTTCATTAATATACAGGCTGTAAATCAACATCGAAATTTGCTGCTGGCTAGTGTATAATGAAAGAAAGGTAAGCAACCTTTTTATCTTCTGAAACAGGGGATGAAAAGGTTGCTTTTTTTTTGCGTTGATACAGGCTTATCAGGGAAACGCTTGCAAAATGATCCGTTGTGCCACAAAATAAGGAAGGGTTCACTCTTCCATGAATGGGGGAACCACAGTTTGGAAGAAAGATGGCTTTTATTAGGTCTACATGAGTTAGAGGGAATCGGAAGAAGAACTATTCAGCGTATTTGGTCGAGTGATTATCGATTGCATGAGCTACTGCATTTTAGCGAACAAAAGTGGATTGAGATAGGCTTAAGTCCCACACAGGCACGCATTGCGGCACAGTGTTACGATGAAGAATGGGTGCATGAACGATATCAGCGAATTCAATCCAGTGATATTGGTACGGTAACTTATGTGGACAAAGATTACCCCTTATTAATGAAGGAAACAGTTGACCCTCCTTGGGTGATGTATACAAAAGGGGATAAATCACTTTTGCACACATGTTCTGTAGCCATGGTAGGAACTCGCGTTCCTACTGCGTATGGTCGTAGAGCAGCGGAGATACTAACTGAGGAATTATGTAATGCAGGGATTACAGTGGTTAGTGGATTGGCGAGAGGGATTGACAGTATTTGTCACGAAACAGCCCTGCGCCAGGGAGGCAACACGATTGGTGTACTTGGAACAGCAATTGACCAAATTTATCCTCCCCAAAATGCCTCTTTGTTTGCAGAGATGGCTAGTAAAGGTCTAATCGTATCGGAGTATCCTCCAGGTACGAGGTCTCATCCGGGGATGTTTCCACAACGTAATCGCATTATTGCCGGTTTAACGAAGGGGACGCTCGTTGTAGAAGCAGACGCTAGAAGCGGTTCCTTGATTACAGCGGATGCTGCGCTGGAGGCAAATCGAGATGTGTTTGCTGTTCCTGGACCCATTACGTCACCGAAGAGTAAAGGCACGCTGAACTTGATTAAGCAAGGAGCCAAAACGGTCACTGAAGCTTCGGATATTATTGAGGAGTATGAAGCAGATTTGCGTACAAGGCAGGTTTCTTCATACAATAGAGAACAGAGTCTTAATCTTAAGAAAGTCTCCAAAGCATCAGAAAGTGAGACTTCTGAGGAAAAGCGCGTAGTGCTGCTGCTGGAACAAGGAACCATGACACTGGATGAACTGCTTGATGCTACGGCATGGGATTTTGGACTTTTACACGCAGTTCTGTTATCGTTAATCATAAAAAAAAGGATCGCTCAGCTAGCGGGCACAAAATACAAGCTTATTTAGTCATTGTTTTTGTCAAATCCTTAGTTAGTAAATGCGTAAAATTCAATTTTAAACATAGGTGGAGGGAAATTAGCGTTTATTCGCATCGCGGATTCCTACTCCTTCCCCACTTCCTGAAATGTGTTGAATTTATAGCTCGTATTAACGAACTATAGCTCACCACATTTCAGGAAGTTTATCATATTCATGTGTGTAATTGAGAGGAGGAAGAGCCTATGGCGGATTCACTCGTCATCGTGGAATCGCCTTCCAAGGCGAAGACGATCGGCAAATACTTAGGCAGCAAATATATCGTCAAGGCTTCCATGGGTCATATCAGGGATTTACCTAAGAGCCAGATCGGTGTAGAGGTTGAAAATGATTTTAATCCCAAATATATTACCATTCGAGGTAAAGGCTCAATACTAAAAGAGTTAAAGGATGCCCGAAAAAAAGTAAAAAAAGTATATCTGGCGGCTGACCCGGATCGCGAAGGCGAGGCTATTGCTTGGCATCTGGCGCATGCGCTGGAACTGGACGATACGGCGGATTGTCGTGTGGTGTTTAATGAAATAACGAAGCAGGCTGTCAAAGATGCTTTTAAAACCCCCCGCAAGATCAACATGGATTTGGTCAATGCGCAGCAGGCACGACGGATATTGGATCGGCTTGTCGGTTATAAAATAAGTCCATTGCTCTGGAAAAAGGTAAAGAAGGGTCTGTCTGCTGGGCGTGTACAGTCGGTTGCAGTGAAAATTATTCTGGACCGGGAAAACGAGATCAATGAGTTTGTACCGGAAGAATACTGGACGATCACAGCTAAATTAGCTATTAAAGACAGCACTTTTGAAGCGAAATTCCATAAGCTACACGGCGAAAAGAAAGAGCTCTCTAGCGAAGCGGATGTACAAGAAGTGTTAGAAGCTATCGGAAAATCGTCTTACAAGGTGCGCGATGTGAAAGAGAAGGAGCGTTTACGCAATCCGTCTCCTCCATTCACAACAAGTTCCTTGCAGCAAGAGGCGGCTCGAAAGCTCAACTTCCGGGCATCTAAAACGATGTCTGTAGCGCAGCAGCTGTATGAGGGTGTGGATTTAGGAAAAGAAGGGACTGTGGGTCTGATTACGTATATGCGTACGGATTCCACACGGATCGCCACTTCGGCTCAAGAGGAAGCGAAAGAGGTCATCGTTCAAAAATATGGCGAAGATTTTGTGCCTGAAAGTCCTCGTCAGTATTCAAAAAAGTCGGCTAATGCTCAGGATGCGCATGAAGCGATTCGTCCAACCTCCGCCTTGCGTGATCCGGAAACTGTTAAGCCTTTTATGAGTAGAGATCAGTTCCGATTGTACAAACTGATATGGGAACGTTTTATGGCGAGTCAGATGGCTTCCGCTATTATGGATACTTTGTCCGTTGATATTGAAGCAGGCGAGGCGATATTCCGAGCAGCCGGTTCAAAGGTTCGCTTTCCAGGCTTCATGAAAGTGTATGTGGAGGGGAATGACGACGGTAAAACCGAAGAAGATAAGCTGTTGCCGCCACTCCAACCCGGCGATAAGCTGAAAAAGGAATCGGTTGAACCAAAGCAGCATTTTACACAACCGCCTCCTCGCTATACGGAAGCACGACTGGTGAAGACGCTGGAGGAACTGGGTATAGGACGCCCGAGTACGTATGCACCGACGCTGGAAACCATTCAGAAGCGCGGTTACGTCGCTATTGAGGAGAAGAAATTCTTCCCTACCGAGCTGGGAGAGTTGGTCATCGAGCAGATGGAAGAATTTTTTCCAGAGATTCTGAATGTAGAATTTACAGCCAATATGGAAGGTGATCTTGACCACGTCGAAGAAGGCGAAGGTGATTGGGTCAAGGTGTTGAGTGACTTTTACGAGTCATTCGAGAAGCGTCTCGAAGTGGCTGAAGAAGAAATGAAAGAAATTGAAATTAAGGATGAAGTATCCGACGTCATCTGTGACAAGTGTGGCAGCCCCATGGTGTATAAGCTGGGCCGCTTTGGTAAATTTCTGGCCTGCTCTGCTTTCCCGGATTGCCGTAACACCAAGCCAATTGTCAAGGATATCGGGATGAATTGTCCTACATGCGGTGAGGGACATGTCGTCGAACGACGAAGTAAAAAAGGACGTGTCTTTTACGGATGTGACCGTTACCCAGAATGTGATTTTGTATCCTGGGATAAACCGTCCATCAAGCCTTGTCCAAGTTGCAGTGGCCTAATGGTCGAAAAACGTACTAAACAGGGAACGAAGCTCAACTGTACCGTCTGCGATCACAGCGAAATGCTGGAGGAGAGCGATGAGAGTGTAGAGACTTCTTAAGAACAAAGATAGCAGGGGGATTTAAAAGTGAGTGAACTACAAAAGGTAACGGTCATCGGAGCAGGTTTGGCGGGCAGCGAAGCTGCCTGGCAAATTGCAAGCCGTGGAGTGCCAGTTAAGTTATATGAAATGAGACCGGTTGTAAAAACACCCGCGCATCATACGGATAAATTTGCCGAATTAGTATGTAGTAATTCCTTGCGCGCGAACGGTCTGACGAATGCAGTAGGCGTACTGAAGGAAGAGATGAGAATACTAAACTCTTTGGTTCTGAGTGCGGCAGATCGCCATGCTGTTCCGGCTGGTGGGGCATTGGCAGTGGATCGTGATGGATTTTCCGGTCATATTACAGATACGCTTCATCAACATCCTTTGATCGAGGTCGTTAATGAAGAACTCCAGGAACTCCCGCAGGACGGTATCGTGGTCGTTGCAACGGGACCATTAACTTCTCCAGCTTTGTCAGAACAGATCAAAACGCTGATGGGAGAGGAGTATTTTTATTTCTACGATGCGGCAGCTCCGATTGTAGAGAAGGACTCCATCGATATGAGCAAGGTCTATCTGGCTTCCCGTTATGATAAAGGAGAAGCAGCTTACTTAAATTGTCCGATGAACGAAGCGGAATTTGATGCTTTCTATGAGGCTTTGATTACTGCTGAGGTGGCACAAGTCAAGGAGTTCGAAAAAGAAATCTACTTCGAAGGATGTATGCCTATCGAAGTAATGATGCAACGTGGGAAACAAACGGCATTGTTTGGACCGATGAAACCTGTAGGCCTCGTAAATCCACATACAGGAGAACTACCCTATGCAGTTGTTCAGCTTCGACAAGACAACGCTGCAGGTACGCTATATAATCTGGTTGGTTTCCAGACTCACCTCAAATGGGGGGAGCAAAAGCGTGTGTTTTCAATGATTCCGGGACTTGAAGAGGCAGAGTTTGTACGTTATGGCGTGATGCATCGCAATACCTTCATTAATTCTCCACAGCAGCTTCACCCAACTTATCAGTTCAAGGGAAGAAGTAATCTGTTCTTTGCCGGACAAATGACTGGTGTAGAGGGTTATGTAGAGTCGGCGGCCTCAGGTCTGCTGGCTGGTATAAATGCGGCACGAGCAGCACGTGGGCAGGAAATGTTCGTATTTCCTGCGGAAACGACACTAGGCAGCATGGCACGATATATTACAACTGCTGATTTCAAACATTTCCAACCGATGAATGCAAACTTTGGTCTGCTCCCAAAGCTGGAGACACGCATTCGTAACAAAAAGGAAAAAAATGAAGCTCTCGCTAATCGCGCGTTGGAAAGTTTGCGCGGTTATATCAACCAAACGGGAGTTATGTCAACAGAAGTACAGGCATAAGGATGAAGGAAAAGGAGGAGCGCGTTATGGATATGTCCTTTCATGCTACCACCATCTGTGCTGTACGCCATAATGGCAAAGGAGCTATTGCGGGTGATGGGCAGGTAACGTTCGGCAACAGTGTTGTGATGAAGCAAACGGCTAAAAAAGTGCGCAGATTGTATCGTGGGCAGGTCGTTGCGGGATTTGCGGGTTCGGTGGCCGATGCTATCACATTGTTTGAAAAGTTTGAAAATAAGCTGGAGGAACATCACGGCAATCTTCAAAGGGCTGCTGTAGAACTGGCCAAAGACTGGCGGCAGGATCGTGTACTACGCAAGCTGGAAGCGCTGATGATTGTGATGGACTCATCCGGGATGCTGCTCATTTCTGGAGGCGGAGAAATTATTGAACCTGACGATGATGTGTTGGCCATTGGCTCAGGTGGTAATTTTGCATTGGCAGCTGCCCGTGCTTTCAAACGTCATGGCTCTGGTATGGAAGCAAAGGACATGGCACGGGAAGCGTTAGAGGTTGCTTCGGAAATATGTGTGTATACGAACAGTCAGATTATCGTGGAAGAATTGTAAGTCGGCTCTGAGTATTCAAGGGTGGAGGAGTGCAAAATGAATAATCAATCGTTGACGCCCAGACAAGTGGTATCCGAGCTGGATAAGTATATTGTCGGACAAAAGGAAGCTAAAAAATCAGTTGCTGTTGCCTTGCGTAATCGTTATCGGCGTAGTAAACTGCCGGATGATATTCGGGATGAAATTGTGCCTAAAAATATTTTGATGATCGGACCGACAGGTGTGGGTAAAACTGAAATTGCACGTAGACTTGCACGGCTCGTGGGAGCTCCTTTTGTCAAGGTAGAGGCCACCAAATTTACAGAAGTGGGTTACGTCGGTCGTGATGTAGAATCCATGGTGCGGGATCTAATGGAAACCTCTATCCGTATCGTCAAGTCGGAACGAACAGAGAATGTGAAAGACAAAGCGGAGGACATGGCAAATGAACGGATTGTCAATATCCTTGTACCTGCAGAAAAGTCAAATAAATCGCAACGTAATCCTTTTGAAATGCTGTTTGGCAATAACACAGGGACTTCGGTAGAAGAAGAACCACCACAACAGGACGGAACCTTAGCAGAGAAGCGACGCAAGGCTAAATTTGATCTGTTGTCCGGTAAACTTGAGGATGATGTCATAGAGATTGATGTGGAGGATACCGCACCCAATATGCTCGATATGTTTGCTGGGCAAGGGAATGAACAAATGGGTATGAATATGCAGGAGATGTTCGGAAGTTTCCTTCCTAAGCGGACGAAGAAGCGCAAGCTACCAATCAAGGAAGCCCGCAAGGTACTGATTCAAGATGAAGCAGCCAAGTTGATCGATATGGATGATGTGATTCAGGAGTCTGTGAAGCGTGCTGAGCAATCCGGTATTATTTTTATTGATGAAATAGATAAGATTGCCAGCCAAGGCAAGGGAAGTGGCCCTGATGTGTCGAGAGAAGGAGTCCAACGCGATATTTTACCTATTGTCGAGGGCTCTACCATTATGACCAAATACGGCCCGGTAAGAACAGACTACATTCTGTTTATTGCCGCTGGGGCTTTTCATGTGGCTAAACCGTCAGACCTGATCCCAGAGCTTCAAGGTCGTTTTCCAATCCGTGTGGAGCTAAGTAGTCTGACCTTGGATGAGTTTGTGTCGATATTGACGGAGCCTAAAAATGCGCTGACCAAGCAATACACCGAGTTGCTCCGCACCGAGGAAATAGAAGTCGAATTTTCTGCGGAAGCGATCCGTGAGATCGCTAGTATTGCCGAGTCCGTTAATCGCAACACCGAAAATATCGGCGCACGGCGTTTGCATACCATCTTAGAGAAGCTGCTGGAGGATCTGTCATTTGAAGCCCCAGAGCTTACATTGGATCGTATGATCATCACCCCGGAATATGTGCGTGAGAAGCTGGGAGATATTGCCCAAAACAGGGACCTTAGTCAGTATATTTTATGAACAGGGTGTCTAAAAATAGGGTGTGTGGTCCAGAATAACACTATCTTGCACCGTCGTTTAGTCCTAGACACAGGTTAAGTTGATGATTTTTCTGTCTATTCCAAAAGTAGGACGTATAATCTTTTACAGGTGTAAAGTGCTAAGAAAACATTCTTTTTCTTGAAAAAAACCTGAAAAATTTAACATTTTATGCATCTAAAGCCCTCTTTTTTAAAAAAGATAGGGCTTTTTTCTTATTGTAATTAGGTCCCAACTCTACGAAACTTAGAATATATGACAGAAAGTTAAGATTTTCTACTTAAGACCTAAAAGAAATGTATAATTATGAAATTTTATTGTCGAAAAAAAGTGAAAAATCTTGTTTTATTGAATCTTACTTTGGAGTAGACGCTGGAGGGAGGAGCTAAATGAATCTGCTGGGTGATGTAAGCTTTCAAAAGCTTCAGGCAGGTGTACAGGCGGCCAATACGAGACAACGTGTGATGGCCGATAATATTTCCAATGCGGATACCCCGTATTTCAAGCGTTCGGAGGTTTCATTTGAAGAACTGCTTCAGCAGCAAATGGACGGTGATGTTACGCCATTGCGTGGAAAAGTAACCAATTCAAGACATTTTCAAATAGGACCTGTGAACTCCATTCCTGATGCCACGGTCATCAAAGATGGGTACTCAGTCATGAATAACAACATGAACAACGTAGATATAGACAGGGAAATGAGTCTTATGGCTGAAAATCAACTAAGATATAATACCTACATCCAAGAAATTAATGAGCGCATCAAAATGATGAGAACAGCGGTAGAAGGGAGATAGGACGAGGTGAAGATTAACAACGGCTTTGATATTAGTGCATCTGCTCTTACGGCCCAACGGTTGCGGATGGACGTTATATCGAGCAACATTGCCAACGCAGAGACAACTCGGGCGAAGGTGGAGAATGGACAAGCAATTCCATATCGGAGAAAAACGGTTGTTTTGGAGCCTAACCAATCTGGCTTTGCCGATGTTTTGAAGGCTCAAATGGAAGGAAGTAGTACAAGCGCCGCTGGCGTTAAAGTTTCGCAAATTCAGGAAGATCAGTCACCTTTGAAACCAGTGTACAATCCGGGTCATCCGGACGCTGATAAAGATGGCTATGTATATATGCCTAATGTAGACATAATGAAAGAAATGGTCGACATGATTTCCGCAACACGCTCATACGAAGCCAATGTAACAGCTCTGAATGCTTCAAAGGCGATGGTTTCCAAAGCGCTTGAAATCGGTCGCTAAGTTCCAGGACTACTAACTACTTAATAGGGAGAGTAAAACATGATTCAGAACGCCATGTTTAACGTACAGACACCGGTAATACAGCAGATTCAATCGCCTAACAATGAGTTGACGAAAGCGACGCCTTCCGAATCCTTGAAGGATTTTGGCTCCTTCTTAAAGGATGCTCTCAATGAAGTAGGGCAGCAGGAAGCCGCTACACACCAGATGTCCGACCAATTCATGGCAGGCAAAGTTGATGTAGATCAGGTCATGATCACTTCACAACAAGCGCTGCTTTCCCTGCAGCTTACTACACAGGTCCGAAACAAAGCGATCGAAGCCTATCAGGAGATCATGCGTACACAGATGTAAAGTGAGGGTTTAGCAAAGTTTCGGATGGGGTGACGGAGTGAACGAGAGAATCGCCCAATACCGGGATAAAATTTCCGGATATTGGAATAATTTCAGCAAAAAACAGAAGATATTACTTGTTTCGACATTAGCATTCATCATTATCGCCATTGTAGTGCTAACGATGCAGTTTACCAAAACTGAGTATGAAGTGGCCTTCCAGGATCTAAATGCAAATGATGCCGCTGGGGTCATTAAATATCTCGATTCTGCGGGTATACCGTATCAGCTTAATGCTGGTGGGACACAAATTTCAGTCCCAACCGCAAATGCAGATAAGGCGAAGGTAGATGTTGGGTCTCAAGGCCTGATACAGAAAGGGTCAATCGGCATGAGCGCCTTTGACCAGTCCTCCTCGGCCATAGGTATGACGGAGAACGAGTTCAATGTGAAGTACAATAACGCATTGAACGGCGAAGTACAGCAACTGTTGGAACGGATGGATGGTGTCCAAAGCTCCAAAGCCGTCATTAATATGCCAAAGGAAAATATCTTTGCCGGACTTGAAGAAAAGGACAAAGCATCTGCTTCGGTTCAAATGGAATTTGAACCTGGCTTTACTCCCAATCAACAAGCGATCGACGGATATTTTAACCTGGTAAAAACGGCTGTACCGAATTTGCCAGTAGAAAATATTACGATCACGAATAAGGAATATGAGTTGATTCCAACGGCCAAGGGCGGCCAAGGTGGACTCACAAGTGGTGTTCAGGAAAACATGGCTCTACAGAAGAAGTTTGAGAGCGATGTAAGGAATAATGTTCAACAATTTTTGTCGAAAATTGTTGGAGACGACAAGGTAAACGTGCTGGTTATGTCCCAGCTAAATTTCGACAAAGTAACATCAAAGGAACAAATGGTCACACCTGTTGACCAAACGAAAATGAAGGGTATTGAAATTAGTGCCCAACAAATCCAGGAAAGTTATACGGGCAGTAGTGGACAAACCGGAGGAGTTGCAGGGACAGGAACGCAGGATGTCCCGGGTTACCCTGGAGGAGCCAATTCCGGCAATACCAGCTCGGATAAGAGCTCAAGTACGATTAACTACGAAGTTAACCGAATTGCAAGGGATATTATCCAAAGTCCATACACTGTAAAAGATTTAACCATTAATGTAGCAGTTGAACCACCAACAGGTCAGCAAACGTTGGATACTGCAACTCAGACAGCAATTCAAAATATCTTGGTTAATATTGTAAGAGCATCACTGGCGAATTCCGGTACTACTTTTACAGACGCTGATTTGGCTAAAAAGGTTTCAGTGTTCTCGCAAGCTGCTCCGGCGCCTACGAGTACCAATACATTCTTCTCAGCTTCCAACCCGTGGATGTGGGGCATCGGAGCTGCAGTTCTGGCACTGTTGGCGGGTGTAATCTTCTTCATCGTACGCAGTCGTCGTAATCAGGAAGAAGAGTTGGATGAAGAATTGCAACTCATGCCAACGCCGACGGAATTCCCGTCCATTACCATGGAAAGTGTGACAAATGAAAGTCAAGTGCGTAAACAGCTTGAAAGTCTGGCGAAAAAGAAACCCGACGAATTCGTCAATCTGCTTCGTACATGGCTGGCTGACGAATAGAGGTGAGTTCATTGGCAAAGGCAAGCAGTCAAGGTTTAACGGGAAGACAGAAAGCAGCTATTCTTTTGATCACAATGGGGCCAGAAGTATCTGCTCAAATATTCAAGCATTTGCGTGATGAAGAGATCGAGCAACTTACATTGGAAATTGCCAATGTACGGAAGGTCGATGCCATTGAAAAGGACTCCATTATGGCCGAGTTTCATCAAATTTGTCTGGCTCAGGAGTACATTTCCCAAGGCGGTATTAATTACGCTAAAGAAATATTGGAAAAAGCGCTTGGATCGCAAAAAGCAGTTGAGGTCATTAACCGTTTGACAGCGACATTACAGGTGAGACCTTTCGATTTTGCTCGTAAGGCTGATCCGAACCAAATATTGAATTTTATACAAAATGAGAATCCGCAAACCATTGCTCTCGTGCTTTCATACTTGCAGTTTGAGCAAGCGGCGGCAATTCTATCGTCCTTACCACAAGAAAAGCAGGCAGATGTGGCCCGGCGTGTTGCTGTCATGGACAGTACATCTCCGGAAGTCATCTCTCAAGTGGAGAGAGTATTGGAGCAAAAGCTCTCGGCAACTGCGACGCAGGATTACACGAATGCAGGCGGTATCGAGTCTATCGTTCAGATTTTGAATGGCGTAGACCGCGGAACCGAGCGTACAATTCTCGACTCGCTTGAAATTCAAGACCCTGAACTGGCTGAGGAAATCAAGAAAAGAATGTTCGTATTCGAGGATATTGTCAACGTGGACAACCGGTCCATTCAACGCATTATCCGCGATATCGACAATGCAGACTTGCAATTGGCACTTAAAGTGTCCAGTGAAGAAGTACGCGATGTGATTTTCCGAAATATGTCGAAACGTATGGCAGAAACCTTCAAAGAGGAAATGGAGTACATGGGACCGGTGCGGCTGCGTGATGTGGAAGAAGCACAAACACGTATCGTTTCAACGATCCGCAGATTGGAAGAGGCCGGTGAGATTATAATCGCACGCGGCGGAGGAGATGACATCATTGTCTAACTTGATTAAATCTTTCCAATATGTGCCTGTAGAGGCTTTGAAAACGATTGATGTGGCACATACGTACGTGCCAGAAACGACGGATGAAGAAATTACAACTGAATATACGGAGCCAGAGCCTCAGCGAGATTATGAGGCAGAACGGCTCCGAGATGAAATGTTGAATGATGCTAAGGACTTTGCCGAACGTCAGGTACGCGAGGCGGCTGAAGAAGCGGAACGAATGCTTCAGGAAGCACAGCAGCAGATTGAAGATTGGTGGCAGGAACGACGCGAGCATGACGATCAGTTGATTCAGTCGATAAAAGCAGATGGATTTCAACAAGGATATGAAGAAGGCCAGAAGCTGGCTGAGGCTGAGCTTCAGACGAAATCGGAGCAGATGATGGAAGAAGCACAAGATATTCTGCGTCAGGCCTATGAGATTAAGGAACAACTGATTCAGGAAGCAGAGCCTTTTTTGGTTGAACTGAGTAGTGCGATTGCCGAGAAGGTCATTGAAAAACAGCTTAGTCTTGAACCGGAATATACAATTGAGTTAATTCGCAAAAATTTGGCTCGTAAGCGAGAAAAAGGAATCATTACATTGTGTGTGTCGCCTCAGCATTTCGCATTTGTGCAAGGTGCGCGGGAAGAATTGTCATTAACTGTCGATTCGCAGGCAGAACTGCAAATTATTCCGGATGGTACCGTAAAGGATCGCGGTTGCGTCATCCGTTCTTCCTTTGGAAGCGTGGACGCCCGGATCGATACGCAATTAGCTGAGATTAAAAAGGAACTACTGCGTCTGGCACATGAAAATGAGGAGCGAAGACATGAAGGGGCTTAATGCACAGCGCTACATGGATCATTTGCGACAGCTGGACCCAGTTCGGGTGAATGGCAAGGTTACACAGGTTATCGGCTTGATGGTTGAGTCGGAAGGTCCAGACGCGAGTATCGGGGATGTTTGTTATATTTATCCGGGCAAAGCGGCAAAGCCATTGCAGGCAGAGGTTGTTGGCTTCAGAGACAATAAAGTGCTTCTGATGCCACTTGGAGAACTACAATCCATTGGTCCTGGTTGTGATGTCGTAGGAACAGGGAAGCCGCTGAATG
This sequence comes from Paenibacillus polymyxa M1, assembly GCF_000237325.1. Lineage (NCBI taxonomy): Bacteria > Bacillati > Bacillota > Bacilli > Caryophanales > Paenibacillaceae > Paenibacillus > Paenibacillus polymyxa. The sequence goes on from NC_017542.1 coordinate 2,168,567, forward strand.
TGCAGGTTGGTTCGGAACTGTTAGGCAAAGTGCTCGATGGTTTGGGTCAGCCTTTGGACGGATCACTGATTCCCTCGCGAATGGCGAGATATTCAACCTTCAATATACCGTCCAATCCGCTGAATCGTCCGCGTGTGCAGGAACCCATTAGTATCGGAGTACGTGCAATTGACGGGTTGCTTACGATTGGCAAAGGACAACGGGTTGGTATTTTTGCGGGTTCGGGTGTAGGTAAGAGTACTTTGATGGGTATGATTGCCCGTAATACGGAAGCAGATGTGAACGTAATTGCCTTGATCGGAGAACGTGGACGCGAGGTGCTGGACTTTATTGAACGGGATTTGGGTCCTGAGGGACTAGAACGCTCTGTAGTCATTGTGGCCACTTCCGACCAACCTGCGTTGATCCGCATTAAGGGTGCACTTATTGCAACGACGATAGCGGAATATTTTCGGGATCGCGGGTTGAATGTCATGTTAATGATGGATTCAGTTACCCGATATGCGATGGCCCAGCGTGAAGTCGGTCTAGCGGTGGGTGAGCCACCAGCAATGAGAGGATACACTCCATCTGTGTTTGCTAGTCTGCCTAAGCTTCTGGAACGCGCAGGGACAGGTCCTACTGGCTCCATAACCGCTTTTTATACAGTGCTGGTTGATGGTGACGACATGAACGAACCCATCGCGGATGCGGTGCGCGGGATATTGGATGGACACATTGTCTTGAACCGCGGGATTGCGAACAAAGGACATTTTCCCGCAATTGATGTTTTAGCAAGTATTAGCCGGGTCATGAAGGACATTGCAACACGAGATCAGATAGACGCTGCCGAAAACATTAAGCGCTTGATGGCCATTTACAAAGATTCAGAGGACCTGATTAACATTGGGGCTTATCAACAGGGTTCGAATGCAGAAATTGACGAATCTATGGAGCGCATACGGGATATATGGGATTTTACAAGACAAAGAACCGATGAAAAGGCTGAGCTGGACGAAGTACGAGAACGTTTGATTTCTGAATTTACGAGGAGATGAAGGTTGAACGATGAGATTTCAGTATTCCTTTCAAAAAGTTGTAGACTTGAAAACGAACGAAAAGTCACAGGCCGAATGGCTGCTTTCCAGTGCTGTTGGACAATTGCAGGTTGAGGAGCAGACATTAACACAGCTTATAGGCGAAAGGAATCGGGTCATATCAGCCATTCAAAAGGCTGCCGAAGATTGCGCGCCACTCTCTAGCATTCAGGAATTACAAGCTTATGTCAATCATCTGGACCAATGTATTACACGCAAGCATAGGGATGTTCAATATGCGCAGCAAAATGTGCAAAGCAAACAAACCGTTTTGACCGATAAAATGCTGGATGAACAAGTTTGGCTGAAAGCAAGAGAGAAGGCCAACGTGAAATTCCAACAGGAAATGCTCCTGCGCGAGCAGAATGAGCTGGATGAAATGGCTTCCGTGCGATTTGCCATGAAAGCCCGGTAAGCGGAACGTCATAGGATACGCATATCAGCTGCCTGAGGAGGAAGACGATGGCACAGAAGTTAGCAGAAAATGAACTGGATATGGATTTAGGAAAAGAATCAGGCGGGGGATTTGAGCGGTTTATGTTTTTCCTGATTCCGATTGTTTTCACAATCGTTCTGGTCGGGGTCTTGCTTACACTGTTCAATATGGACTTCAGAAGCGAAATGATCTCATTAGGGAACAAAATACCAATTGTTAAAAATTGGATTCCTGAACCGAAGGATAAGGCAACCCAGACAAAAGAAGCGGATCAGAAGGCACAGTCTGAAAGTTCTGAAGCAACCATTCAACAGTTAAAAGCGGATTTAGCTAAGCAGACGGAAGAACTCAAAAAGGCTACCGCTGCTAAGACGACACAAGATAAAAAGGTTACTGAACTTCAGAATCAGGTCAATACACTGCAAACGCAACAGGAACAACAGTCGCAGACGGGTCAACAGGGACAGGCCGGGCAGCAGGGACAAGCAGGTACGCAAACTACAGACGGAACAACAAATGAAGATCCTTATGTAAAACAGACCAGAGAACTTGCCAGCATGTATGAAGGAATGACGGCAAGTAAAGCTGCACCGATCATGGAGAATCTGACCACGGAAGAGACCGTACAGCTCTTAAGCTACATGGACCCTGCCAACAGTGCGAAGATTTTGCAAAAGATGGACGCTAAAAAAGCAGCAGATATTACGATGGCTCTGAAAAACGTAACGCCATCTACGGATTTATCGGTAGCTGCGTTGCAGTCTCGTCTGAAGAAGGATCAAGGTACTACAGCCGGAACGACGAGTAAAAGTCTGCAAAGCACTCAAATCAGTAGCACATTTGCTTCCATGGACAAGAAAAGCGGTGCCGAACTTATTTTACAAACTTACAAAATCAGTCCGGATAAGGCATTAAACATATTAAATACAGTAGATGATTCGACACGTGCTTCTTTACTGCAATATATGTCTGCCAAGGATGCAGGTCAGACCGCGAAAATTTTGAATAAATTGATGGGTAGTAAGTAATTTGAATTGAAGGGAGGTGAAAAATATATGACCCTTATTTCTCAAAGTGTATCTCTTAGCTCTAGTCAAACAGCTAACAGTACGACAGCATCAACAACAAGTACAGCCACGGCTGCTGGAGCAACCACGGGTGCCTTTAATCAAACACTGACGCAAATGATGACAGGCGGGCAAACGGACTCAGCAGGAACAGATGCAAATGGTTCTCCATTAGTTATGGTACTACCACTTATTGCAAGCGGAGAATCTGCGGAAGCTCCAACCGAGCCGCTGGTTGAAACATTAGCTCCTTTGCTGCAAAATCTCGAGAAGTTGGATGATCAGGTAGTTGCCGATCCTGCGCTGCTTGCAACTCTGCAATCGTGGATTCAGCAAGTACAACAGTTTTTGCAAGGCAATGGAACAAATCAACAGGCAGATGGTGGGGAAACGGCAGAGACTACAGGCTTGACAGCTTTGGCAGCTAATCCGGCAACTCTTCGTTTTGCATTGCAGGACGCTTTGTCACAACTTGCCAATGTAGCAGAACAGGCTTCGGGAGACCAAAAGACTAAGGTGACACAGTTACTACAATCGCTGCAAAGCGCAACGGCTGGGACGGGAGCTATTTCCGATGAGCAGTGGCATGGAGTATTGAAAGCTGTGGAACTTGCTGATAGTGGAGATTCACAAGCAGCCCAGCCTTCTGCACAACGAGCAAATGGTGCTCAGACGTTAACTGCAGCATCTACAAACAAACAGGTTACTCCTCAGCAGCAAGCAAGTCAGGGTGAAACTAGCCAGCAAGGCTCAGAAGGACAGCGTTCATCAACGAATCTTCTCGTTCAGTCCGCAGTTAAACCTACTGTAACGGATGAAGCAGGTACATTCGTAGATGCAGCTGAGCAAGCGGATCCGGCATCAACTGATAATCAGACTCCAGTGATCACGACTGCGGGGCAGCTTTCAGTACAAGCGCAGGGAACAACACCTTCGGCTCCAGCTCAACCAGTCGTACATGTACGGCAATTTGCCAAGGAGATGACTGAGTTTGTAGTACAAAAACTTGATATTGTAAAACACACTGGTTTGACAGAAGCGACCATCATGCTTCGTCCAGATCATCTGGGCCAGCTGGAGGTTAAGCTAACGATGCAAAATGGTCATCTGGTTGCCCAGTTCATGACTGAGCATAGCGGAGCGAAGGATTTGCTGGAACAGCAAATGTCGCAGTTGCGCACGAGTCTTCAGAGCCAAGGTATTCAAGTGGATAAAGTAGAAGTTACGCACAATGAGTCGCTATCCTCCCATATGTATCAGGATGGACGTGGATCTGGGGCTAATCAGCAGCAGCAATCCAACCAACGTTCTAAAGCTCGAGGTAGAGAAGAGAGCGAGGATGCTGTGAAGGTAGCTGAAATGACAGAAGAGCTTCGTAACTGGACAGTAGAACAACGCGCAGATGACATGAATCGGACAGGCTCCTTTACAGCACAAGCGTAATGATGGAGGTGAGAACACAATGACGACTACAGACAACAATGTATCCACCAGTAACGTCTGGCCGAATTACAATGTGAATAATGTCAAAACAGCAAGTGCCAAGGATACTAAAACGATGGGTAAAGATCAATTTTTAAAAATCTTGATCACTCAACTACAAAATCAGGATCCAATGCAGCCTTTGGAGGATAAAGAATTCATCGCCCAAATGGCACAGTTTTCCTCAGTGGAACAACTGATGAACATTTCTACGCAGTTGAATGCATTGGGACAGTCTTTGGGTACAGCTTCTGGTTTGATAGGAAAAGAAGTCAGTTGGATTGAGCCGGGGAAAAAAGATTCTATTACAGGTGAGACAGGCGCAGGTACGGTGAAAAGTGGAATCGTAGATTCCATCGTTATTCGCGACGGTGTGCAGTATGCCAAAATGGGAGCGGCTGAGGTGGCATTAAAAGATGTAACATCAGTAAGCCAGGCTAATACAACGGCTCCTGTTACAGAGACGTCAGATACTTCATCTTCTTCCTCTACTGGAAGCGGTGAGAACTCATGAATGACAGGATAACGGTCGGACGCCTTTTTCCTACCAACGTTCCCCCGGCAGCGATTTCTCAAAACCGATTAAATTCGGTAACAAAGGATACCAAACCATTTGGTCAGGTGTTGCAGGAACAGGTGCTCAAGCTCAGCAACCATGCAGCCAAGCGACTGGAGCAGCGAGGAATAGAGTTGAGAAGTGACCAAATGGCGAAAATTAACTCTGCTGTGGATAAGGCTGCTGCCAAAGGCGCTAAAGAATCTTTAATTTTAATGCAGGATATGGCTTTGATTGTTAGTGTGCCTAATCGAACGGTTGTTACTGCGATGGACAAGCAGTCCATGGAGGATAACGTATTTACGCAGATAGATAGTGCTGTAATTATTTCATAAAAAAATATACGAAGTGGCTGGCCCGAATAGGAAAGCCATGAAAAAGCCGCGGATCGACTGATGCGGTCAACTAAGCAACCAATCAGAGGAGGATTTATACTCAATGTTGAGATCAATGTATTCAGGTGTATCGGGCATGAAGGGCTTTCAAACAAAGCTGGACGTTATCGGTAACAACATTGCAAACGTAAATACTACAGGCTTCAAGTCCAGCCGAGTAATGTTCAAGGATATTTTGAGCCAAACAAGCTCGGGCGCAAGTGCGTCTGGAGAAGAAACGGCAGGAAGTAACGCAAAGCAAATTGGTTTGGGTTCGACTGTGTCCTCCATTGACACGCTCCATTTGCCAGGAAGTGCCATGACAACAAATAATCCAACAGATTTACGCCTTAATGGTGATGGTTTCTTTTTGGTTAAAATGAATGCGGATCAAGAGGCTCCATACTTGACTAGAGCAGGAGATTTTCATATTGACGGAAATAGGCATTTGGTAACTTCGGACGGTTTTTTTGTTGCTGATTCAGGTGGTGGAGTTCCCATTACGTTAGCAGACGATGTTACTGCTTTCTCAATTTCTCAGGATGGAACCATTGTACAAACTTTGGCATCTGGTGAAACAGATAATGCTACCAAAATTGGAGTAACTAAAGTAATCAATCCTGAAGGATTGGAAAAAATCGGAGGTAGTCTGTATCGTGCTACAGTTAACTCTGGAAACGAGGGTGAAATCACTGCTATGGAAGCAAACAGCGCTGATGATGGCACCGGTGCTATCATCTCGGGTCAGCTGGAAATGTCCAACGTTGATCTGACAGGCGAATTTACCGAAATGATCGTAGCTCAGCGCGGATTCCAAGCGAACTCGCGTATCATTACGACTTCGGATGAAGTGCTTCAGGAAGTTGTAAACTTGAAACGATAATCTCATTTAAACGCGGAGGAGTAGAGGCTCCTCCGCACCTATCAGGAGGTTGGTGTTACGATGATCCCGTTAACGCGGCTGAACGGCTCGCCTATGTGGCTTAATGCGCTGCTCATTGAGACTGTGGAGGAAACACCGGATACATACGTCACTTTGGTGACGGGGAAACGGTTGATTGTATTGGAAAAAGCGGCAGATGTCGTCTCCTTGATCAAGAGTTACAGCCGTGAAATCGGCATGCATGCCGCCACGATAAAAGTGCAACAAATGGAGGAAGACGAATGAAGAAGATGCTGCCATGGCTCATTACAATTTTACTCGCGATTACTTTGATTGCAGGCGCGGCCTTTGTACTTATACCAGCGCTTAGCGGGAAGAAGTCGGAAGTCATACCGAATGCGCAAGCCGCTCAAGCAGAACAACTTCCAAGATTGTCAGCAGATGAATTGGTGGAAGTAAGCTCTGAAATTACCGGTATCAAAACAAATTTGGCAGACGCAGATTACATTGTGCAGATGAATCTTGCTTTTCAATTGAACGATGCCAAAGCCAAAGAAGCTTTTGAAAAAATCAAGGACATTAGTATTAAGCCTATCGTTATTCAATTACTTGCAGACACCAAACCTGATGAGCTCAGAACGGCTAAAGGCCGGGATCAGTTCAGTGACAAGCTGACGGATCTCATCAATAAGTCGCTCCCTGAAGGTCACCTGGGGAACGCCAAAATTACAGACTTTTTGCTGGCAGCCATTTGATTCCAGGTGATCTTGTCAGGAACACGTAAGGGGGTGAATAACATTGGTGGATGTACTGTCACAAGGGGAAATTGATGCCCTTTTAGCAGCTCTCTCGTCCGGTGAAATGGATGCGGAAGAACTCAAAAAGGAAGAAACCCAAAAGAAAGTTCGCGCTTATGATTTCAAGAGGGCGCTTAGGTTTTCCAAGGACCATATACGAAGTCTGACGCGGATACACGAGAACTTTGCACGGTATCTGACCACTTATTTTTCAGCACAGCTTCGTACTTTTGTCCAGATTAATGTCGTTCAGGTGGAGCAGCTTCCATATGATGAATTCATTCGCTCCATTCCGAAAATGACCATTCTAAACATTTTTGAAGCTGAACCACTGGAAGGCCGAATGGTGCTTGAGGTTCACCCGAACGTAGCTTATGCCATGCTGGACAGGCTTCTCGGAGGAACAGGTTCGGCACCAACTAAGGTTACCGCGTTGACCGAAATCGAGACGACGATCATGGAGCGAATTTTCAGCCGTACCTTTGATAGCCTGCAAGAGGCTTGGAAAACGGTACTGGACATTGAACCACGTCTAGAGGCTATGGAAACAAATCCGCAGTTCATGCAGATTGTTTCGCCGAATGAGACGATTGCTCTGATTTCGCTTAGCACCAAAATTGGTGATACCACAGGGATGATTAATCTCTGTATCCCGCACGTGGTATTGGAACCTATTATGGCCAGACTGTCCACGCACCAGTGGTTTACATCCGAAAAGAAATCAAGGGCGCCTGAAGAGATAGACGCCTTGAGATTACGGGTCACCAAAGCAGAGCTTCCTATTATTGCGGAGTTGGGTGAATCCCGGATAAATGTAGCTGAGTTTTTGGGCCTTTCGGTAGGGGATGTCATTTCATTGAACAAGCCAGTCAAAGAAGGACTATCCATCCGGGTAGGCGAGAAGTTGAAGTTTATGGGAAGTCCCGGCATGGTAAGAGATCGTGTTGCCGTACAAATTGATGAAATTGTCAACGAAGGAGTTGAAGAAATTGACGAGTAAAGACTATTTGTCCCAGGAGGAAATTGATGCCTTGCTGAAACAGTCTGAAGCGGGGACGGATTCTACTCCCGCAGGCAAGACCGTTGACGATTTTCTGACTTCTCTGGAGCAGGATGCTCTCGGGGAAATCGGTAATATAACGTTCGGCAGCGCAGCTACGGCTCTTTCCACACTGCTCGGTCAAAAGGTGGATATTACGACACCTAAAGTTTCAATTATTACACGTTCTGAATTTGAAACTGCATTTCCAAAGCCGCACGTAGCCGTACATGTAAATTATGTCGATGGATTTGAAGGCATTAACTCGCTTGTAATTAAAAAGCGTGATGCGCAGGTTATAGCGGATTTAATGCTTGGTGGTGAAGGAAATCCGGCAGATGAAGAATTGAATGAAATTCACATCAGTGCCGTGCAGGAAGCGATGAACCAGATGATGGGATCGTCTGCGACCTCTATGTCTACCATGTTTAATCGTTTTGTTAATATCTCTCCACCAGGGATTGATATTTTGGATCCTCTGCACGGTGATGGAGTATCCAGCCTGCCAGATGAAGAGACGCTGATTACAGTATCCTTCCGGTTATTGATTGGAGATCTGATTGACTCTACACTGATGCAACTGTTACCTGTTAATTTCGCCAAAAAGATGGTGAGCATCTTAATGAATGGCGGAGAGGATGACGAGCAACCGCAAGCGTCCGCACAGCAGGCAGCTGCAACAGCTGCTCCCGAAGCGCCGACACAAGCTAGTACTCCGCAGCCACCGTCTGCACCAGCCTACCAACAGCCGCCTGCAGCCGCGCAGGCGCCGCAAGATGCAGGCTATGGGCAACAACCGCCAATGTATCCTCAAGATCCGGGATATGGGCAGCAGGGCGCTCCAGGGTATGGAACGCCGGGGTATGGAATGCCAGCAGGTGTGCCGCCGCAAGTGCCTTATGGAACACCTCATCATTATGGGGCTGTACCACCGGGACGTAATGTAAATGTGCAGCCTGTACAATTTTCTAACTTGCAGTCCGGTGGATTTCCGCAAGTGGATGAAAACAATTTAAATTTATTGATGGACATTCCCCTTAGAGTCACCGTAGAATTAGGAAGGACCCAAAAGCAAATTAAAGATATTCTGGAGCTCTCACAAGGTTCAATTATTGAACTGGACAAGCTTGCCGGGGAGCCGGTGGACATTATGGTTAACAACAAACTGATTGCCAAGGGCGAGGTTGTCGTAATCGACGAGAACTTTGGCGTGCGTGTAACGGATATTGTAAGCCAATGGGACCGAATTCAAAAATTACAATAAAAGCATAATTTAGGGAGGATTTATTTCAGATGGCAAACCGTATTTTGATCGTGGACGATGCTGCATTTATGAGAATGATGATTCGGGACATCCTGTCCAAAAATGGATTTGAAGTAGTAGGAGAGGCCCAGGATGGATCACAGGCCATTGAAAAATTCAAGGAGCTTCGTCCTGACCTGATTACGATGGATATCACGATGCCTGAGATGGACGGCATTGCCGCTCTGAAGGAAATCAAACAAATTGACCCGAACGCAAAGGTTATCATGTGTTCCGCGATGGGTCAGCAAGCTATGGTAATTGATGCCATTCAAGCTGGCGCAAAAGATTTTATCGTTAAGCCATTCCAATCGGATCGGGTTATCGAAGCCATCAACAAGACACTGGGTGTGTAAGGCGCATCCAGTATGGATACACAACAGGGTGCCTCTGACGCTTTGAGTACATCCAGCAATATAGGAAACATTGCTTGGGTCCTTTTCGTGCTAATCTTTATCATCGTACTGATCGTGTACTTGATACGGTTTTTGAGTAAAAGAAATCAGAGCTGGTTCAGCAACCGCTCCGTTCGCATACTGGGAGGCGTGGGGCTTGGCCCCAATAAATCCCTTCAGCTTGTTGAAGTTGGTAGCAGTGTGTACCTCATTGGTGTGGGAGAAGATATCCGGCTTGTTGACAAAGTATCCGATCCTGAAGAAGTGGAGCAAATTTTGGCCGCACTGGAGCAGGAAGCTTCTCTGCAGCGCGGCCCAATTGCCCCGCTATTCGCTAAAATTGCGGATAAGCTTCGCCGGAACAACGCGGCACAGCAGCAGCAACCTGAAGAGGAAACATCTTTTCATGAGATGTTTGAATCCAAGCTTCGGCAGATGCCGAATCGCAAGGATAAACTTGAAAAGTTGCGCAATGAGGAGAATACTACAGATCGGTCGGGAGATTCATGAGAAAAAAGATTATACTAGCATGTTTGCTGCTTGTCTTGTTCAGCTTCATTTCGGTGACGGCGGCCTCTGCGGAACCGATTCCGAACATTGATATTCAAGTCGGCAATTCGGACAAAGGACAGCCCGGTGCCACCTCGCTGTCTATTATTTTACTTATTACTGTCATTAGTGTAGCGCCCGCGTTGCTTGTACTTATGACAAGTTTTACGCGTATCGTGATTGTACTTGGCTTTGTGCGAACTTCACTGGGAACTCAGCAGATGCCGCCTAATCAGGTGCTTGTTGGACTGGCCTTGTTTCTCACCTTATTTATTATGGCGCCGACCTTCTCAGCTATGAACGAAACTGCGCTTCAGCCGTATCTCAAGGGGGATATAACACAGTCTCAGGCACTAGATAAGGCATCGGTACCGATTAAGACTTTTATGTTCTCTCATACACGTGAGAAGGATCTACTGCTCTTTATGAAATACACCAAGATGGAAAAACCAAAAAACTATCAAGATATTCCACTAACGGTGATGGTTCCGGCATATGCAATCAGTGAGTTGAAAACAGCATTTCAGATGGGCTTTATGATTTTTATACCCTTTTTAGTTATAGACATTGTAGTGTCCAGTACACTCATGGCTATGGGGATGATGATGCTACCACCGGTAATGATCTCGCTTCCTTTTAAAATACTACTTTTCGTACTTGTAGATGGTTGGTATTTGGTCGTCAAATCATTACTTCTGAGTTTTAATACATGAATACTTTTCTGCAAGGACAGCAATCAAGGAGGACGGCAATGACTTCGGAGTTTATTATTTCCCTGGCTGGGCAAGCGGTATACATTGTACTCAAGGTGAGTGCTCCGATGCTGATTTTGGGGCTAGTCGTGGGTTTGATCATCAGTATTTTTCAAGCGACAACTCAAATTCAGGAGCAGACACTGGCCTTTGTTCCGAAGATTGTCGCCGTATTGCTGGCATTGCTTTTGTTCGGGCCCTGGATATTGACCACATTAGTGGACTTTACGTATAACATTCTGGACAATTTGTACAAATATATAGGTTAGGCTGAAAGTTATGAACATATTGTTGCAGAGTTTTCCTGTTTTTTTGCTGATTTTTTGTCGGATTACCTCGTTTTTTGTAGTAGCGCCTATTTTTTCAACCCGAGGGGTACCTAATATCTTTAAGGTGGGAATTTCAGGATTTCTAGCTTTGGTCGTGTATCTTACTTATGGTACGCATCAACAGGTGCCGACCGATGTAGCGTATGTGCTGTTAGTAGGGCGTGAGGTGCTGATTGGGTTGTTGCTGGGGTTTACTGCATATTTGTTCATGACAGCGATCCAAACCGCAGGTTCATTTATAGACCTACAGGTGGGGTTCGGAATGGCCAGTGTATTTGATCCCATGACAGGGGCTTCAACGCCTCTTACGGGTAATTTCAAGTTCGCCATAGCTGTATTGTTCTTTTTGAGCATAAACGGGCATCATCATCTGCTAAACGCTATTTTATACAGTTATGATTGGGTACCACTGACCAATGATTTTTTTATAAAGCTGTATGGTGGCAGTGTAACTGAATTTCTGGTGCGTTCTTTTGCGGAATCATTTATGTTGGCCTTTCAAATTGCTGCTCCCATTGTAGTAGCGACCTTTTTAACGGATGTGGGACTCGGCTTTTTAGCTAAAACAGCACCGCAATTTAACATTTTTGTCATTGGTGTGCCGCTTAAAATTATTGTGGGATTGTTCATGTTATTGCTTCTCATGCCAAGTTTTGCTTTTATATTCGAAAGATTGTTTTCTGTGATGTTCGAATCCATGCGCAACTTGTTGGATATTATGGGTAATCGTCCTTAATGTCTGGTCTGGAGGAACGTAGTTTGTCATTTAAATATGCTATGAACCTGCAGTTGTTCTCAGGGGAAAAAACGGAAAAAGCTACACCCAAGAAGAAACAGGATGCAAGACAAAAAGGGCAGGTTGCCAAGAGCATGGAGTTGCCCGCTGCTGGTGTCTTGCTGGTTACGTTTTTTTGCCTCATGATTTTCGGCGGGTATTTTAAGGATCATGCGGTCCGCTTGTTTCGGGATATTTTTGTGAATCGGCTGTCTATGGAAGTAACACCGAATACAACGCTGCTGATGATGGGTGAGTATGGTGTGCAAATCTTGATTATGCTGGCTCCTATTTTTGTTGGTGCCATTGTCATCGGGATAGCAGCGAATTACATGCAGATCGGTTTTTTATTAACCGGAGAGGGCATTACACCCAAGTTTAGCAAGATTGATCCGATTAAAGGCTTTAAAAATATTTTTTCCATGAGGTCATTGGTTGAATTCCTGAAATCTGTTTTAAAAATGACTGTAATTGGTTATCTGGTGTACAGCGTACTTTGGAAAACAAAGGCTGACCTACCCAAACTAGCTGAGATGTCCGGCGACCAGATGTTGAGTTTTACGGCTTCATTAACAATGGAACTGGGACTCAAAATTGGTGTGGTGCTGTTCATTTTAGCGATATTGGATTATATGTATCAACGTTATGAGCATGAGAAAAATCTGAAAATGTCCAAACAGGACATCAAGGATGAGTACAAGAAAATGGAGGGTGACCCACTGATCAAAGGGAAAATTCGCGAGCGACAGCGCCGTATGGCTATGCAGCGCATGATGCAGGAGGTTCCTAATGCAGATGTCATCATCACCAACCCTACGCACTTTGCTGTGGCTTTGAAATATGACGGTTCGGAGATGGAAGCGCCGCAGATTATTGCGAAAGGACAAGATTATGTCGCGCTCCGAATTAAGGAAATTGCCAAGCAAAGCGGCGTTATAACGATGGAAAACAAGCCGCTGGCGCGGGCGCTGTTTCAAAGAGCCGAAATCGGGGATGCGATACCAGCTGATCTTTTTCAGGCCGTTGCCGAAGTGCTGGCGTATGTATATAAATTAAAAGGTAAAGTGAAATAAAGGGATCGGAGGCCAAGAGACCCGTGAAAATAAAAGATATAACCGTCCTTGCAGGCGTCATCGGTATCGTTCTTATGATGATTCTCCCGATCCCTTCATGGCTGCTGGATGTCCTACTCGTCATTAATATTTCTATTGCTTTAATGATTTTGCTCGTATCAATGAACACGAAGGAAGCTTTACAATTTTCTATCTTTCCTTCATTGCTGCTCATTACAACGTTGTTTCGTTTGGCACTCAACATTTCTACGACCAAACTTATTTTAGGTGAGGGTCATGCCGGCGAAGTAGTTGCTACATTCGGTAGCTGGATTGCAGGCGGCCAAATTGCCGTCGGCTTTGTTGTCTTCCTCATTCTTGTGGTCGTACAGTTCATTGTTATCACCAAAGGATCGGAGCGGGTAGCAGAAGTGGGCGCCCGGTTTACATTGGATGCGATGCCAGGTAAACAAATGAGTATTGATGCTGATTTGAATGCAGGTCTGATTAATGAGCAACAAGCCCGTGAACGACGTAGTAAAATCGAACGGGAAGCGGATTTTTACGGAGCTATGGATGGTGCGAGTAAATTCGTTAAAGGCGATGCGATCGCCAGTATTATCATTTTGATCATTAACCTGGTGGGCGGCTTTATTATCGGTATGGCCGTTCAGGGAAAAGGATTTCAAGAAGCGCTGTCAACGTATTCTGTACTCACGATCGGTGATGGATTGGTTAGCCAGATTCCCGCGCTGCTCATATCCACGGCATCAGGCTTGATTGTTACGCGGGCTACGTCGGATGGCAACTTAGCAGAAGATTTAACCGGACAGCTCTTTTCATATCCAAAATTGATCTACATAGTGGCTGCCACCATTGCATTATTGGGCCTTTTCACGCCTATTCATATCATTACAACTCTTCCACTTGCGATTCTATTATTTTTTGCAGCGCGAAGAATGCAGAGCAATATGGAACGCAAGCAAATTGCTGATGAACAGCTGGAGGAGGAGCAACAAATCGAAGAGGTGCGTAGTCCGGAAAGTGTCATTAACTTGCTTCAAGTAGATCCGATTGAATTTGAATTTGGGTACGGGTTGATTCCGTTGGCGGATACACAGCAAGGCGGTGATTTACTGGATCGGATTATTATGATTCGCCGTCAATGCGCCTTGGAGCTGGGGTTGGTTGTGCCGGTCATTCGTATTCGGGACAACATTCAGCTCAAGCCTAACGAATATGTAATTAAAATTAAAGGCAATACGGTAGGCGGCGGAGAACTGTTGTTGAATCATTATCTGGCTATGAGTCCGGGATACGACGACGACTCTATTACAGGGATTGAAACGACAGAACCGGCTTTCGGATTGCCTGCACTCTGGATTGACGAGAACACCAAGGATGTTGCTGAGCTGTCAGGTTATACGGTAGTTGATCCACCTTCAGTTGTAGCTACTCATCTAACAGAGACGATCAAGAAACATGCCCATGAGTTGCTTGGCAGACAGGAAACACGTTCGCTGGTTGACAATCTCAAGGAGAATTACCCAGTGCTGGTGGACGACCTTATTCCTTCTGTGCTTGCGATTGGGGACGTACAAAAAGTGTTGGCCAAGCTGTTGAAAGAAAAAATCTCTATACGCGATATGGTGACTATATTCGAGACACTGGCTGACTATGGTACTTATACAAAAGATCCAGACGTGCTGACTGAATATGTTCGTCAAGCGTTATCACGTCAGATTACGCAGCAATTTGCACAGCAGGGAGAAACGTTGCGCGTTATTACTGTGGGACCAGGATTGGAGAAGAAAATTGCTGAGAGCGTGCAGCAGTCGGAGCAAGGTAGCTATTTGGCTCTTGATCCGGTGTCAACGCAAACGGTGTATCAAAGGATGATGGAGCAAATCAACCGCCTCATTCAATCTGGACAGCAGCCTATTGTGTTAACGTCACCGACAATACGTATGTATTTGCGGCAAGTGATGGAGCGGACGATGCAGGATGTCCCGGTGCTGTCGTACAGTGAGCTGGAGCCGAACGTTGAAATTCAAAGTGTCGGGGTGGTGAACTTATGAGGGTGAAACGATATGTAGTGGATACCATGCCAGAAGCCATGCTGCAAATCAGGGGTGACTTAGGAACAGATGCCGTCATTTTAAGTACAAAGGAAGTGAAGGTCGGCGGTTTTATGGGGATGTTCAGTAAAAAGAAAATTGAAGTGGTTGCTGCAGTTGAGGAGCAGCAACCTCCAAAGCCTCGGCGGGCTGAACGCTCGTCACACCAGCTTGCCCAGGCTTCTTCGCCTCTAATGAACACCCCTGAGAAGCCGGAAAAACCATTAGTCCCTGTGGTCCCCAGACAAGCAGCTCCAGAAGCTTATCGACGGGTTACACAACAGATAGCCGGTAGTTCCAAAGAAGGACAAGCTGAATTAACGGTTAATACAGAACAAGCTGCATCAGCAACTGAGCATTTGTCGCCTAGGTCTGCTAATAACCTGGAGACTATATCTCAGGCATTTGATCAAGAAATATTGCTTTCGAACCTGAAATCATCCAGTGAGCTGCATAAACGGCCAATCGAAGCAAGTGTTCCAGACAAGAGTGGAGCTGAGGAAAATCAGGCTTTGCTTAATGAATTACGGGAAATGAAAGCGATGATGACTCGGTTTTCCAGAAACTCTTCGATGGAAAGTACTTGGCCGGAGGCGCTGCAAGAGATTTGTGAGCATGTGTTGGAACAGGAAGTGGAACGTGATTTACTGGAATATTGGATCGAACAGGTATATGTCCGTCGAAGTGAGCACCCTTTTGCACCTGAAACTTTTGATTGGGAACAAGCCTTTCGTGAGGAAGTGACCAGTTTTATACAGACAAGACTGGATAAAGGAATTTCCCAAGATACCAAAATTGTGTATGTTGCAGGCCCTACCGGAGTAGGAAAAACGACAACCATTGCGAAGTTGGCTGCGGAACAGTTGTTCAAGCATCATCGCAAAGTTGGATTTATTACATCTGACACGTACCGAATTTCAGCCGTCGAGCAACTGCGTACATATGCAACGATTTTAAATGTACCGCTTGAAGTTGTGCAATCTCCCGGTGACGTCCAAAGAGCTATTCAACGTCTGGAGCATTGTGACTTGATCCTCATGGATACTGCAGGGCGAAATTATCGTAATGAACTGCTTGTATCAGAACTGCAAAGTCTGCTTTCACCTATTAATGAAAGTGAGACGTATCTGGTACTCAGCCTGACATCCAAAAGCAGGGATATGCTCAATATAACTGGACATTTCAGTAAGTTTGGCCTTGGTAAGGTTGTATTTACCAAGATGGATGAGACAGGCAGTTGTGGCGGAATGTTTAATCTTTTGCACCAGTTTCCGATGCAGTTGGCCTATATTACTAATGGACAAAATGTTCCTGACGACCTGCTTCATCCCGATGCAGAAATGGTGACAAATATGCTGCTTGGAGCCAAAGGATCATCAGGAGTTAACGGAGATTCCATATGAGTGATCAAGCCCAATCACTTAGACAAATGGCTTCATCCTTGGATAAGTATCGATTACCCCCACGTAATCGTCACGCAAAAATTATAACGATTACCAGTGGTAAAGGCGGGGTGGGCAAATCCAATTTTACGCTGAACTTTGCTTTGGCCCTGCAATCTCTTGGTCGAAAAGTACTTGTGTTTGATGCTGACATCGGTATGGCTAATATTGATGTGTTGATGGGGGCCCACTCACAATACAATCTTCTTCATCTGTTAAAACGTGAAAAATCCATTGATGAAATTATTCAAACGGGTATAGGTGGTTTGCCTTATATTGCTGGAGGCTCAGGCTTAAGCGAACTGTTTGCATTATCAGATGAGAATCTGAATTATTTTGCTGAAGAAGTAGAAAAAATGGCAGCTGACATGGATTATATTCTTTTTGATACAGGTGCAGGTTTATCCAAAGAAAATCTTAAATTCATCACTTCAGCTGACGAATGTATGGTAGTAACCACCCCAGAACCGACGTCCTTAACAGATGCGTATGCATTAATTAAAGTCGTCAACGGGTTGCAGAAAGATACGGTATTCAAAATTATAGTCAATCGTGCCGATAACGATAATGAGGCCCGTCAAGTTGCTGATAAGATCGCACTTGTTGCGAAACGCTTTTTGGAGATCGAAATCCCGCTGCTTGGACATATCAGTGATGATACTCATGTCATGCAGGCAGTCAAAAGACAAGTACCTTTTATGGTTGCTTTTCCGGGATGTACGGCTTCAAGAGATGTACTGAATCTGGCACACCGTTTTGCAGCAATGCCACAGGTTCCACAATCAGGTGCATTGAGTGGAATTAAAGGATTTATGCAAAAATGGTTGCGGCGTTCTATGCATTGATTTTTGATGAGAGGAAACAGGGGTGTTTAACATGTGTGCTTACCGGGTGCTGGTTGTAGATGATTCGGCCTTTATGCGCAAAATTATTACAGATCTAATTGTAAGGGATGAGTCGTTCAACATCGTAGGTACAGCCGCCAATGGCAGAGAGGCTGTAGAGAAAGTGAAAGAATTGCAGCCTGATTTGGTCACCATGGATGTCGAAATGCCTGAAATGAATGGTCTTGAAGCGTTGCCACTGATTATGGCAGCCCATCCGCTACCTGTCATTATGCTGTCAGGCATCAATGAACAAGGCATGAAGGAGACCATCATGGCTTTGGAGGCAGGGGCTTTTGATTTTATAAGAAAGCCTTCCATTGCTCATGCGCAAGATATTGAGCAGGTGAGCAAGGCATTGCTCGAACAGATGCATACTGCTATGCAAGCAGTACGCAGCCGCTTGGAGCGCAAGGAAGCTAATGAACGCAAAGCTGCATTGGAACAAGCGAAAAAAACGCCAATGGAAAAGCCACCTGGACAGGCTGTGACTGAGAAACGAGCTGGAAGTCAAGCTTCGGCAGACAAGCCTCCTGTTGTTCCGCTTGCTTCTCCACCTGCTGCATCGGCTCAGCCAAAGAAAGATGCTGGGAAGTCCGTCCCAACAGCTGCCAAGCAGGAAACTAAAAAACAGCTGTCTGGAACAGCTGCTACAGCTGATCGCATAGACAAGCCAGCTGTTCAGCCAAGGAAACCAGTGCAAGCACCTCATGTGCAGAAGAAAGAAGACTTGTCCATGGGTACGGGAATAACGTCGGGACAACTGAAGAGCTCTGAGCCGACCGCTGGCAAATCGATGCAGGGTAAGGATAAAGCAGGGTTGGTCAAGCCGGAATCACGGAAGACGGTAACTTCATCAGCTTCTTCCACTCCTGCGGCTACAACGCCTCCAGTAACAGCACCTACAGTTCCAGCCGCACCAAAGGGATTGTCACTTAAAAAAGGTGTACACACGTCCAGCTTTCGAAAACTGGTGGCGGTCGGATGTTCTACGGGCGGACCACGGGCGCTGAAGACGCTGTTGGAGCGCATCCCTGGGGATTTTCCAGCTCCAATCGTTATCGTTCAGCATATGCCGCCAAACTTCACTCGTTCGCTAGCCCAACGGTTGAATACGTTGAGTCCACTACGAGTGGTGGAGGCTGAGCAGGGGATGACGCTGGAGACGGGAACAGCCTACATCGCTCCAGGGGGATATCAGCTAAGAATTGTGCCTGGAGCCGGTGGTAAATACACTGTGTCACTGAAGATGGAGGAGGCTCGCAATGGTCACCGTCCTTCCGTAGATACGATGTTCGAATCACTGCTCTCGTTAACCTCGCTGGAAAGACATCTAGTATTGCTTACTGGAATGGGGAGCGACGGGGCTAAAATGATGAAAAAGCTTTATGACGCTGGGGTTCAATCCACATTTGCTGAAAATGAGGAGACTTGTGTAGTGTACGGAATGCCCCGCTCAGCAGTTGAATTAAAATGTGTGCGCCACCTTCTGCCAATGCAGGAGATCGCCCCCAAGCTTGTACAAGTTGTGAAATAATCGGAGTGTAACTCATGGAGGAGGTGTCTCACAATGGACATGAACCAATATTTAAACATGTTTATTGATGAGTCGAATGATCATCTGCAATCTCTTAACGAAAATATGCTTCAACTGGAAAGCAACCCAACCGATCTAGGCATCGTTCAGGTGATTTTCCGTTCTGCCCATACCCTCAAAGGAATGGCTGCTACGATGGGGTTTGAAGACCTGGCATCGCTCACTCACCAAATGGAAAACGTTCTTGATCTGGTACGTAACAACAAGCTGGCGATGCATGAATTTATATTCGATACCTTATTTAAAGGTTTGGATGCCCTGGAATCCATGGTGCAGCACATTACAGAGGGAGGCGATGGAAAAGCGGATGTCTCCTCTATTGTATCTTCATTACAATCCATCGTGAGCGGGGATTTCCTAAAGTCCGGCTCAAATGCCGCCGCTGAGGAGTCTCCTTCTGCAAAAGCGGGCACTAACGATAGTGCTGGATTGGTTTTGGACCAATTCCAGTATTCTGTACTGGAGCAATCGATTTCAGAAGGGCATCGTGTTCACTATATACAGGTAACAATTAGTTCAGAGAGCCAGCTGAAGGCAGCACGTGCCTTTATGGTATTTAACACATTGGAAAACTCTGGTGAAATTGTCAAGGCCTATCCATCCGTACAGGATATCGAGCAGGAAAAATTCGAACAAAGCTTCTCGTTATATTACATAACGCAGAAAGAAGTTGGGGAGCTGGAAAAGGAAATCGCGGGTATCTCTGAAATTGACACTGTCTCAGTGGTACAACTGGATCAGGAATCCCTTAAACAAATGAGCGAAGTTACTGCTGGACTCGCTGAGACAGCGGCGGTACAGGAAGCACCTGTTGCCGTGCAGCCAACCGCTCCATCCCAGCCGCAGTCTCCAGCTGCGGCCTCTGTCGCCAAGCCAGCCGCAGGTAAAGCGCCAGTAGCCAAGACGGCTGCTCCTACGCACAACCGTACGATTCGCGTAGATATTGAACGTCTGGATGTACTTATGAATTTATTCAGCGAGTTGCTCATTGACCGTGTGCGTTTAGAACAGTTAGCCAGTGAGGCTTCCAATCCAGCACTGACAGAAACGGTTGAGCATATGAGTCGTGTGAGCAGTGATTTGCAAAATGTTGTTCTTAAATTGCGGATGGTACCTGTAGATACTGTTTTCAACCGTTTCCCGCGTATGGTTCGCGATCTGGCCAAGTCGCTGGATAAAAAACTGGAATTGGTTATTACTGGAGCAGAGACTGAAATGGATCGGACTGTTATCGACGAAATTGGCGATCCTCTGGTGCATTTGCTTCGTAACTCCGTGGATCATGGCATCGAGTCAGTGGCCGACCGGATTGCAGCTGGCAAACCAGAAACTGGAACGGTTCAACTGCGTGCTTTTCATAGCGGTAATAACGTATTTATCGAGATTGAGGATGATGGGAACGGGATTAACCGTGAAAAGGTACTAAACAGTGCTATTTCCAAAGGGATTATGACAGCAGAACAAGCAGCTTCAATGACCGACGAGGAAGCTTATCAAGTATTGTTTGCTCCAGGCTTTAGTACAGCTGCAGTCATTTCAGACGTATCAGGACGCGGTGTCGGTCTGGATGTTGTTAAATCCAAAATCACTGCTTTGGGTGGTAATGTTACGGTTCACTCCACATTGGGCCAGGGCACTAATTTCTCTGTACAATTGCCGCTGACTCTATCCATTATTGCAGCCATGATGATACAGATCGGTTCTGAAAAATATGCGATTCCTTTGTCTTCCATTGTGGAAACTGCGATCGTCAAACGTAAGCAAATCCGTTCTGTGCATGGCAATAAGATGATTGCTTTCCGCGATTCTCATATCCCGCTTATCTCCTTGAGTCAGCTGTTTGAGGTACCGGACTTCAACGAAGATGAAGAAGAAGAGACAGAGGTCGTGGTCATCCGTAAGGGAGACCGTCTGGCAGCTCTTTCCGTACAGGACTTTTTGGGACAAAGTGAAATCGTCCTTAAAAATCTGGGCAAGTATCTTCCAAACATCCAAGGAATTTCAGGTGCTACGATTCTGGGTGACGGTCAGGTTGCTTTGATCATTGACCCGAATGTTTTCATTAAATAATGTCTTCATTAAAAATGAAAGAAATGTGAGATTGCTGACATCAATAAGGAGGGTTTTTAGACATGGGAGAAGAAATTAAAGTTATCGTATTTAAGCTTGGTGAAGAAGAATACGGTGTTGAAGTAGAAAAAGTCCAATCTATTGAACGCATGGTGCCGATTACACGAGTTCCGAGAACTTACGATTTTGTTAAAGGCGTATTCAACATGAGAGGCGTGGTTATTCCGGTTATTGATCTTCGTGGCCGTTTTGGATTACCTGAAGCTGAATATACCGATCAAACCCGTATTATTATCGTTGCTGTGGGCGAAATGCAAGTCGGCTTTATCGTGGATTCAGCGAATGATGTAATTGACCTGAATACTGACAACATTGAGACACCACCGGAAGTGGTTGGCGGAGTTAAGGCGAAATACCTTCGCGGAGTTGCTAAAATTGGTGAAGAACGCCTGTTGATTATGCTGAACTTGTCCGAAGTTTTGAACCGTAGCGAAATGAACCAACTGGAAGGTTTAGAGGATTAATATATGGAAAATCTAGGAAATCTTGAAGACTTCAAGTTGGATGTATTGAAAGAAGTCGGCAACATTGGCTCGGGGAACGCTGCTACAGCGCTCTCCCGGCTTCTCAATAAACCAGTCGATATGGGTGTACCCAAAGTGCAAATGCTGCCCTTTGAGGAAATTGCGGACAAAGTCGGCGGAAATGAACAACTTGTTGTTGCAATATTTTTTAGAGTCGAAGGGGAAGCCCCTGGTAATCTATTCTTCATATTGCAACCTCAGGCGGCGAAAAGCTTACTTTCCCGTTTGGCGAATATTCCTTCGGATGACGAGGATAGCTTTAACGAAATGGAGCATTCAGCTCTGTCGGAGATCGGTAACATTTTAGCAGGCTCCTACCTTTCTTCGTTGGCGGATTTCACACGTTTATCCATGTATCCAACAGTCCCTGCGCTGGCACTGGATATGGCAGGAGCCATTCTCAGCTACGGACTGCTGCAGTTTGGGCAGATGGGGGATGCTGCTTTATTGATTGACACATCGTTTCTGGAAGGGCAGAATCATATTGAGGGTCAATTTTTCCTGATTCCTGATCCAGAATCGTTCGGGAAAATCTTTAGGTCGTTAGGAGTCCCGATGAACGATGATTGAGGATAAAAGCATCATTAAAGTCGGCATGGCAGATTTAAATGTTACCAGCAACCCGAACTCGATTCGCACGACAGGACTTGGCTCCTGCGTCGGATTGACCCTCTATGATCCTCATTTGAAACTGGCAGGCATGGCACATGTGATGTTACCGTCCTCGGATATTGCGCGTGAAGGGCAGTTGAATATTGCCAAATATGCAGATACAGCACTGCCAGAGTTGTTGGAGCGAATGTTGAAACTGGGTGCTGAACGGCGCAGACTGATTGCCAAAATGGCAGGAGGAGCGCAAATGTTTGCCTTTGCGGGTAGCGGAGACACCATGCGGATTGGCCCGCGCAATGTAGAATCGTGCAAGGAAATGCTTGTAGATCTGGGCATTCCTTTAATTGCGGAAGATACGGGTGGCAATTATGGACGAACGATTGAGTTAAACTCTGAAACTGGCGTTTTGAATATTCGAAGCGTACAAAAAGGTGTAAAGGAATTATAAACATGTTATTTGGTAGCTTACGCATTAATCTTTGGTCTGGAGTAGTCGGATTTATTCTGACTTTTGTGTTGTCCGTTGGCAGCAATCTGCTGACCACGAGCTTAATTCGTGGCTTAATCGCCTTCGTTTTTTGGTTCCTACTTGCATTTGTGCTGCGCTGGACACTGGGTGTGGTAGCGCGGCCAGATCTGGGTAATGCCCAAGACCGGGCAAGCTCTCAGGTAGATGGCGTAGGGGGAAATCTGGACCTGACGACACCAGACGAAAATGAAAACCTGAATGAATTGCTGAAACCGAAACCAGAGCAGACGGACGAGGGGAATAATGGTTTTGCACCTTTAAACCCACCCAAGCTGGTTTCCAACAAGGACCCTGAAGAATTGGCCAAGGCCGTTCGTCACCTGACAGACAAATAAGGAGGGTGAAGCCGATGAACGAGCGAAAAGCCGCTCATTTGAACCATTCCGACCTGTGGGAGCAATGGAAAGAATACGGTGACAAGGAAGCGAAGAAACAGTTAATTGAAAAGTATCTTCATATTGTGGAGTATGTGTCGGGCCGTCTTGCAGTAGGCTTACCTAAAAATGTATCCAAGGATGATCTGGCGAGCAACGGTGTTATGGGTTTGATTGATGCTTTAGAGAAATTTGATTATGAGCGTGGTTTGCAGTTTGAGACGTATGCTTCTTGGCGTGTTCGTGGAGCAATTTTGGATGGCCTTCGTCAAGGAGATTGGGTTCCTCGTTCAGTTAGGGAAAAAGCGAAAAAAATCGAAGACGCCTACCAACATCTAGAACAAAGATATTTACGCACAGTAAGCGACGAAGAGATGAGTCATTATTTGGACGTCTCCGAGAAAGAGTTTCAAAGTATGATCCAGGAGGTCGCCGTGATGTCGATTGTTTCACTGGAGGACCCGATCCGCGAAGAAGAGTCGGAAACACGGCTTTCCCTGTTGGTGGACGAAAAGGCGAAAAATCCGGACCATAAGGTCAATGAATTCACACTTCGTGATGCCTTGGCACAAGGCATTGATAAATTAACTGAAAAAGAGCGTATCGTTGTTTCTTTATTGTATTACGAGGATCTGTCACTCAGCGAAATTGCTGAGGTCATGTCACTTTCTCCTTCGCGAATTTCTCAGTTGCATTCCAAAGCAATATTACGTCTGAGAGCGACACTGGACAAACAACGGGATTTGCTAATGCGTAAAGATTAACGTACGGGAGGTTACAGTAACAGTTAGACGGAAGGAGCACCCATGTGGAGAAGCAGTATGCTTTGGATCAGTTTTTAAAAGTGGTTGTCTCACCTGACAAACAATCCGCCTACTTGGAGTTTGCCAAACGTGAAGAAGGCTTTGCCTGTTCTGTGCAAGAATTAGAACGTTTTCTAAGCAACCAAAAAATATCCTACGGTGTAATTACCGATGCAATTCGCACATTTGCGGCAAATCCGGAAGATCATTTCTTCGGGAAATTACTGATTGCTCAGGGAAAGCAGCCGATTCATGGTACAGATGGGAAAATAAATCTGGCCGATATTGTGACCGGTGAAGATGCACATAAGCCACTTGAAACTGTGGATGGACGGGTGGATTATAAAGAATTAACTCGTTTAAGAAATGTAAAACGTGGACAACTGATTGCCGAACGGGTGGATCCTCTGCCGGGTGTACCAGGGATTGCTGTAACCGGAGAGGAAATTCCTTTTCTTCCAGGTAAAGAGGCGCGTTTTAAAGTTGGCAAAAATGTAGTGATCCATCCGGAAGGCGTTGCGATGTATGCGGCTATTGATGGTTTAGTGACTACAACTGAAAAGGGCAAGCTTAATGTATTCCCTGTGTATGAAGTGAACGGGGATGTCGATTATAGCGTCGGTAACATTGATTTTGTTGGAACCGTCGTCATTCGCGGGAATGTCTTGACAGGTTTTCGCGTTCGGGCGGCTGGTGACATTCGTGTCATTGGCGGTGTGGAAGGCGCTGAAATTGAGGCGGATGGCTCAGTGGAAATCAGCGGGGGTATTATCGGATACCATAAAGGATTCGTGAAAGCTGCACAAAATGTGAAATGCTCGTTTATACAAGATGGTAACGTGATCGCGGGAGCCGATGTACTTGTATCCCAGAGTATCATGCATTCCCAGATCAAAGCGAGTAATAATGTAATCTGCGAAGGGACAAAAGGGCTTATCGTAGGTGGCAGTGTACAAGCTGGTAAAAAGGTAGTGGCTCGTACCGTCGGTAATACGATGTCCACAGCTACCAATATCGAAGTGGGTGTGCTTCCCGAACTGCGTGATGAGCTGACAGAACTCCGCGCACGATTGAAGCAGCAGACAGACAGCCAGGATAAAACGAACAAGGCTCTCACAATATTGGATCAGCTAGCGGCTGTCGGTCAGCTCGCACCTGATAGAATGGCTATGCGAATCAAGCTGACATCTACTAAAAAATCCAATGAACAGGAACTTTTGGAAACCAAGTCCAGAATGCTTGAAATAGAACGAACTTTAGAAGATACGAGCCGCGCCCGGGTAGAAGTGAAAAATGTGATTTATGGTGGCTCTAAGATAGTTATCGGCAGATATACAAAATTTATTAAAGATTCTTTGGAAAGAATGGCGTTTTATTACCATGAGGGAGATATCAGCATGTCCTCCTACATGTAATTCATTACACTGATAATAATTCAATTTATTATATTTCTTGGTAGTCTGATACGGATGCCCAATCGGAAAGGGTGTGGTCCAATGAGCTTGAAGGCTGTTGAATTGCAAATTGCTGTACCTCGCACTAGTGAAGCAGGGAAATACCATAGTGAGTCTCAGCAGCGACCGATGAATGACCAGGCATTACTTGGACAAAAGACTGCGCTGGAGACGGAGAACACGCGTCAGCGAAGCGGTGCCATAGACCAGTCTGCAGAAACATTCGTCGGTGAGAGGCAAACAGGTGAGCAGAGTAGAGATTCTTCCCAGCAGAGTCGCTCCCGCTCAGATGAGACTGAGCTGCCTAAGGAGCATCCGGCAGAGCATCCGTATAAGGGACATCATATTGATTTTTCGCTCTGATCCGATGGGTGGAGTAGCGTTATAAAAGGAGACGATGGGCAGTGGATCAACCATGGATTTATATTGTTCTGCTGGGAGCCGCAGCTGTTGTCTACGCCTGGCTTATGCCAAAGCGCCAGCCAAGCCGGGGAACAGAAGAGGCCGTCGTTCAAAAGGTTGAGGCTACATTGGAGCAATATATGGCCGATATTGAAAACGACAATGACGAGTTGATTGAACTCGTATCTGGTATGAAGCAGGAGCACGCGGTTAAGCAGGCAGCATTACAGGAGCAAGTAACTGAGCTTCGGAATCGTATTGTGGAGCTTGAGCGTCAGGCAATGCTTGCTACCGTCTCTATGCCAATCTCAGATTCAGAAGCTTCTATCGTAACTTTGGAGGAGCAAACGGCATTGCAAGAGCCTCAAACTGAGCAGGAACAAGAGTCCATCCGAGATCGTTATCAAGAGTTGTTCGCGATGCATGAGCAAGGCAAGTCGGTGGATTATATAGCCAAGCAATCAGGCATCCAGCGGGGCGAAGTACAGCTCATATTACAACTCGCGGAACGGGAGGATGTGACATGATCAAAAACCGCTCATTTATGTTAGGCATGGGTACGGGTCTTATAATGGGGGCATTGTTGTTGCAACTGGCAATAATTGGTCAGGGGCAGTCGCAGCAATCTTCGACAGACCCGAAAAACATGACGCGAGAACAACTAGAGAAGGCAGCAGCCGAGTTAAATCTTCAGATCAGTGACAGTTCTGATCCGAAAATGACAGAAGAGGAATGGCGTAATAAGCTGATCAAGGAAGGCAACAAGACTCCCGTTGCACCTCAAAAGGCTAAACCAGCTCAAACGCCTTCAACACCAAAGGTACCTGCAAACAGCACATCCTCGGCTGCTTCTAAGCCTTCGACTAGCACGTCGGTACCACAAAGTCCGAACAAGCCACAAACTCAAAGAGCTGGCACTATAACCACTCCCGATATTCCCAAGCAGCCTGCCACCCCACAAGTGCAATATAGCATTGCATCGGGGAGTAATTTAAGAAGTGTGGCATCTGGATTGGAACGGGCTGGAGTCGTATCGGATGCTAGTGCATTTGAGGCAGCAGCTAAGGCTAAAAAAATCAATACCAAAATTCGTACAGGCACCTATCAGTTTGCTAAAGGTGAGGATTTCAGTTCTATTATTACTAAAATAACGAAGAAGCCGTCCAACTGACCTAATCGGGAAGAGGACGGCTTTTTATTTTTTTCGATGCGAATAAAGAATTTTCTTAGTGTTTAGTTCAAAAGCGGGGATCCCCCCCTATAATAGCTTACAACATAGCCTATTGTAATTCAGAGCTAGTGGATATAAAAAAAGACCCCTGAAGGATTCTAAGGTCATCTCATGGCGGCTTACACCACGATGTATTGTTAAAACTGCCCTCAATCCGGATCAATGCAGCTCTACCGAGAGGGGGCATTATCGCCTTAATTCTCGGGTATAAATATTTGCCGAAATCCGGCCGTCATCGGCGTGTGCCTCGCGCCGATCGCCTTCTCCATCCTGGCGTATGGTGTAAGCGAAGGCGGCACCAGTTGGTCCAAGACTTAGACGATCATGGGCTTGACCATCGGCGGCATTGCGCTCATCCTTTTCATCTTCGTGGAACTGGCACAGAAGCAGCCGCTGCTGGAGCTGAAGGCGTTCAAATCGTCTGATTTTACACGCAGCATCATCTTGACGTGGATCGTACAGCTCGCGTTGTTCGGCGCAATGCTGATCGTACCGCTGTACCTGCAAGGCGTCATGCACTACACCGCCCTTGAAACCGGCTGGATCGTGATACCTTATGCGTTATGCGCCGGAATCGGCAACCCGATCAGCGGCGGGCTGTTCGACAAAATCGGCGCGCGTCCGCTCGCCTTCGCCGGTCTTGCCGTCCTATCCATTTCTCTATTCATCTTGTCCAATATATCTGTGGATCCTTCGCTCTGGGTTATTATCTTATGCATCTGCACCATGGGTCTCGGAATGGGCTTCTCCATGATGCCGCTCAACACGCATGTTCTGAACTCTGCACCTCGCCGCCTGGTGAGCCGAGTCACACCATTGACAACAGCAGCTCAGCAAGTTGTTCTCTCGTTGCGGTCGTGGGTCTGACGAGTTATCTGACGTCGCAAATCACTTCCCACACCGCAAATGCGGGAGCGGACGCGAATCCGCTGAATGCTGTCGTTACGGGTTATGGCGATACGTTTTTCCTATCCGCGTGCCTTACGACTGCGGGTGTAGCTCTGTCGCTCCTTTTGCGTAAACCGCAGCAGCAGGAAGAAGGTACCGCCGACGGGGACAACCCGGACCCGGCGATGATGGGTCACTAATCGCGAATCGGTACGATTTTATTCGTGTGCAAAAAGCCTTGGCCGTTAGTCGGTCAAGGCTTTTTGCTGGTACGCCCAGCATGGCGTCATCTATATATAAAAGACTAGCACAGATTCGGCTAATAGGGCACATATTGGAACTATCCTGCCCGTTCAATGCAGTGCGAGAGTCTAACACTTTATTTTCACAAACATTTTGCTAAGAAGCCAGGCAGATGGAAGTGTACAGGACGTTTTTCACACGGTTTCGACTATTGTCGAAAAGCTGGTTGCAACGCTGCAAGTGTTATGGTATATTAATTGACGGTGTTAAAAACGCACGTCGGTTAATTTTATAGAGGGTGCTTCCAATAGGAAGTCTTTATAAAAAATGATGTCGGCGGAGGACACACAAAAAAACCAAACTTAGGAGGTGCGTGAAGATGGCAGTAATCTCCATGAAACAGCTTTTGGAAGCTGGGGTTCACTTTGGTCACCAAACACGTCGCTGGAACCCGAAAATGGATCGTTATATCTTCACTGAAAGAAACGGTATTTACATCATTGACTTGCAAAAGACAGTGAAAAAGGTTGAGGAAGCTTACAACTTCGTAAAAAGCATTGCAGCTGAGAATGGTACAATCCTGTTCGTAGGCACTAAGAAACAAGCACAAGATTCCGTTAAAGAAGAAGCAGCTCGCGCTGGTCAATTCTACATCAACCAACGCTGGTTGGGTGGTACACTGACTAACTTCCAAACCATTCAAAAACGTATTGATCGTTTGAAACAATTGGAAGCTTGGGAAGAAGATGGTACATTTGCTGTTCTTCCTAAAAAAGAAGTTATCATTCTTCGCAAAGAAAAAGATCGTCTTGAAAAATTCTTGGGTGGTATCAAAAACATGAAGGGCCTTCCAAGTGCTCTGTTCATCATTGATCCGCGCAAAGAACGTATCGCGGTTGCTGAAGCTCGCAAATTGGGTATCCCAATCGTAGGTATCGTTGATACAAACTGCGATCCAGACGAAATCGACTATGTTATCCCAGGTAATGACGACGCGATCCGCGCTGTTAAATTGCTGACAGGTAAAATGGCTGATGCAGTTATGGAAGCTAACCAAGGCGAAGAAACTACAGCATAATATTTCCGATCGGAAATACCTATACGAATTAAATGAAAAGGGTGGTTGGTAGGTGGAAAACCTCTCACTACCCTTTTTTTAAGGAATAAAGCTCGTATATACCACTGAAAATTAAATTTGGAGGGAAATAATATGGCAGTTAATGCTAGCGCAGTAAAAGAGCTTCGTGAAAAAACAGGCGCAGGAATGCTGGATTGTAAAAAAGCGCTTGAAGAAGCAAATGGTGATTTGACAAAAGCGGTTGAAGTTCTGCGTGAAAAAGGACTTGCAGCTGCAGCCAACAAAGCAGGCCGTATTGCTACTGAAGGCGTTGTTGAATCCTACATCCATGCTGGCGGCCGTATCGGCGTGCTGGTAGAAGTAAACTGCGAAACAGACTTCGTAGCGAAAACTGACCAGTTCAAAGATTTTGTTCGTGACATTGCAATGCATATCGCTGCATCGAACCCTCGTTATGTTCGTCGCGAAGAAGTGCCACAGGAAGAGATTGAAAAAGAAAAAGAAATCCTGAAAGCACAAGCTTTGAACGAAGGTAAACCAGAAAAAATCGTTGAAAAAATGGTTGAAGGCCGCATCGGTAAATTCTACGAAGAATTCTGCTTGCTGGAGCAATCTTTCATTAAAGATCCAGACAAAACAATCTCCACACTGATCAACGAGAAAATCAGTACGATTGGTGAAAACATCTCCGTACGCCGCTTTGTTCGTTTCGAACTGGGTGAAGGTCTGGAGAAAAAAGAAGACAACTTCTACGAAGAAGTTATGTCTCAAGTGAAACAATAATTACCAACGATCGGTAAATGCATATGAATAAACAGAAATGGAACACATCAGTGTTCCATTTCTTGCAACAGGACACCTATCCTGTTACATAAATAATATATGAAATTGGAGGGTGATCATTTGGAAAAACCTGTATTTAAACGTGTTGTTCTGAAAGTTAGTGGGGAGTCGCTGTCAGGTCCTAACGGTTACGGTATTGATGCGGATACAATTGCGTCGATTGCTGAACAAGTTAAGGACGTGGTGGAACTAGGAGTAGAAGTTGCTATTGTGTGCGGAGGCGGTAATATCTGGCGTGGTATTGCTGGAAGTGCCAATGGGATTGACCGGGCAACGGCAGATTACATGGGTATGCTTGCAACCGTGATGAACTCATTGGCTCTACAGGATGCTTTGGAACAGATTGAAGTGCCTACGCGTGTACAAACGTCCATCGCAATGCAACAGATTGCAGAACCTTACATTCGCCGTAGAGCTATTCGTCATCTGGAAAAAGGTCGGGTCGTAATTTTTGCTGCAGGTACGGGTAATCCGTTCTTCTCGACTGATACTACAGCTGCTTTGCGTGCTGCAGAGATCGAAGCAGAAGTAATTCTGATGGCTAAAAATAAAGTAGATGGTGTGTACTCCGCCGATCCGTTTAAAGATAGCACAGCTGAAAAATATGAGCAGCTCACGTATTTGGATGTGCTTAACAAAAATCTTGGTGTCATGGATTCTACAGCTTCCTCGCTGTGCATGGATAACAATATTCCGTTGATTGTCTTTGCTATTACAGAGCAAGGTAACATTAAACGTGTCGTACTGGGTGAAAAAATTGGTACGATCGTCAAAGGGAGTGTAAATTAATGCCACAATCTGTGAAAAAGAGCGCTGAAGAGCGCATGCAAAAAGCAATCCAGGCATTGCAACGTGATCTTGCATCATTGCGTGCAGGACGGGCAACACCAGCATTACTGGACCGTGTGCAGGTTGAATATTACGGCGCAATGACTCCAGTCAATCAGCTGGCGAATATCAATACACCTGACAGTCGGACTTTGATGATTCAGCCTTGGGACAAATCTTCTTTGGCTGATATCGAACGCGCTATCCAAAAATCCGATTTAGGTTTGACACCTTCGAATGATGGTAACACCATTCGTCTGAGTATTCCTGCTTTAACGGAGGAGCGCAGAACTGATTTGGTGAAGCTGACGAAAAAGAGCGGTGAAGAAGCGAAAATCGCTATTCGTAACATTCGTCGTGATGCAAACGATGATATTAAAAAAATGGAGAAAAGTGATATTTCCGAGGACGAATCTCGTAAGCATCAGGAAGATATCCAGAAGACGACTGATAAGTTTATCGCTGAAGTGGATAAAGTTTTAGCTGCAAAAGAAAAAGAAATTATGGAAGTTTAAAAAGATTGGCAGCCCCTCCCTTACGGTGGGGTTTGTCTCTTTTCAAGCCTGAGGCACATTTTCAGAGAATGCTGGAGGAACTGGAATGATCAAACGGGTTCGGTCTTGGTGGAACGGGGAACAAAAACAGCAAACACCGGCCATTTCAAAAGACAATATTCCGCAGCATGTTGCTGTCATCATGGATGGGAACGGCAGATGGGCCAAACGGATTGGAATGCCGCGGATTGTAGGGCATCAAAATGGAATGAAGGCAGTGAAACGCACAGCAATTGCAGCGGATGAACTGGGTATTAAGTATTTAACTTTATTTGCTTTTTCAACTGAGAATTGGACGCGTCCAAAGGACGAAGTTGATTTTCTAATGAAACTGCCTCAAGAATTTTTGGCAATTGAGCTGGATGAGCTGATTGAAAAAAATGTGCAAGTGCGTATGATGGGGAACAAGGAACATTTACCTTCCCATACCGTTGAAGCGCTGACTGAAGCGACTCGACGTACTGAAAATAATACCGGACTTGTACTTAATTTTGCATTAAATTATGGAAGTCGGTTGGAAATCACAGAGTGCATGCAAGCATTGGGCCGACAAATTGAGGATGGAAAGCTGAAGCCGGAAGATATAACATCTGAGCTAATTGGCAACACGTTGCTTTCTACTGGTATGCCAGATCCTGATTTATTGATTCGAACAAGCGGGGAACTTAGACTCAGTAATTTTATGCTTTGGCAGCTTGCATATAGTGAGTTGTGGTTTACTGATATTTATTGGCCCGAGTTTAAAAAAGAGCATTTATACGAAGCAGTGATCGAATATCAGAAAAGATCACGACGGTATGGCGGACTGAAGTAAATGGAGGATGAAAGCCGTTGAGACAGAGATTAATTACCGGTATTCTGGCAGGCATATTCTTTTTGGCAATGGTCCTGTGGGGCGGCTTGGCCTACCATTTGCTTATATTGGTGATGGCCCTAATCGGATTTTATGAGTTCGCACGAATGACGCAGGTATCTCCTTTTGGAGGTACGGCAATGCTTGGCTACGTAAGCATATTAGCATTTGTATTCCCATATCAATCTCTGGGTTTACACTCACCGCTATCCTTTGCCAGTTTGCTTTGGTTGGTAATGATAGTGTTTATGATGATCACGGTAGGAACGAAAAATAAAATCCCAATTCAAACGGTAGCTATACTATTTCTTGGTACTGTATATATAGGATTTGGATTTTCGTATATTGCGGAATCACGTCATATGGAACATGGACTGTTATGGACTTTTTTGTTGTTCTCTTGTATTTGGGCAAGTGATGCAGGGGCATATTTTGTAGGCAAAATGGTAGGAAAGACGAAGCTATGGCCTGCGATTAGTCCAAACAAAACGGTCGAAGGGTCCATTGGCGGAGTTGTTTTAGCTTTGGTTATAGCTCTGGTATTCGCTGGATTATCAGGTGGACTGCTGCCCTGGGGTAAAGCCTTCGGCATCGGTTTGTCATGTGCTGTTGTGGGACAACTGGGCGATTTGGTACAATCTGCATACAAACGAGTGTACGGCATTAAAGATTCTGGTAATCTGCTGCCAGGACACGGTGGTATACTAGACCGCTGCGACAGCTGGATTGTCGTTTTTCCATTTGTACATATGCTGATGCTGCTTCCATGAGTCTGGTATTACAACTTATGCTCAGGATCAACCTTTATGTTGTTCATCCTGCGCTATTAGAAGGATGGTAGCAGTTGCATAGTTGCCTGGGTAACAAACAATGAGCTCCTGATAAAAGTGATTTTCAGGATAGGAAGGTGCATCATGAAAAGAATTACGGTACTTGGTTCAACCGGCTCTATTGGAACTCAAACGCTGGATGTGGTGTCCATGCACCCAGATCAGTTCACTGTTGAGGCTTTAGCAGGCGGCTCCAATATAAAGTTACTTGCTGAGCAAGCACATCTCTATCAACCTAAAAAAGTGTCTGTTGGTACTCAGCAGTTAGCAGATGAAATTCGTCCTTTACTGCCTTCTGGAATCGAACTACACTGGGGAAATGAAGGACTCGTTGAGCTGGCCGCGAACACAGAGGCGGATATGGTTGTGACGGCTGTAATGGGCAGTGTCGGATTGCACTCCACGCTGGCCGCGATTGAGGCTGGAAAACAGATCGGTTTGGCCAACAAAGAAACACTGGTTACTGCTGGTCATCTGGTCACTGCGCGAGCTCGGGCGAAAGGAGTGCCGTTGCTGCCGATTGACAGTGAGCATTCAGCTATTTTCCAATGCTTGAATGGTGAGCGTATGAAAGATGTGGCACATATTACCCTCACAGCATCAGGCGGTTCTTTTCGAGATTTGACAAGAGAACAGCTGCGTGAAGTTACCGTGGAAGATGCACTTAAGCATCCTAATTGGTCAATGGGGGCCAAAATTACAATTGATTCAGCAACGATGGTAAACAAAGGGCTGGAAGTCATTGAGGCACATTGGCTGTTCGGACTTAGCTATGAGCAGATCCATGTGCTGCTTCATCCGGAAAGCATTATTCACTCCTACGTCGAGTTTCAGGATACAAGCATTGTTGCTCAACTTGGGAACCCGGACATGAGAGTACCCATTCAATATGCATTGACTTATCCTGAGCGGATGAAGTCTCCGGCAAAGCCTCTGTCACTGGCTGAAGTGGGAAAACTCCACTTTAAGGAAATGGATTTTAATCGTTTTCCTTGTTTAAGGCTTGCCTTCGAATGTGGTAAAATGGGTGGTACAGCACCGACCGCATTTAATGCTGCTAATGAGATTGCTGTTGCCCGTTTCTTGCGTGGAGAAATTTCTTTTCTGCATATTGAAGCTATTATTGAACAGGTGCTCGAACAGCATGTCAATATGGCTGATCCTGATTTGTCTGCGATTGAAACCTGTGACCGCGAAACTCGTAGTATAGCTGCGAGGTTGTAGGCTAATGTTGGGGTCAAGAACGAATTGTGATTCTCTTGTGCGGGTTCGGAGAATAATGATAATCTAGGAAGACAAACTTGATCTCATTGAAAGGGGGACGGAAACGATTGGAAACGATTCAAATAGTGTTGATGACGGTGCTCATGTTTTTCGTCATAGTGACGGTGCATGAATGGGGGCATTATTATTTTGCCAAACGCGCCGGGATTCTGGTACGGGAGTTTGCGATCGGTTTCGGTCCGAAACTGTTCTCTTATAAAAGAAACGAGACACGATTTACACTACGGTTGCTGCCGTTCGGTGGTTTTGCCCGCATGGCGGGAGAGGATCCGGAGGTCAATGAAATTGAAACCGGACAAACGATTGCTGTACGCGTAACAGATGGCGTCGTTAAGACCATCTATTTGGACCAACTGGATAACCGCAAGAATGTTGTGCGCGGTGAAGTGTTGGATATTGATCTGGAACAAGCGCTAACTGTAAAATTAGATGTGGATGGCGAAGATCAGCAATATACTGTGCACCCACAAGCGATGATGGTAACCAAAGGACAATCCATTCAAATTGCACCGAAGGATCGACAGTATGGGAGTAAAACAGTGGGACAGCGTGCGATGGCTATATTTGCTGGACCACTGATGAATTTTATTCTTGCCTTTATTCTGTTTGGTCTGCATATCCAGATGGTCGGCATACAAGTGGACAACCCAACTTATGTTCAAATTAGTGAAATTACAGCGGGTATGCCTGCTGCTGAAGCTGATTTGCATAAGGGAGATATCATTGAATCGGTGAACGGAGTTGCAATTGGTGCGAATGTTGAAAACATGATCAAGCTGATTGCAGATTCTCAAAACAAGCCGATGAAGTGGACAGTTCGCCGTGATGATAAAACCTTTGATCTTACCATTACACCTCGTGCAATGGAAGGACAAAAGGGTGGCAAGGTGGGCATTGTGCCTGAACTTCCAAAACGCCAAGCAGGTGTTGGGGAAACATTCAAATTTGCCGGACAATCCATGGTCAGAACGACAGATATTATTTTTCAAGGATTTAGCCAGCTTATCCAACGTTTTTCTATCAATGACCTGGGAGGCCCCGTACGTACTTTTGAAGTGACGGGACAAATTGCTAAGCAAGGCATTGAGCAGTTGACATATTGGACTGCGATCATGAGTCTTTATCTGGGGATATTCAATCTATTGCCTATTCCGGCTTTGGATGGAAGTAGACTTGTTTTCCTTGGGGTTGAGGCGGTAAGAGGACGTCCTGTTGATCCGAGCAGGGAAGGAATGGTCCATTTCGTTGGTTTTGCTATGCTATTCCTACTTATGATTGCGGTCACGTATAACGATATTTTACGCTTAATTAATGGTTAATTAGAGACGGACATTATAAAAATGGTCTGTATGGGAGGACATGCATTTCTATGTCGAACGATAAACAGTTTGTCGAGGAAATCACGCCGCAGAGCGAAGATTTTTCCCGATGGTATATTGATGTTATTAAAAAAGCAGAACTGATGGATTACTCGCCGGTTCGCGGGTGTATTGTATTCCGTCCCGATGGTTTTGAGATTTGGGAGCACATTAAGGAAGCTATGGACGTACGTTTCAGAGAAACGGGACATCGCAATGCTTATTTTCCAATGTTTATCCCAGAAAGCTTTTTCCAAAAAGAAAAAGAGCATGTGGAGGGATTTAATCCTGAACTGCCATGGGTGACTGAGGCTGGTGGGGAAAAGCTGGAAGAACGTCTCGCAATCCGTCCAACTTCGGAAACCATGATCGGTCATATGTACTCCAAATGGATTCAATCCTATCGTGATCTGCCTGTGCTCATTAACCAATGGGCTAATGTGGTGCGTTGGGAAAAACGTACGCTGCCTTTCTTGCGAACAAGTGAATTTTTGTGGCAAGAAGGTCACACAGCTCATGAAACAGAAGAAGAAGCACGTGAAGAAACGATGAAAATGCTGGAAGTTTATCGTGAGGTCATCGAGGAAGTTCTAGCTATTCCGGTTATAACTGGACAGAAAACACCTTCTGAAAAGTTCGCAGGTGCGAAGGATACATTTTCACTGGAAGCGATGATGAGAGATGGACGTGCGGTACAAGCTGGAACATCCCACTATATGGGAACTAACTTTGCCGTAGCATTTGACATTAAATATTTGAGTCGTGAAAACAACCTGGAATTCGCGCATACGACATCTTGGGGAACAAGTACACGTTTGATCGGTGCATTAATTATGGTCCATGGAGATGACCGTGGTCTTGCACTGCCTCCTAAAGTGGCACCTACTCAGGTTATTATGGTTCCTATTGGACCACCTAAGAAACGTGATGCAGTTATCGCTCGTGCAGATGAATTGTTTGCTGAGTTGAAACAAGCGGGTGTCCGTGTTAAAATGGACGACCGCAGTGATGTAAGTCCAGGCTGGAAATTTAATGAATATGAAATGCGCGGTGTACCGGTTCGTCTGGAGATCGGACCTCGTGATATGGAAAACGGTGTCTGTGTTCTTGTATCCCGTATCAGCGGTGAGAAAAAAATTGTACAACAGGACAATCTGCTTGAAGAAGTACACGCGATGCTCGCACAGGTACAACAAGAGATGTTTGACCGTGCGAAGAACTTCATGGAAGAAAACTTCTATTCCGTCGATACGTTGGATGAAATGAAGACTCTCATGGAAGAAAAACGTGGCTTTACTTTGGCTGGTTGGTGCGGATCTGAAGAATGTGAAGACAAAGTTAAAGAAGTGACAGGCGCTACAAGCCGTAACATACCGTTTAAAACAACTGAGCAAAAGACCACATGTTTGTGCTGTGGCAAACCAGCCAAGCATACAGTAGTGTTCGCACGGGCGTACTAATATAGAAGAGCAATACCCTATACTTACTTCATTCTCTTCGCCAACAGGAATAGCTGTTACTGGATAATATTCCGGACTATCTATATCGTTGTGATGAGGGTTGAAGAAGGCTACGAAAAGCTTTTGCGGTCGGAGATGTTTTAGACGCAGAAGCTTTTCATGTTTTCAGAATGGTAGATTGGAAATTGGGGGGAGAGCCATGGGCGGAGCTGAAGAAAAGAGAAAGCGGCTGGAGCTGCTGATGAAGCAGGTTGTAATGCCGGCGGGAGTGGTTGATCCTTATTTTTTGGACGGTTGGATTGATCAGGTTGAGATTAGCCGTACCAACAAGGATTGGAATATCACTATTGCCAAAGAGACACTGGTCCCCGCTCAGGTGTATCGTACGTTCTGTATTCAAGTACAGGAAAAAATGAGCCATATCGCTAAAATCACATTCCGCTTTCAGTACAGTGAGCAGGTTCAACCTGGTGATATTATCGGTGAATACTGGAAGCTTTTTTTAGAGTGGGTGCACCGTGAAATTCCATCTGTTAACGGTTGGATGAACCGGGCTGTGCATGAGTGGGAAGACGGTCTATTATTACTAACAATGAGCGATAGTATGTCATTGGAACTGGCGCGCAAAAAGCAGATAGATCAAGCTATTATTAAGTTTTACGATAAATATTTTGGGATCTCTATGCGCATTAAAGTCCAGGTGGGTGAAAGTAACCAGGAGGCATTACAGGAATTCCAGGAAAAGAAGATGCAAGAAGAACGCGAAGTTATTCAGCAGATGATGGAAAGTATGGAATCCGAGATGCCGCCTTTGGAAGAAGAAGAAGGAGACGTACGGCTTCAATTTGGTTATGACATCAAAGAACCGGCTATTCCGATGCAAGAGATTCAGGACGAAGAAAAGAAAGTCACCCTACAAGGAACAATCTTCGGTTTGGACAGTAAAGAATTGCGCAATGGCAGTACATTGTTTACGTATTATTTGACCGACTTTAGTGATTCCCTGCAAATGAAAATGTTTGCTAAAACTAAAGAAGATCTAAAAATTCTCAGTCTGTTGGCTAATGGTAAATGGGTCAAAGTGCGGGGAAGAGTTGAATATGACCGTTTTATGCAAATTCCCGAGCTGGTTATGATTCCTTCCGATCTAGTTGAAGTACAGGCTCCACCCGGACGTAAGGATAATGCAGCGGAAAAACGGGTTGAGTTTCATCTGCACACAAAGATGAGTGCAATGGATGCTGTCGCCTCGATTGATCAATATGTCAAAACAGCCGCCAAATGGGGGCACAAGGCGATTGCGGTCACCGATCATGGCGGTGTGCAATGCTACCCTGATGCCGCTAAGGCTGCAAAGAAAAATGGCATTAAGATGATCTACGGTGTTGAGGCCAATGTGGTTAATGATGCTGTTGAGGTTGTAATGCAGGCACAGCCATTAAATTTGAAAACAGCGACTTATGTCGTTTTTGATATTGAAACCACCGGTCTATCAGTTACACAAAATAAAATCATAGAGATTGCTGCTGTTAAAATGCATGAGGGCAAGGAAATTGATCGTTATGCAACCTTTGTCAATCCGCATGAACGTATACCATACAACATTCAGCAACTGACCAACATTAACGATGAAATGGTCAAGGATGCGCCGGATGTGGAACCTGTTATGAAGGAGTTCGTAGCTTTTGCTGGCGATGCTGTATTGGTTGCCCATAATGCGCGGTTTGATATCGGCTTTATCCAGGCCACCCTTCGAAAGATGGGTTTGCCCGAAATGACCAATCCGGTACTGGATACGCTCGAACTGGCTCGTTTACTGTTTCCAACAATGAAAAACCATCGTCTGAATACGTTGACGAGCAAATATAAAGTGGCACTAGAAAGTCATCACCGTGCTATTGACGATACAGTCGCACTGACTGAAGTGCTGAATGGCTTGCTGAATGATGCGGAACAAATTAAGGGATTAAAAATGCTCGATCGTCTGAATGATTATGTAGGTAAGGATCTATCGACTGTTCGTCCTTTCCACTGCTGCATTTATGCTCTCAATCCGGTTGGTAAAAAAAATCTGTACAAGCTGGTTTCCATGTCTCATACCGAATATTTCAAGCGTGTGCCTTGTATTCCTAAATCGAAATTGTCTGAGATGAGAGACGGATTGCTTATTATTTCTGGCTGTGAAAAAGGAGAATTCTTCGAGGCTGTGTTGAACAAGTCCGAGGAAGAAGCCGAGGAGATTGCACAGTTTTATGATGTGCTGGAGATTCAACCTTTGACGATGTATATGCATCTGGTGGAAAAGCAGCTTGTAAGCGGGCCTGATGCACTAAAAACGGCCATTCGCAAAGTATGCGACATAGGAAAACGCCTTGATAAGCCCGTAATTGCTACAGGCAATGTTCACTATTTGGAAACTCGCGATAAGCTGTACCGTGATATTACTATTCATGGCATTACCGGTTTTAGCCCGCTAAAGGACATCCGAAAGCCAGATGCTCATTTGCGGACAACGGATGAAATGCTGGCAGAGTTCGAGTTTTTGGGTGAGGAAAAAGCGTATGAAGTCGTTGTGAAAAACACTAGTGAGCTGGCAGAGCGTTTTGAAGAACTGGAACTGTTCCCCGACAAGCTTTTTACGCCATTGCTGGACGGAGCAGACGAGGAAATTCGTAATACATGCTATAAGACGGCTCGATCCATTTATGGTGAATCCTTACCTGAGGTTGTTGTAGCTCGCCTTGAAAAAGAATTGGAACCTATTATTAAATATGGTTTCTCCGCTAACTATCTCATTTCTGAACGTCTGGTTAAAAAGTCTAATCAGGATGGATACTTGGTAGGTTCACGGGGTTCTGTTGGTTCTTCTGTAGTTGCTACTTTTCTCGGTATTTCTGAGGTAAATCCACTGCCCGCCCATTATATTTGCGGTAATTCTGAATGTAGACACAGCGAATGGTTTTTGGATGGAAGTGTGCCGAGCGGTTTTGACTTGCCAGATAAAAACTGTCCGAATTGCGGTGGCAAGCTCAAGGGTGAGGGACAGGATATACCTTTTGAAACGTTCCTCGGTTTTAAAGGAGATAAAGTTCCCGATATTGACTTGAACTTCTCTGGTGAATATCAACCTGTTGCCCATAACTATACAAAAGTACTGTTTGGTGAAAAAAGTGTTTTCCGTGCAGGGACCATTGGTACAGTTGCTGAGAAAACGGCGTTTGGCTTTGCCAAAAAATATGAAGAGGCACATCATAAAAAATGGCGTGGAGCCGAGCTGAACAGGTTGGCTTCTGGTTGTACGGGTGTAAAACGTAGTACCGGACAGCATCCGGGCGGGATCGTTGTTGTTCCCGATTATATTGAGGTCGAGGACATTACACCGGTGCAGTATCCGGCTGATGATACGAGCTCGGAATGGAAAACGACGCATTTTGATTATCACGCTTTTGATGCGAACTTACTCAAGCTCGATATTCTGGGCCATGATGATCCGACCATGATGAGAATGCTTCAGGATTTGACCGGGGTTGACCCTACGACCATTCCAATGAATGATCCCAAGGTGATGAGCATGTTCAATTCCACGGAGGCACTCGGTGTAACACCGCAGCAGATTCGCACGCCTGTCGCCACCTATGGTGTACCAGAGATGGGGACAAAATTTGTACGCCAGATGCTGGTAGAGTCGCAGCCGAGTTCTTTTGCCGATTTACTGCAAATATCCGGTTTGTCTCACGGGACGGGTGTATGGCTAGGGAATGCACAAGAGTTGATTAAAAATAATACATGTAACATCAAGACCGTAATTGGTTGTCGGGATGATATCATGCTGTTTTTGATTTACAAGGCGGGGATGGATGCAGGTCTGGCCTTTAAAATTACGGAGAGCGTACGTAAAGGTAAAGGACTTAGTGCCGAATGGATTGAAGAAATGAAAAAATGCAAGGTGCCGCAGTGGTACATTGATTCCTGTCTAAAAATCCAGTACATGTTCCCGAAGGCGCATGCTGCAGCCTATGTTATTTCAGCCGTGCGTACAGCATATTTCAAGCTGTATCATCCGATCGAGTATTATGCAACTTACTTCTCAGTACGTGCAGCCGATTTTGATATTGACCTGTGCTGTCAGGGGTATGATGCGATCGCACGGAAGATTGTCGAAATTGAGCAGCTTGGTTTTCAGGCGCCACCTAAAGAAAAAGGGATGCTTCCAATCCTGGAGATGGCTTTGGAAATGACGGCTCGCGGGTTTAGTTTTAAATCCATTGATTTGTACCGTTCCGAAGCTACTCGTTTCAAAGTGGATGGGGACTCGCTCATTCCTCCGTTCGGAGCTCTTCAGGGTATTGGAGATAATGCAGCACGTAACATCGCAGCTGCCCGTGAACAAGGTGAATTTTTGTCCGTTGAGGATTTTCAACAGAAATCGAAGGCTAGTAAAACGATTGTCGAAATGCTGTCCCAGATGGGATGCTTTCGAGGTCTGCCAGAGAGTAATCAGCTGTCTCTGTTTTAATCTGAACCACAGTAGTCAAGCTCTGGCACTTGTCACATAACTATGGTTATGTTATAATTTTTTTGGTAATCATGGAGATAAAACCGTTGCTAAAAGAGTGGGGAAACCCACTCTTTACTGTTTGATATACAGGTACAACGTGAAAAAAAGGTTATTTTTGGGCAGGCAACCGGTACGCCGGTTTATTTGCAGTGAGCCCAAAATGAACATTACATCAAATGAAAATGAAAATGCCGGTGATGGAGAAGCATTGCCCACGGCAAGAGGGTATCTCTTTTTCACCACAGGAAAGTTCACTTTTGGAGGTTATAATCTTTGAGCACACCAAAGATCAAATCAGTAGTAGAAGAAATGGCCCAACCTTACCTCGATGAGCATGGTTTTGAACTGGTCGATGTCGAGTATGTCAAAGAGGGTAGCAATTGGTTTCTTCGCGTTTTTGTAGATAAAGACGGAGGAATTGATCTGGACGACTGTAGTATGATCAGTGAATATTTGGGTCAAAAGCTGGATGAAAATGACCCTGTTTCTACAGCATATTTTCTGGAGGTGTCTTCACCAGGCGCCGAGAGACCGCTGAAAAAAGCGGAGGATGTCACTAAAGCGGTAGGCAAAAACGTATTCGTTACTACATACGAGCCGATTAACGGTCTGAAGGAATTCGAAGGCCGTTTGCTTTCTTTTGAAGATGGGGAACTCACCGTCCAAAGTGGACAAAAGAAGCATACCATACCTTATGACAAGGTAGCCGGTGCAAGGCTCGCGATCATATTTTAATTCAGATTTGATTGTTGCTGTTTGACATGTACTACATGTTTTTTGCCTCGTGTGCCGACCAGTACGCAGGTGCCATCATTTGAAAGGGGGAGCAGTAATCCATGAGTATGGATTTTATTGAAGCAATGAACGAGTTGGAAAGAGAAAAGGGGATCAGTAAGGACGTGCTGTTTGAGGCCATTGAAGCAGCCCTGATTTCCAGCTACAAACGGAATTTCAATACCGCACAAAACGTGCGTGTTGATATGAACCGCAACTCGGGAGTCATTAAGGTATATGCCCGTAAGCTGATTGTTGAGGAGGTATTGGATCCTCGCACCGAGATTTCGTTGCCGGCAGCCCGTGAGATTAACCCACATTTTCAGTTGGAGGATGTTGCTGAAATTGAAGTCACACCACGTGATTTTGGACGGATTGCTGCACAAACAGCGAAGCAAGTCGTGACCCAGCGCATTCGCGAAGCGGAACGGGGACTGATCTACAATAAGTTTGTGGACAAGGAAGAGGATATTGTAACAGGAACTGTACAGCGCCAAGATCCACGCAATATTTATATTGATCTTGGCAAGGTGGAAGCAGTTCTTCCGTTGAGTGAGCTAATGCCTAATGAGAAATTCAACCATTTGGATCGGATTAAGGCTTATATTACCAAGGTGGAGAACACAACCAAAGGACCGCAAATTATGCTGTCCCGATCACATCCGGGTCTGCTTAAGCGTTTGTTCGAACTCGAAGTGCCTGAAATTTTTGACGGTGTTGTAGAGATTCGTTCCGTAGCGCGTGAAGCAGGCTTCCGTTCTAAAATTGCTGTTCATTCTCGTAACGCCGAGGTTGATCCGGTAGGTTCTTGTGTGGGACCAAGAGGAACGCGGGTGCAGACCATTGTAAACGAGCTGCGTGGCGAAAAAATCGACATTGTACGCTATTCTGATAATGTTGATGAATACGTGGCTAATGCTTTGAGTCCGTCCAAGGTGCTTGAAGTACAGGTGTTTGAAGAAGAGAAAATGGCTCGCGTTATAGTACCTGATTATCAGCTTTCTCTAGCTATTGGTATCAAAGGGCAAAATGCTCGCCTTGCTGCTAAGCTTACTGGCTGGAAAATTGATATTAAGAGTGAAACACAGGCGGAGGAAGAACTCGGCAGACCGAGAACATCCACCGATGAAATGCATCAGGATTCCGTTTCTGTAGATTAAGCGGAGTGTAGGGGGGTTAATGCATGAAACAGAGAAAGATACCTTTGCGCAAATGTGTCGCCTGTCATGAAATGATGCCAAAGAAGCAGTTAATCCGTGTCGTCAAAACCCCTGAAGACGAAGTGTTGATTGACTTGACTGGCAAAAAGTCGGGACGCGGCGCTTACTTGTGCGGCAAAGCCGCCTGCTTCAAGTTGGCTCAAAAGAGCAAGGCACTGGATCGAGCATTGAAGCACTCGGTCCATCCTGATATTTATGAGCAGCTAAGTCGTGATTTTGCTGCCGTCGAGGAAGAATTCCTGGCGGCACAAGGCAGCGTGCAGGATGAATAAGGCGCTGTCTGGATTGGGGCTTGCCATGAGAGCTGGCAAGTTGCTAACAGGTGATGAGATCGTTTATAAAGCGATCAGGTCTTCAGAAGCCAAGCTGGTCATTCTTGCGAAAGATGCTTCAATGAATACTCAAAAGAAATTCCGCGACAAATGCGGGACGTACAAAATCCCCTTATTGATAGGATTTGACCGGGAAAGCTTGGGAAGCAGCATCGGCAAACCTGAACGGGTCGTGCTGGCTGTGACGGATCAAGGATTCGCGAAATTGATCATGAAACATGC
Organism: Paenibacillus polymyxa M1; assembly: GCF_000237325.1. Classification (NCBI taxonomy): domain Bacteria; kingdom Bacillati; phylum Bacillota; class Bacilli; order Caryophanales; family Paenibacillaceae; genus Paenibacillus; species Paenibacillus polymyxa. Next base: position 2,212,856 of record NC_017542.1, read on the forward strand.
GGGGATAATGTCGGAGGTGGAGTATATTGAGTAAACAAGAAAGCAAAGACAAAGTGCGGGTATACGAATACGCCAAATCGTTGAACATGAGCAGCAAAGAAATTATCACCATTCTTAAACGGCTGGATATTCCCGTGAACAACCATATGAGCGTCATGGAACATGATGCCGTAGGTAAAGTGGAAAATTTTTTTAAGAATATTAAATCCAATGCTGCGGTCAAGCAAGGCGAAGCAGGTACGGCGCAAGTAAGCTCGAATCAGACCGGTTCAAGCCAGAATAGTAATCATTCAACGGAGCAAACCAAAAATCAACAGGAAAAGCAGGTAAGTATGAATAGGACAAACAACAACCAAAACAGTAACCGAAGCAGCGCTCCAAAAGCGCAAAGCAGTCAGCAGGGCGGTCAAAACCGCAGTCAACAAGGTTCTAGTAGACCAGGCGGCCAGCAAGGCACTCAGAACCGCAGTAATGGTCAACAGCAGGGAGGACAACAGCGTACCGGTAGCAATAACACAGGTTCACGTCCTCAGGGAAGCAGCCAGGGTGGTGCGGCAGTAAGAACTTCTTCTTCGGCAGGAAGCAATAATTCCAACCGCAGTGGTGGCAGCCGTACAGGTGGCAACTCCAACAACAGCGGTAACCGTTCCGGTCAAGGACGTTTTGACGATAACCGTCAAGGCGGAGGACGCGGTGGTAACGGTGGTCGTGGAGGCAACAACCGTGGTGGAAACAATCGTGGTGGTAAATTCAACAACCGTGGTAAAGGTCAACAACAGGAGCGTCGCGAGAAAATCGACAACACGCCTAAGAAAATTATTGTGCGTGGTGAGATGACTGTAGGCGAAACAGCCAAGCTTCTTCACAAGGATGCTTCAGAAGTCATCAAAAAATTGATCATGCTCGGAACAATGGCGACCATCAACCAAGAACTGGATATGGATACCATTCTCTTGCTTGCTGGTGACTTTGGCGTCGAGGTAGAAGTGAAAATCCCAGTGGAAGAAGATCGTTTTGAAACTGTGGAAGAAAATGATGATCCAGCGGATTTGAGAACACGTCCACCGGTTGTAACAATTATGGGTCACGTCGATCATGGTAAAACAACTTTGCTGGATGCCATTCGCTCCACGAATGTAACAGGTGGTGAAGCTGGCGGTATTACACAGCACATTGGTGCATACCAAGTTGAAATTAACAGCAAAAAAATCACTTTCTTGGATACACCAGGTCACGAAGCCTTTACCGCTATGCGTGCACGTGGTGCTCAAGTAACAGATATGACGATTATTGTGGTTGCAGCTGATGACGGTGTTATGCCACAAACGGTTGAAGCCATTAGCCATGCAAAAGCAGCAGGTCTACCAATAATCGTAGCTGTAAACAAAATCGACAAACCGGATGCCAACCCGGACAAAGTAAAGCAAGAACTTACAGAATATGAATTGGTGCCCGAAGAGTGGGGCGGCGATACAATTTTTGTCAATGTTTCCGCTAAACAAAGAATGGGCCTGGAAGATTTGCTCGAAATGATTCTGCTCGTAGCTGAAGTGAATGAGTACAAAGCGAACCCAGATAAACGGGCACGTGGTACTATTATTGAGGCTGAGCTGGATAAAGGTCGCGGTTCTGTAGCCCGTATTCTCGTTCAAAACGGGACACTGAAAGTCGGCGATGCATTCGTAGCAGGTAACTGCTTCGGACGTGTACGTGCCATGGTTAACGATAAAGGTCGTCGTCTTAAGGAAGCAGGTCCTTCCACTCCAGTTGAAATTACTGGTCTGACAGAAGTTCCACTTGCAGGCGATCCGTTCATGGTGTTCGAGGATGAGCGTAAAGCTCGTGCTATCGCTGATAAACGTGCGATTACGCAACGTCAATCTGATCTGGGCAGTAATACCCGCGTAACGCTGGATGACCTGTTCCAACACATCAAGGATGGCGAGATGAAGGATCTGAACGTCATTATTAAAGGTGACGTACAAGGTTCTGTCGAAGCGCTGAAAGGCTCCTTGAACAAGATTGAAGTTGAAGGTGTACGCGTCAAAATTCTTCACAGTGGTGCAGGTGCAATCACCGAATCCGATATTATTTTGGCTGCGGCATCCAATGCCATTGTTATTGGCTTTAACGTTCGTCCTGATAATCAGGCGAAATCTACAGCGGAAGCTGAAAAAGTGGACATTCGTCTGCATCGCGTTATTTACAATGTCATTGAAGAAATCGAGCAGGCTATGAAAGGTATGCTGGACCCTGAATATAAAGAAAATGTGATCGGTCACGCTGAAGTTCGTAACGTGTTTAAAGTTACTAAAGTCGGTACGATTGCTGGTTGCATGGTGACGTCCGGCAAAATTACTCGTTCAGCAGAAGCACGTCTGATTCGTGATGGTATCGTTATTTTTGAAGGTAAAATCGACTCACTGAAACGCTTTAAGGACGACGCAAAAGAAGTTGCCCAAGGTTACGAATGTGGTATCACCCTTGATGGTTATAATGATGTTAAGGAATCCGACATTATTGAAGCGTTCGTCATGGAAACAGTGGAGCGCTAACGGCAGAGAGGTGAGCACCCATGGCTAAAATACGTACAGGTCGAGTTGGCGAGCAGATTAAGAAGGAACTAAGCCTACTCATACAGACCGAATTAAAAGACCCACGTATCGGTTTTATTACGGTGACTGGTGTCGATGTCACAAACGATTTGTCCCAAGCGAAAGTATACTTGAGCGTACTTGGAGATGAAGAACAAAAAACTTCTTCTCTGAAGGCGCTGGACAAAGCGAACGGTTATCTTCGTTCTGAACTTGGCAAACGGATACGGCTTCGCCATATTCCTGAGCTGATTTTCAAAATTGACGAATCTATTGCTTATGGCAGCCGAATTGAAAAGCTGTTGAGTGATATCGACAAGGATGAGAAATAGGAATTTTTGTTAGTCTGAAGAACCATGAACTGAATGTAAAGGAGACGGCAATGCATACCTATGAACAGGCGCTTCAACAAGCGAAGGAATTTATTCTGGAGCATGATGATTACCTGATCGTATCGCATGTACAGCCGGACGGAGACGCAGTCAGCTCCACCGTAACGGTGGGCTGGCTTCTCTCATGTCTGGGGAAGAAATTTACCATGCTGAATGAGGGACCTATTCCTAAACGCATGGATTTTTTATGGCATGCCGATGAGATTATGGATATGAGTCAACAACCGCCAGAACGGAAATACAACCGGATCATTTGTGTAGATTGTGCGGATTACCGTCGTGTTGGTTTGACAGAGCAGTTTTTTACGGAAGATGCCATTATTCTGAATATCGATCATCATCCAACGAACGATGCTTTTGGTACGGTTAATGTGATTAAGTCAGATGCTGCGGCAACAGCGGAAATCCTTTTTGATTTATTGGAAAAGTTTGCAGTAACTTGGGATGTCGAAGTAGCAACAGCTGTATATACAGGGTTGTTAACAGATACGGGAGGCTTCCGCTACTCCAATACTTCACCGAAAGTGATGTCTACGGTATCACAGCTACTTGCTTATGGTGTAGATGGCCCATTTTTGTCCGAGAAATTGCTCGAGGAAATGACATTTCCCCAAATGAAAGTACTAACCAAAGCATTGCAAACGCTCACGATGTCGGAGGACGGTAAAGTTGCTTGGGTCGTTGTAACACCTGATGATATGACGGAATGTGGTGCTGTAAATGAGGACTTGGAAGGCATCGTGAATTATCCAAGAAATATTCGTGGGGTTGAAGTCGGCATTTTCTTTAAAGTTATTAATGATCAAGCGACCAAGGCTAGTTTGAGATCGGCAGGGAATGTTGATGTAGCTGCGCTGGCTCAATCATTTGGGGGCGGCGGACATGTACGTGCGGCTGGCTGTCGACTAGAGGGTAAGCTGGAAGATATCATTGAGACAATTGTAGGGCGGGTGAAGTCTGAGCTATGAACCCAATAAAGAAGGAACAGGCAACTTGGGAAGGTGTTCTACCTGTTTATAAACCTGCTGGATTTACCTCTCATGATGTGGTGGCCAAGGCTCGCCGTTTATTGGGGATGAAGCGAATAGGACATACTGGGACACTAGATCCGCAGGTAACCGGTGTTCTGCCCTTGTGTCTGGGACGCGCTACCCGAGTGGTGGAGTACATGCAAGAGCGACCCAAGGAATACCGGGCTACACTGCGCTTAGGCATTGCCACTGATACCGAAGACCTGACTGGGACAATAACAGAAGAGAGCGAACGTCCGGTTGAGGTGACCGAAATGGAAGCCAAAGCGGTTTTGGAGCGTTTCGTTGGTACGATCTCCCAAGTCCCACCCATGTACTCTGCCCTCAAAGTAGATGGAAAACGTCTATACGAGCTGGCTCGAGAGGGCAAAACCGTGGAGCGTAAAAGTCGTGAAGTGAGCATTTACGAGCTGGAAATGACGGGATTTGCGAAGATGGGGGCGCATGTGGATATTTCTTTTCGTGCTTTATGCTCCAAAGGTACTTACATCCGTACACTATGTGTTGATATTGGCCGTGAATTGGGATATCCTTCAACAATGGTTAAGCTGGAGCGAACCATGTCTGCGGGAATTTCTGCAGAACATTGTTTAACATTTGAAGAAATTGAGCGCTATGTAGCCGATGGTAGCCTAGGTGAGCGGCTTATCGCCACCGATAAAGCAATTGACTATATGCCTGAGCATACAGTGGCTGAATCCAAGGCAGCTGCGGCTCTGCAAGGCCAACGCCTGTCGCTGAGTATGATTTCACCACCAGTGACAGACAACCAGCCTTTCCGATTATATAAAGAGGATAAAACGTTTTTAGGCATATATGGACGGGATGAATCAGGTGCGATCGCTCCAATTAAAGTTTTTTTAAGTTTGTAGAATTTATAAATTTTCAGCGGAGCTGAATCATTCTATAATCGCCAGAGATTTTCTCCTAGACTGCGGCCTGGCTTCTGTGAAATTATGCTGATAGACGTTTTTCACCTTGAATTGTGCTATAATTTTTGACGAAGTTAGTCAAATGATGTGAAATGCAGGTGAATGAATATGATTACCGTATCGTTATCTTATCCTTTGAGTGATGAGCTATTGCAGCAATGGGGACGTCCACAAGTCACGGCGATCGGCCAGTTCGACGGCCTTCATCTGGGACATGCAAGCGTGATACGCAAGGCCGTCGCGCTCGCTCGCGAACAGAAAGTGCCAGTATCTGTCATGACATTTCACCCTCATCCGAAGGAAGTCATGAAAAAAGGCGATTATGAAGGTTATTTAACACCGCTTGCGGATAAGCAGACTATTCTGTCCGATATGGGTGTGGATGTACTTTATATTTTAAGTTTTAACGAAGAATTTTCCAAGGTTAGCCCGGAGGCTTTTATAACAGACGTGTTACTTCCATTACAAATTCTAACGGCGGTAGTAGGTTTTGATTTTAGGTTTGGCCACCGGGGAGCCGGGCATGAGGATACGCTTCGGAAGCTGGGAGGAGAGCTGATGTCTGTCTACACTGTACCACCGTTCGAACTGGATGGGGATAAGGTAAGCAGCTCAGGCATTCGCCGTGCTTTACAGACGGGGGATTTAGCACATGCCTCGCGCTGGTTGGGACGCCCTTATCGTATCCAGGGTACTGTGATGGATGGTGAGAAGCGCGGACGCACAATCGGTTTTCCGACAGCTAATCTCAAGCTGGATGATTCTTATGTCATTCCGGTTAAGGGTGTATATGCTGTACGAGCGCTCATAGGTGATCATTGGATAAATGGTGTAATGAATGTAGGGGTTAAGCCTACTTTTCATGAAGGTGTGCTGAATCCGTCGTTTGAGGTACATCTTTTTGATTTTAATCAACAAATTTATGGGGAGTCTGTGCTCGTTGAGCTTCACCATTACATCCGCCCTGAACGCAAATTCTCTTCAGTGGAAGAACTGATCAGCCAAATTGGCAATGACGCACAAACGGCTAAAAAGCTGTTGGGCTAATTTATTTACATAAGACAGGCGCTGTGTTATACTGACTTATGTTGTGTAAACAACGATGAACCTTAGCTTGGTTGTCCGCTTTCACCGGCGGTTACGAGGCTAATGGCGATTATAATGAAGGAGGTGAACAGGATGGCATTGACTCAAGAGCGTAAACAGCAATTGATCGAGGAGTACAAAACTCATGAATCCGATACAGGATCACCTGAGGTACAAATCGCTATCCTTACTGAAAACATCGTCAACTTGCAAAGTCACTTTCGTTCGCACAAGAAAGACCATCACTCCCGCCGCGGGTTGTTGAAAATGGTCGGTCAGCGTCGTAAACTTTTGGCTTACCTGAAGAAGACTGATGTTAAACGTTACAGTGCGTTGATCGAGCGTCTCGGACTGCGTCGTTAATTTTCAGACATGTAATGAGAAAAGAAGCCTGGTTGTTCACCGCTTGTCCCTGCTAAGGCGACGGCGGACAGCAGCCGGGTTCTTTTTTGAAATGAGGAATCTTTTTTTGAATTACATATCCTATTTTGTCTGTGAATTTCTTATGAATAAGACCTGCGCAGGAAATACTGGATGTGTATAGAACTTTTACAATGAAATGAAATGGAGGGATACCATGGAGCAACGCGTAGAAATGCAACTCGGCGGAAGAAAGCTGGTGCTTGAAACAGGACGTCTTGCAAAACAAGCCAATGCGGCAGTTAAGGTGAGTTACGGAGAAACAGTTGTGCTGTGTACTGTGACCGCTTCCCGTGAACCGAAAGATTTGGACTTTTTTCCGCTGACCGTGAACTATGAGGAAAGATTGTATGCTGTGGGGAAAATTCCTGGCGGATTTATTAAGCGTGAAGGACGCCCGAGTCAAAAGGCGATTTTATCCAGTCGTTTGACAGACCGTCCAATTCGCCCATTGTTCCCTGAAGGTTTCCGCAATGATGTGCAGGTGTTAAACCTAGTCATGAGTGTTGATCAGGATTGCGAACCAGAAATTGCAGCCATGATTGGAACCTCAGCAGCACTCAGTATTTCGGATGTTCCTTTTAACGGTCCAATTGGCGGAGTTGCTGTAGGTCGTGTAAACGGACAATTTGTGATTAATCCAGATATTGCACAGCAAAACACAAGCGATCTGTATCTCGTTGTAGCTGGAACAAAAGATGCCATTATGATGGTAGAAGCAGAAGGCGATGAGATTCCAGAGGAAGTTATGCTCGAAGCTATTATGTTCGGACATGATGAGATTAAGAACATTGTGGCAGTTATTGAACAATTGGTGCAAGTAGCAGGTAAAGAGAAAATGCAGGTTAAGCTGCATGCTGTTGATGAAAAAGTGAACAGTGAAGTACGTGCTTATGCAGCTGATCGTTTGGTGGAAGCCGTTAAAATTGCAGAAAAACATGCCCGTCAAGAGGCGATTGATGCAGTTAACGAAGAGACCGTTGCCCATTTTGAAGCACAATACATAGAGACACCTGAGCTTTTGAGTGATGTGAGCGAAGTTCTCTATGATATCGTTAAGGAAGAAGTCCGTCGTCTGATTACGCATGATAAAGTGCGCCCTGATGGTCGTAAGCTTGACGAAATTCGTCCAATTGAAAGCGACACTAGCATTTTGCCGCGTACGCACGGTTCAGGCTTGTTTACACGTGGGCAAACGCAGGCGCTTAGCGTTTGTACTCTTGGTGCACTAGGGGATGTACAAATTCTGGACGGTATTGATCTGGAAGAAACCAAACGCTTCATGCATCATTACAATTTCCCTCCATTCAGCGTAGGTGAGGCTCGTCCATTGCGCGCGCCGGGTCGTCGTGAAATCGGACATGGTGCTCTTGGTGAGCGTGCGCTTTCCAAAGTAATTCCTTCCGAAACTGAATTTCCGTACACGATCCGTCTGGTTTCCGAAGTGCTGGAATCGAATGGATCGACCTCACAAGCTAGTATTTGTGCAAGCACACTGGCGATGATGGATGCAGGTGTACCGATTAAAGCTCCAGTTGCAGGCGTAGCTATGGGATTGATCAAGGATGGAGATCATGTTTCCGTACTGACGGATATTCAGGGTATGGAAGATCATCTGGGCGATATGGACTTTAAAGTTGCTGGTACTGCGGAAGGCGTAACTGCCATTCAAATGGATATTAAAATTGACGGTATTGACCGCAATATTTTACAGGATGCGCTCAAGCAAGCCAGAGAAGGACGTTTATTCATTCTTGGAAAAATGATGGAAGCGATCCAGAAACCACGTGAGCAATTGTCTCCGTATGCTCCAAAAATTATGACAATGCACATTAACCCGGATAAAATCCGTGATGTTATTGGAGCTGGTGGTAAAATCATCAACAAGATCATCGAAGAAACCGGCGTGAAAATCGATATTGAACAAGATGGTCGTGTGTTCATCGCTTCTACAAATCAAGAGATGAATGAGAAGGCGCGTTCCATTATTGAAGGTATCGTAAAAGAAGTCGTGGTCGGCGAGATTTACATCGGTACAGTCAAACGAATTGAAAAATTCGGCGCATTTGTTGAAATTTTACCGGGTAAAGATGGTCTGGTTCATATTTCTCAACTGTCTACTGAGCGTGTAGCCAAAGTTGAAGATGTCATTGCTATTGGTGATACGATTACAGTGAAAGTAACTGAAATCGATCAGCAAGGTCGTGTCAATTTGTCCCGTAAGGCAGTACTGACGGCTGAAGCTCCTGCTAAGTCCTAGGTTGTGGTTCGTATACCACAGGGAGTCTATACGTTTGTACAAAATAAGGGGTTTGAATAGTATTAATTAAGTTTGGAAAGAGGCAGAGCTACGTTTCTGGCTCTTTTTTCATACATATGCACAAGCTGCACCTAAGTGGGCTTCTATTGCTTACTACGTCATAGATCTTGTCCTTCTCGCATACAATGTGGACAAACGAGCGGGAGGATGAAGGAATGATGAGTAGGGTGAAACGAGCAGTGTGGGTGGTAGCCACTTTAGCCATCACACTGGTAATTGGGCAGTTTAGCGGGGTTCGTGACTACGCTAGTCAATTACGCAATGGAGACGCTACAGGAGCCGAAGAGCTTGAAGCTACACCCACGATGGCGGTAGTAGCTTTGCCTGATAATGCGCTTATGCAGCGACTAAAGACAGAAGCAACGCGTCAGCGAAGAGAACCAGTTGATGCTAAGATAGACAGGGTGTGGAAGGCTATTCCAGGTTATAACGGACTGGAGGTCGATCTGGATGCTACCTATCGCAAAGCCATTGCAGCTCCAGATCGGCCTATTCAATATGTATATCGCCAATTGGCACCCAAAATACATTTAAATCAACTGGGTAATGTCCCAATTTACAGGGGCAATCCCGAAAAACCAATGGTTTCCTTCATGATCAACGTAGCATGGGGGAATGAGTTTATCGTGCCTATATTGGATACATTGGATCAGGAGAAGGTTAAGGCTACATTTTTTCTTGATGGAAGTTGGCTGAAGAAAAATCCTGAACTCGCCAAGGAAATTCAAAGAAGAGGGCATGAGCTTTCGAATCATGCTTACTCTCATCCTAATATGAGTCGTTTGAGCCGAGCTAGAGCCGTACAAGAAATCGAAAAGACGGAAGAGCTTCTTCAACAAACTTTAGGTGTCAAAAATAATTGGTTTGCCCCTCCATCGGGTGACTTTAATCAACAAACAGTGGATATAGCAGCAGAACATGGGCTCAAAACAGTGTTGTGGACATTGGACACCGTAGATTGGAAACATCCGTCACCGCAATCGGTGGTTCATAAAATTAACAGCAAGGTTGAGTCAGGCTCCCTGATATTGATGCACCCAACAGATTCGTCTGCTGCTGCTCTCAAAGGCATGATTCATGCCATCCGTAGTAAAGGACTTGTACTTGGAACTGTTAGTCAGACGCTTTCTCCTGATCGGCAGCTACCAGCTCCGGTTGAGTGAATGTCTTTTTTCTGTTAGGATTGAACATTATGGCTAAGTATGCAATTCAGTTTAGGAGGGCCAAGCGTGGAAAGAATTCAACTTAAAAACGGCCTAAGAGTGGTCATCGAAAAAATTCCAACCGTGCGTTCTGTTTCTTTCGGCATCTGGGTTAAAACCGGTTCCCGGAACGAAACATCGGACAATAGCGGTATTTCTCATTTTATTGAACACATGCTTTTCAAAGGAACAGAGCGTTTTAGTGCTAAGGAAATCGCTGAGCAATTTGACGCCATCGGAGGAAATGTTAATGCTTTCACTTCGAAGGAATATACGTGCTATTATGCAAAAGTGCTAGATGAGCATCTACCGATCGCAGTCGATGTACTGTCTGATATGTTCTTTAATTCCAAATTGGATCAGGAAGAGCTAGCAAGAGAGAAAAATGTGATTTTGGAGGAAATCTCCATGTACGAGGACACACCTGATGATATGGTGCACGATCTTGTTTCTCGCGCGGCCTATGGTGAGCACCCACTGGCTTATCCGATTCTCGGAACCGAAGATCACCTGCTAGCTATGGATAGCTCACATCTCAGCCATTATATGAAGGAGCACTATACAATTGATAATACAGTTATCAGTGTGGCTGGTAATGTTGACGATCGTCTTTTAGAATTGCTGGAGCAACATTTTGGGCATTTCGATAATCATGGAACCGTTTCGCCACTGACAGTACCTGCGTTTAACGGTCAGCTGTTGTACCATGAGAAAGCAACGGAGCAGAATCACATTTGTCTATCCCTGCCTGGATTTGCAATAGGCGACGATCTCCAGTATGCTATGGTTTTGCTGAATAACGCGATCGGCGGGGGTATGAGCTCACGTTTATTTCAAGAAATTCGTGAAAAACGCGGACTGGCTTATTCGGTCTATTCCTATCATAGCTCCCATGCAGATAGTGGAATGTTCACGATCTACGCAGGCACCGCTCCTAAGCAAACAAAGGATGTGCTCGATTTGACACTGGAGTTGTTGCGAGATGTAGCTGTCAACGGTTTGGACGCTAATGAGCTTCGCAAAGGCAAGGAGCAGCTAAAAGGAAGTCTGATTTTAAGCCTTGAGAGCACTGGTAGCCGGATGAACCGTCTTGGAAAGAATGAGTTAATGTTGGGTCAGCATTATACGCTGGATCAAATGATTGAACACATTGAGCAAGTAACGGCTGATGATGTGAACAAAGTGCTGGATCGGATGTTTTCGGAGCCGTTTGCTCTGTCAATGGTCGGAGCGAGTGATTCAGCGGTTAAGGATATGAGGAGGGACTATTTTGTTAACTTACGTTGAAATTAACAGACTCGGGGGCAATGAAGATATTGAGCTACCCCGCAAAATGTCAGAGCTTGCATCTGGGTTTGACTTGTATGCAGCAGTGCAGGAGGATTTGGTTCTGGAACCTGGCAAACGATGCCTCGTTCCAACTGGATTTGCAATAGCTATGCCAGCAGGATTAGAGGCACAAATCCGTCCGCGTAGTGGACTGGCTCTCAAGCATGGTATTACTTGTCTTAACACACCTGGGACGATTGATGCAGATTATCGTGGGGAGATTAAGGTGCTCCTTATCAATTTAGGCGAGGAACCGTTCACCATTACGCGCAATGAGCGAATTGCACAAATGGTATTTCAGGTTGTGCCTGAGGTCGAGCTGAAACAAGTAGACCATTTGTCTGAAACAGTGCGGGGTGCTGGTGGGTTTGGTCATACAGGACGCTGAGTCTACGATTTACTTGCAAAACCTGTAATCCAATTGATTTTGCAAAAACTTCAATATTACTCGTTTAAAAAGTAAAGCATATACATAAAAGTCGTCCCGTAGAGGGGCGGCTTTTTTTGTGTTTTTTCACCCCTCTCCGGGCATCTGCATAGACTAAAAGCATATCGTGTCTCGGAAAGGAGTGATCCGGATGCTAACAGGAATGCGCATCGTTGTTTTGGGTGGAGATGCGAGGCAGCTTGAGGTAATCCGCAAATGTGTGGACATGGATGCTACCGTCACCGTGGTCGGCTTTGACATGCTTGAAGTACCACTCAAAGGAGTCACACTAGAACCCATGTCTGTCAAGCTGCTGGAATCGTCAGACGCACTGATTCTACCGGTGGTGGGATGCGATGAGGAAGGCAACGTAAATGCACTTTTCGGAGCACAGAAGCTCCAGTTTCTGAATGAGCATGCTGCTGCTCTTCCACCGCATTGCGTTGTATATACAGGGATGGCGCGAGCGTACTTAAAAGAAATATGTACCAGACATGAATTGAAGCTGGTTGAGCTGCTGGAAAGAGATGATGTGGCCATATACAATTCTATACCTACGGCTGAAGGCGCACTGATGATGGCAATTCAGCATACTGATTTTACGATTCATGGTGCAGATTGTATGGTTCTAGGCATGGGACGGACTGGATTTACCATGGCAAGGGCACTACAGGGATTGGGAGCCAAAGTGAAGGTTGGAGTACGGCGGGCAGAGGATGCAGCGAGAGCTGTAGAAATGGGTTGGAAGCCTTTTATGACGAGGGATTTAGCGAATGAGACAAAGGGAGTTGACTTGATTTTTAATACGATACCCTCTATGATTATCACAGCGCAAATCCTGTCTAAGTTGCCACTGAGTACCGTGATTATAGATCTTGCTTCTGCCCCGGGCGGTTGTGATTTCCGGTATGCGGAAAAACGTGGAATTAAGGCTATGCTTGCCCCCGGTCTTCCTGGTATAGTTGCTCCCAAAACTGCAGGTGCCATTATAGCGAATACGCTGGTGCAGTTGTTAATGGAAGACAATCCTGATCGGGGGGATGCGCAATGAGTTGGCAAGGGAAAACAGTAGGTTATGCCATTACAGGCTCACATTGCACGTTTGAAGAGGTAATGCCTGTTATACAGCGCTTCGTAGATGAGGGTGCGAAGGTCGTTCCCATTATATCCAATACCGTACTAACAACGGATACTCGTTTCGGTACTTCGCAAAGTTGGCAAAAACAGTTGAAAGATATAACAGGGAATGATATCATTTCTACAATTGTGGAGGCTGAGCCACTGGGACCCTCCCAAATGCTCGATGTGCTGGTGATTGCACCGTTGACGGGGAATTCGATGAGTAAGTTAGCGAATGCGATGACAGACAGTCCGGTTTTAATGGCTGCCAAGGCGCAATTACGCAATGGTCGTCCACTTCTTTTAGCCATATCTACTAATGATGGACTTGGTCTAAATGCTGCTAATATCGCCAAGTTACTAGTAGCCAAAAACATCTTTTTTGTGCCGTTCGGACAGGATAATCCAGTTAAAAAGCCGAACTCGCTTGTAGCCAATATGGAGTTGATTCCAGAGGCTGCCTATGAAGCATTGCAGGGCAAACAGATTCAGCCGATGATTGTGGAACGCAAGACCCCATGAAGTACTATAGTTAACTGCTGAGCATCCCTCGCCTAGAAGATGATTCGATAATGCATCGAGTCTAATTTCTTGTTGGCGGTGGATGCTTTCAGAATAAAAAATGGTTTTTTAGTCGAGAAGGGGAGATACACCAGATGAGCAATAGAAAGTTTAATGTAGCTGTCGTTGGAGCGACAGGCGCTGTAGGCGAACAGATCGTAAATCTGCTGGAAAAACGAGATTTTCCTGTGGAAAAAATCAAATTTCTTTCTTCGCCTCGTTCTGCCGGCACGTTAATTAGCTTTAAAGGTCAGCAGATTCCAGTAGAGATTGCTACCCCCGACAGCTTTGAAGGAATCGACATTGCTTTGTTTAGTGCAGGCGGAGACGTGAGTAAGGAACTGGCGCCGCATGCTGTTCGTCATGGGGCAGTTTGCATTGACAACACCAACGCATTCCGAATGGAACCGACAGCTCCTCTTGTAGTACCTGAGGTGAACAGCGATAAAATTGCCGAGCATCAGGGAATTATCGCCAACCCTAACTGCTCCACTATCCAGATGGCAGCTGCTTTGAAACCATTATATGATCAATATGGCATTTCTCGTATCATAGTATCCACATACCAGGCCGTATCGGGCGCTGGAAGCCGTGCTATTGATGAATTGAATCGTCAAAGCGCAGCCATTCTTAACGGTGATGAGGTTCAGCCAGATCTGCTGCCGGTAGGTTCGTTGCCAGTAAAACATCAGATTGCTTTCAATGCTATTCCGCAAATCGATAAGTTTCAGGATAATGGCTATACACTGGAAGAAATGAAAATGGTACGCGAAACGAAAAAAATATTGGGTGACGATTCTGTAGACGTAACCGCAACGTGTGTGCGTATTCCTGTTGTATACGGTCACTCGGAATCCGTCTATGTAGAGCTTAAAAAAGATTATGATCTAGAAGAAGTTCGTAATCTGTTGGCTTCCGCACCTGGAGTAACGCTGGTAGACGATCCTGCTGCCCAGCTTTATCCGCTCGCATCCGAAGCGGCAGGAAAACCCGACGTATTCGTAGGGCGTGTACGTCGTGATTTGGGCAATAGCCGTGGTTTGAACTTGTGGGTCGTATCCGACAATCTGCTCAAGGGAGCGGCATGGAACGCGGTGCAAATCGCGGAAATTATTGCTGCAAAAGCGGAGTAACGTTCCTAAAGCCGGGAGTATATGGGGGAAGAATAATGGGTATTTTGGTGCAAAAATTTGGGGGAACCTCGCTATCCACACCTGAAGCGCGTCAACTTGTGCTGGCACATGTGAAGCGGGAACTGAAGCAAAATTTTCAATTGGTTGTTGTTGTGTCGGCCATGGGGAGGAAAGGAGAGCCTTATGCCACGGACACGTTGCTGGATTGGGCGGCATCTAACGGCGACAGTCTTCCGAAGCGCGAACGGGATTTACTGCTGTGCTGTGGTGAAATCATTTCTGCTGCTACATTGTGCAGCCTGATGGAGAAGGAAGGTATCCCTGCTACAGTGCTGACTGGAGCACAGGCAGGCTTTATTACGGATGATCAATACGGCAATGCTCGGATTTTGGATATCAAGCCAGACCGTATTGTGGAAGAACTGAACCAAGGCAGAGTGGTCATTGTGACTGGTTTTCAGGGACAAACAGCTGATGGTGATATGACTACCCTTGGTCGGGGAGGCAGCGATACGTCAGCTACTGCACTAGGTGCTGCTCTACATGCGGATATGGTTGATATTTATACAGATGTGAATGGTATTTTGACCGCTGATCCGCGTATTGTGGAAAATGCGAAGCCGCTTGCACATGTTAGCTATACGGAAATTTGTAATATGGCTCATCAGGGAGCAAAGGTGATCCATCCTCGTGCTGTTGAAATAGCCATGCAGGCTAATATTCCGGTACGGGTTCGCTCTACCTTCTCCGAGGGAGAGGGGACGTTGGTTACCCATCCGGAAGGCTTTAAAGATGTGCAGGCAGATATCGTAGACCGCTTCGTGACCGGTATTGCGTATGTCGGCAATGTTACTCAAATTACTGTTGAATTAAAGTCGGGTTTGGAGCACTTGCAATTACAAGTATTCAAATCTATGGCTGAACACGGAATCAGCGTCGATTTCATTAATGTAACTCCATCAGGAGCGGTTTATACCGTATTTGATAATGATGGAAGCAAAGCGGTTGAAGTACTTAACGGTTTGGGTCTAGAGCCTAAAATACTGGCCGGGTGTGCTAAAGTTTCGGTCATAGGCGGTGGTATCAACGGGGTACCAGGTATTATGGCGACAATTGTGGAGGCATTGACAGAATCAGACGTACAGATCCTTCAATCGGCAGATTCCAACACCACGATCTGGGTACTTGTTAAAAAGGAAGATATGGTGCAGGCTGTACGCGCATTGCATAATAAATTTGAACTCCATCAATAGGCGCATTGTCCGTGCTCGGACTTGCAAAAAAAGGAGGCAGCATGGTGAACTTCGGCAGATTGATTACCGCAATGGTGACACCTTTTGATCAGCAAGGAGAGATTGACTGGACTGCATTGTCCTCGTTGATTGATTATTTAATAGAAGAACAGCATTCAGAGTCACTTGTTGTATCTGGAACAACAGGGGAGTCTCCTACCCTGAGTGATGATGAAAAAATTAAGTTGTTTGCATTTGTTGTAGAAAAAGCAGCTGGGCGATGTAAAATTATTGCAGGGACAGGAAGCAATAACACACGTCATTCCATCCACCTCACACGTGCTGCGGAGCAGGCGGGAGCAGACGGTGTGCTGCTGGTAGTGCCATATTATAATAAACCGAATCAGGAAGGGATATATCAGCATTTCAAAAGTATTGCAAACTCCACATCCCTTCCAGCGATACTGTATAATGTTCCAAGCCGTACCGGTGCCAGCCTAACAGCTGAAACGACACTGCGGCTTGCACAAATTCCGAACATTGTAGGAACCAAAGAATGTGCATCACTTGCACAAGTTACACAGATTGCAGCGGCAGCACCAGAAGGTTTTCTGGTTTATTCCGGGGATGATGCATCTGGATTGCCTGCCATGGCTGTAGGTGCTTATGGCATTATCAGCGTAGCAAGTCACGTGGTAGGTGCAGAAATGAAGCGGATGCTGGATTCCTTTGTAGGAGGACACGCTCAAGAGGCAGCAAAACTGCATCAACAGTTGTTCCCGATTTTTAAGGGCATGTTCGGCTGTCCTCATCCTTTGCCTAATCCGGTAGCTGTAAAGTATGCATTGGAGTTACGGGGGATTAAGGTAGGTTCAGTTCGGTTGCCACTAATCCCGCCTACCGAGGATGAAGCAGAGTTTATTAAGAATTTATTTACCCGCTAAAAAGAAATAGACGAAAGATGTTGATGAATACAAGGAGTATCCTTGTTAAGGGCAGTCGGTAGGTATAATATCGACTGGGTTATTGCCCTGACAAGGTCTTCCGATATGAAGGGCGTTCTTATAGAACGTCCTTTTTGCTATGCTGTTAACCAGGCATGTAGATAAAATGACACATACTTATGGTTTGAGAAGGCAATGAGAAACCTAGCGTAACGAACAGGATGACTTGTTTTTTCGTATTTTAATCATGTATAATGGGGTCAAGTGACTGGGTGCGGTATTTTTTTGAAAATTAAATAACAAATCAAGGTACGACGTCCAACTACCATAGGAGGTTTAGATTCATTTGTCTAAAAAAACAAACAACGATAAATTGATGATTTTCGCTTTGGGCGGCGTCGGTGAAATCGGGAAAAATATGTATGTCGTTCAATACGGCAACGACATTGTCGTGGTGGATTCCGGTCTGAAATTTCCGGAAGAGGACATGCTTGGCATCGATATCGTTATTCCTGATATTTCCTACCTTACAGAGAACCGCGACAAAGTAAGAGGCATTGTGTTGACTCATGGTCACGAGGACCATATCGGCGGTTTGCCTTACGTGCTGAAACATTTGAATGTACCTGTATATGGTACCAAGTTGACGCTGGGACTGGTGGAAAACAAGCTGAAGGAAGCGAATCTGCTTGGTGAAACCAAACGCATTTTGATCAATGCTGATTCCGAAATCAAGCTGGGCTCCACATTGAAAGTAACATTCTTCAAAACCAACCATAGTATTCCTGATTCTGTAGGTGTTTGCATTGATACTCCTGAAGGCGCTGTTGTTCATACAGGAGACTTCAAATTTGATCATACTCCGGTGAACGGACAATATGCAGATTTGCAGCGTATGGCTGAGATTGGCACACGTGGCGTACTGGCTCTATTGTCAGACAGTACTAATGCCGAAAAACCGGGCTTTACACCTTCGGAAAAGAGCGTTGGCATTGTGCTGGAAGATATTTTCCGCAAGTCGAGACAGCGTGTGGTCGTAGCCACTTTTGCTTCGAACGTACATCGCATTCAGCAGGTCATTAATGCTGCTGAGGCAACTGGACGTAAAGTAACGGTTATTGGTCGCAGCATGGTTAATGTCGTAGGTATTGCTTCTGATTTGGGCTACTTGGAAATCCCAGATGGAATGCTGATTGAGCCTGAAGAAGTTGGCAAAATGTCAGCGGATCGCGTAGTTATTCTCTGCACAGGTAGTCAGGGTGAACCAATGTCTGCTTTGACAAGAATGGCTCGTTCTACGCATCGTAAGGTAGATATCCTTCCAGGGGACTCAGTGATCATCGCAGCTACTCCGGTACCAGGTAATGAAAAATATGTTGGACGCACTATTGATGAGCTGTTCCGTCTGGGTGCCAATGTATACTACAGTGCAGCTAATCCTGGTATCCACGTTTCTGGACACGGCAGCCAGGAAGAACTCAAGCTGATGCTGAATCTGATGAAACCAAAATTCTTCTTGCCAATTCACGGTGAGTTCAGAATGCAGCGTCGTCACGCTCTGCTTGCTGAAGGAGTAGGTATCGAGCCTGAAAATATCTTTATCACGGATATCGGTGAAGTCATTGAAATTCAGAATGGTGGAGCACGTAGAGCTGGTAAAGTTACAGCAGGTAACGTACTGATTGATGGACTAGGCGTAGGAGATGTAGGAAATATCGTGTTGCGCGACCGCAAATTATTGTCACAGGACGGTATTTTGGTAGTGGTTGTCACACTGAGCAAGCAAGATGGCACGATTAAGTCGGGCCCGGATATCATTTCCCGTGGTTTCGTGTATGTTCGTGAATCAGAAGGTTTGCTGGATGAAGCAAATCGTATTGTTTCAAGTACACTGCATAAGCTCATGAGTGAAAATGTAAATGAATGGGCTTCCCTCAAGACAAATGTCAAGGATGCACTGGGTCGCTTCTTGTATGAGCAAACTCGTCGCAGACCGATGATTCTGCCAATTATAATGGAAGTGTGATTCAATTGAAATATGTTCAAAAACTTGAATTAAAAACTTAAGTCACAGGCACACAGTCGCCTCTCTCCCCGCAGGAAATATTGGACGGTTTCCGCGGGGAGAGAGGCTTTTTTTGATTTTGGGGTTGAGGAAAGGCATGGAGGTGGGTATAAAATATTCCATTTCTATCCCATACTATAGGGTGAATACGGGGCACATAGATGCGTAAAGCGAAAGGAAGATCACCCATATGGAACATTACAGCAATTTCTCTTCTGGCAACGAGGAAACGGAAGCGCCAGAACAACCAGAAGTTGGACAAAGACCCGTTTTACCTGCTATGGAGGCTTTACAGCAGCTGGGTCAAACCTCCATGCCCGGAAGCGAGTCCAATATTTTTTGTATGACGATTATCGGTCAGATTGAAGGACATCTCATCTTACCGCCTCAAAACAAAACAACAAAATATGAGCACATTATTCCGCAGTTGGTAGCGGCAGAGCAAAACCCACGTATCGAAGGATTAATGATTTTGCTAAATACAGTTGGCGGTGATGTAGAGGCAGGTCTAGCTATTGCTGAGATGATCGCTTCCATGAGTAAACCAACAGTGACCATAGTCATAGGTGGAGGGCATAGTATCGGTGTGCCGATTGCCGTATCTTCTACTTATTCTTACATTGCCGAGAGTGCGACGATGACCATTCATCCTATTCGTATGAGCGGCCTGGTCATTGGAGTCCCACAGACTTTTGAATATATGGAAAAAATGCAGGAGCGTGTCGTCCGCTTCGTCGTTTCTCATTCCCGCATCACAGAAGAGCGGTTCAAGGAACTGATGTTCAAAACTGGAGAATTAAACCGTGACATTGGTACAGCGGTTGGAGGAATCGATGCAGTAAAATACGGGTTGATGGATGCGGTTGGTGGTATAGGAGAGGCGCTAAAACAGTTGAATACTATCATTGAGGCACGCCGTCAGCAAAACGGGATGACAGGGACTCCACAGCAGTCTCCATATGCCCCTTTTTCACCCAATGCTACAGGCGTCCCTACAGGAACCCCTTCAAGTGAGCACAGCAAGGAGCTACCCCAATGACATTATATACTGTAATGCCAATGGAATTGGTGTGGGAAGGGATGTGGAAGGAAGGAGAGGAGCTTGTAGAGGTCCGGGTAGACGGTCTGCTTATGCAGGTACAGCCGCTTGAAAGTCGTCGGGGGATCATAGTAAGGCTGTTGGACTGTCCGTTGGAAGCCTACCTCAATCCTCGTTATGGACCAGGTCAGGTCATCGAGTGGTCATAGAAGCTGTCGAATAGTACAGAAATAGGTCATTTGCTGCTGAAAAAGAACATATGTGCGGATAGCGAGTGACGTGGTATAATATTCTTCTGGGGGGTGACCTTGTATGTCCAGAAGAAGAAAAAGAAAAAAGAAAGCCATATTTGGCGGAGTTTTAAAATATGAAATTTACGGCATTGTGCTGATTACATTGGCGGTCATTGCGTTGTCGGGTGAAGCGGCGGTTGGTCGGTCGCTATCCAAGATGTTTGGGCTTGTACTGGGGAAATTCTATTTTGTGATCCCCCTGATTGGCATTTATTATGGTCTGATGGTGATGATTCACCGCAAGTGGCCGAACCAGTGGAACTCACGGAAGACGGGTTTGCTGTTGTTGGTATTTGCCTTTACACTTATGAGTTCTATTTCATCTATGGAGCAGCGTTTGGGACCGATCAACGCGCTTCAGCCGGGCGGAGTGATGAGCCAGATACATATAGATATGCGTGAGCAGTTGCTGTCGCCTGATCAGCAAGGCCATACCTCCATGCTGAATAAGGATATTAGCGGGGGCTACGTTGGCGCATTACAGCTTACCGTTCTGTTGTGGCTGTTTGGTCTCACAGGAGCTAAGCTGATCATGATTGTCATGTTCGTCATTTGTTTTATGCTGATGACTCAACTGTCTTATGTGGATTTAGTGCGGATTGTAAAGACCAAACTGCTGACAGCCGGGGGAAGCGTGCGGAAAAAATGGACTGGAAAAGCCACTCCGCTTTCTGCATCAAGCAAGGGCAGCGGAAATAGAAAACCCAAATCTGAGCCTATTCCTGCCTATGAGGAGGATATGGATGATGACTTTGATGAAATGCAGCCTCCAGCACGCAAGCAGTCCATTTTCTTTCAGTTGTTTGGCCTTAAAAATACAGATAAGGCGGACAAGGAAGAGCAACCTGCCCATGCGGATGAAGATGAACATGATCTTCTATATGAGGCTGGGGACGTGCAGCCTCAGTGGAGAAATGGCAATCAGGGAGAAGAACTGTCTGACGTGATCGAACACGCTGAACAGGAAGCCTCAATTCCGGTAAAAAGATCGCCAATCATTAGGGACTTCTTCGAACAAGTGAAAAATGAGGAAAAAAGATCAGAGGCTGAACTTGAAGACTCCCTGACAGGTGGAGTGCGGAACGATTCCATTATTGATGAACACCTGGATAGTAATTTTATGGATGCTGATGCGGATATGAATAGAAATGATTCGGCAACGATCCATGGGACATCAGAAGAAGCTCAGGAACTGGCTCAGATGATTGCTAACGAGTTGACAGGCGAAGAAGCTGAAGGGACCAATGTAGCTATTCCAGCTCCACCACCGCCTAAGCCGTACAAGCTCCCATCGTTTCATTTGCTTGCCAAACCGCAAAATGCAGGCAAAGGCATGGGACAAAAGGATTACATGCAAACAGCACGCAAGCTGGAGGCCACGCTGGAGAGCTTCGGTGTTCGGGCGAAAGTGCTGGAGGTTGTACGTGGTCCAGCCGTCACACGCTATGAAATCCAGCCAGACATTGGCGTGAAGGTTAGCCGGATTGTGAGTCTAACGGATGACATTGCACTTGCGCTTGCTGCAAAGGATATCCGTATGGAGGCACCTATTCCCGGCAAGTCCGCCATAGGGATAGAAGTTCCGAATAATGAAGTTTCTATCGTAACCATGCGTGAGGTAATGGAGACGACGGTTTTCCAGGAATCAGTTTCCAATTTGTCGATTGCATTTGGACGTGATATTGCAGGACAAACGATTGTCGGTAATTTAGCCAAGATGCCCCATCTGCTTGTAGCTGGAGCTACGGGTTCAGGTAAATCGGTGTGTATCAATGGGATCATCACGAGTATTTTGTACAAAGCGAAACCGGATGAAGTGAAATTTCTGATGGTCGATCCCAAGATGGTAGAGTTGAACGTGTATAACGGAATTCCCCATTTATTGGCTCCGGTCGTGACTGATCCAAAGCGTGCCTCACTGGCATTGAAGAAAATTGTAGTTGAAATGGAAAAAAGGTATGAGCTGTTTTCCAAATCAGGCACCCGTAATATTGAGGGTTACAACAATTTGATGAAGGATAACCCGGATGCATTTCTGCCTTACATTGTCGTTATTGTGGACGAGCTGGCAGATTTGATGATGGTTGCTGCAGGAGATGTGGAGGATGCGATTGCGCGACTTGCCCAAATGGCGCGTGCAGCAGGCATCCATCTGATTATTGCAACACAAAGACCTTCAGTTGACGTAATTACAGGGGTTATTAAAGCCAATATTCCTTCACGTATTGCCTTCGGCGTTTCTTCGCAGGTGGATTCCCGCACCATACTGGATATGGGTGGTGCTGAGAAACTGCTCGGACGTGGTGACATGCTGTTCATGCCGATGGGTGCTTCCAAACCAGTCCGTGTTCAGGGAGCGTTTATGAGTGATCAGGAAGTGGAAAACATTGTTAACTATGTACGTGAACAGGGTGAAGCGCAGTATGATGAAACGCTTGTGCCGGAGGTGGAAGAGGTATCCACTGATGCGGATGAAATGCTGGATGAGCTGTATGATCAAGCTGTCAACATCATTTTAGAGGCTAAACAAGCTTCCGTTTCGCTCCTTCAGCGCCGTATGCGGATCGGTTATACGCGTGCTGCCCGACTGATTGACTCCATGGAAGCTCGCGGTGTCATCGGTCCTTACGAGGGAAGTAAGCCCCGTGAGGTACTTATCTCAATGGAACAATATCAGCAAAATAAAGTTAGCTCCTGAGCATTATCTTTTACAGCATTTCATTAAAACGCTGTTTGTACGCATGGTGAGTTGTTAAGTATGACAACTCCATGCACGCAAATAGCGTTTTTTTGTGATGTTTTTTTGAGGTTTGGAACTGCCTGCTAAAAGAAGATTAAAAGGGTGAATAGCTTCTAGTGGAGCTTGTCATAATAAACGTAGCCATCCTGTTAATCCCACAAAAGAAAGGTAGAGCGCAGCATATGAAAAAGACAATGGTCTGGATTTGCACGGGTATCCTCGCAGCCTCGGCTATTACGTACACAGGACTTTTTAAAAACGACTCTGCACAGGAGCGAGCAGAGTCGCTGAGCACGCAGCAGAAAGTAACAGCGGCGCAGCCTGTTCAGCCGACATTCAGTTCAGAAGCGGTTGATTTTGGTTCTTATGGCCAGGATGTTTATGAGCTGCAATCACGATTGAAGTTGCTGGGTTTTTTTGGTGGGAAAGTGGACAGCCATTTTGGCAGTAGTACACTAAAGGCTGTCAAGGGTTTTCAAAAGGAGTTTGGTATCAGACCCGATGGAGTAGTTGGTGCGAAAACCAAATTAAAACTGGTGAATGCTACTCCACACTGGAAGCCAACGGAAACGCCAATGCATCGTAACAATCAAGGATCCGATCAGGGACAGGCAGCGAACAATAACAATAAATCAGATCAAAATGAAGAAACGATGGGATCGGCCAACACCATGGGGCTTTCTGAAAACGATCTTAAGATCATGGCCAATGCGGTCTACGGTGAATCCCGCGGCGAGCCGTTTGAAGGACAAGTTGCCGTGGCGGCTGTCATTTTGAACAGGGTCAAGTCGCCCAGTTTTCCAAACACACCGTCTGGGGTAATCTTTCAGCCGGGGGCCTTTACTGCTGTAGCAGACGGCCAAATCTGGCTCACGCCGAATGAGACTGCACAAAAGGCGGTACGTCAAGCCCTGAATGGCTGGGACCCAAGCGGAGGATGTCTCTATTATTTTAACCCTAAAACAGCCACCTCCAAATGGATTTGGTCCCGTCCGCAGGTGAAAACCATCGGGGAACATATTTTCTGCATGTAAAACGCCGAAGCAGCCGGGAGCTTGTCTCCGGTTGCTTCTTGGCTTTTGCATAGTTAGAATAAAGATTGGTACACTTTACCTCTTTATAAGAAAGAGATGTACAACAGCTAATGCTAATCAAAGGCTAGACGCAAATTGACGTCACAAAGGAGTTTTGGACTTGAACAAAACAGGTTTCGAGCGTGGTACACGCAGACAACTGAGGATTCATGTGCTGCCGACCAAGCGCTTTAAGACGTTTGCCATATCACTGTATTTAGGTACTCCGCTACGTGAGGAAACCGTAACTCGTGTGGGACTGGTACCTTTCGTTCTGCGACGGGGTACAGAATCATATCCGCAGACTACACAATTTAGAGAGCAGTTAGAGCAATTGTATGGTGCGGGTTTTGGATTCGATGTATACAAACGTGGAGATTATCAGATCGTTCAATTTCGTATGGATACGATTAATGACAGTTTTGTAAGCAGTCCAGATAGTTTACTGGATCGTTCGTTTGCTTTCCTAGGAGAGGTTCTGACGAAGCCTGCATTGGAAAACGGTGCATTTCAAACAGGATATGTACAGCAGGAACGAGAAAATGTTCGTAAGAAGCTGGAATCTATAGTTAACGATAAAATACGTTATGCTGGGGAGCGCTGTATGGAGGAGATGTGCAAAGATGAGCCTTATCGTCTGCATCCTCTTGGTCAGCGATCTGATCTGGACAGCATAAGTGCACAAAGTTTATACGAGGCTTATGGAGAATGGCTGAATAATGCCAGCATGGATTTATACGTTGTGGGTGATACCACGCTGGAAGAAGTTGAAAAGTTTGTTGATCGCTATTTTCAATTAAATCGCTCGACGGAAACGGAATATGTACTCGAACAGCCCAAATCGGTAGAACGTGATGTGCAAACTATAGTAGAGCGTCTCGATGTGAACCAAGGCAAGCTCAACATGGGACTGCGTACCCCTATTACGTATGGCGATGAACGTTATGCTTCCGCTCTGATGTACAATGGCATTCTGGGCGGGTATCCGCATTCAAAGCTGTTTGTCAATGTGAGGGAGAAGGAGAGTTTGGCGTATTACGCTTCGTCACGGTATGACGGGCATAAAGGCATTGGCACAATACAATCCGGTATCGAAATTCCTAATTATGAAAAGGCGGTTACTATTATCCGCAAGCAACTGGAAGATGCGCAAAATGGAGCGATTACCGAGCTGGAAATGACCCAGACGCAGGCGATGATACGCAACTTGTTAAAGGAAATGCAGGACTCCGCTTTTGAAATGATTGCCTATGATTTTAACAGACAGCTTTCCGGCAAAGAGCGGACGGTAGAGGAACTGCTAAGCCAGGTGGAGGCAGTCAAGGTGCAGGATGTTCAGGATGCCGCCCGGACGTTCCGACTGGACACTATTTATTTCTTGAGAGACCAGAAGGGGGAATAGCGTTGGAGCATATATCGTATGAGCATTTGCAGGAAACGCTGTACTATGAAGTAATGGATAATGGCTTGCACGTTTATGTGTTGCCCAAACCGGGCTTTCAGAAGACGTATGCCACATTTGCGACTAAATACGGCTCAGTTGATAATCATTTCCGGGTAGAAGGTCAACAGCCCGTCAAAGTGCCGGATGGCATAGCCCATTTTTTGGAACATAAAATGTTTGAAGAGCCTGAAGGCGATATTTTTGCTACCTTTTCCTCTAATGGAGCATCGGCGAACGCATTTACGAGCTTTGATCAAACAGTATATCTGTTTTCGGCAACCGAACGCATTCAAGAAAATTTGACCACGCTAGTCAATTTTGTTCAGCATCCTTACTTTACAGATGAAAATGTGGAGAAGGAAAAAGGCATTATCGGTCAGGAAATCAATATGTATGAAGATAACCCCGACTGGCGGAGTTACTTTGGTTTGATTGAGGCATTGTACAAGGTCCATCCGGTGCATATTGATATAGCAGGTACTATTCAATCCATCAGTACAATTACAAAGGAAACATTGTACAGTTGCTATGAAGCTTTTTACCATCCAAGTAATATGATTCTTTTTGTAGTAGGTGGAGTGGACCCAGCCGAAGTAATTGAATTGGTACGTAATAATCAGGCGAAAAAGGACTATAAGCCGCAGGGAGAGATCGAGCGGATTTTCGATGATGAACCCACTACAGTTGCAGAACCACGGCGTGAAGTAAAGCTGGCCGTTTCTTTGCCAAAGCTGCTTTTGGGATTCAAGGAGACTGAAGTAGGTCTAACGGGGGAAGCATTGCTTCGTCATGATCTCGAAACCAAGCTGATGCTTGATCTCTTGTTTGGTTCCAGTACACAGCTATATCAGAAGCTCTACGATGAGGATCTGATTTCGGACAGTTTTGGCCATGAGTACAATAGTACGCAACAGTATGCATTTTCTGCGATCGGTGGAGATACGAAAGACCCTGATCGGCTGTTGGCTAGGATACGAGAAGAGGTAGAGTCTATTCAGAAGCAGGGCTTTGCAGCAGAACATTTTGAACGAGCGCGCAAAAAGAAGATCGGCGGTTATCTACGCACACTCAATTCTCCTGAAAATATTGCACATGAGTTTACAAGACATCGCTTCCGCGGCAGTGATTTTTTTCAATTGCTTCCGGTTTATGAAAGTATCACGCTTGAGAATGTAAACAGACGTCTAAAAGATCATATACAGTGGGATCAAATGGCAATATCGCTGGTGGTGAGTCCGTAATGTCTAGGGAGAGGGAACCGATGACCACCGAGGGCGGAGAATTAAAGGCTATTGGCGATACGACTGTGCTGATTACAGGAGCAAGTGGTGGAATTGGTGCGGCTATTGCCGAGCGTTTTGCAGCAGTAGGGATGAATGTGGTCATTCACTACATGAAGTCCCATGAAAAAGCAAATGAAGTTGCTCGTCGTTGCATGACTTATTCAGGCAAGGTAATGACTGTGTCAGCCGATCTGCGGAGTAAGGAGCAGATTGAACGCATGCGGGAAAAGCTGGATAATCACGGAATGAAGCCAGATATTCTAGTGAATAATGCTGGAATATCTCATTATGGGCTACTTTCAGATGTTTCAGAAGAGGAATGGGACGAAGTGATGGCCGTGAATGTTAAGGGAACTTTTTTATGTACGCAGGTTTTTATGCCGCATATGATTTCCCAACGCTATGGCCGTATTGTGAATGTTTCGTCTGTGTGGGGCATATGTGGAGCTTCGTGCGAGGTATTGTACTCCACTACCAAGGGAGGCATTAACGCTTTCACTAAAGCGCTGGCTCAAGAGGTTGCGCCTTCTGGCGTAACAGTGAATGCTGTGGCTCCAGGGGCAGTAGACACGTCGATGTTGGATCATTTGGATGCAGGCGAAATTAACAGTTTGGAAGAAGATATCCCTGCCGGACGATTGGCGCGGCCTGATGAAATATCGTCCCTGGTTTATTTTCTTGCGCTTCCTGAGTCAGGTTATATTAATGGCCAGGTCATAAGTCCTAACGGAGGATGGGTGACTTAAGGAATACAGCGCATGGAGGAATTCACCAGTATAGTAAGCGTCTGTGAAGAGCATATTACAACTGTTGATTTTAAATCTGAATCATCTAAGGAGGATTTAAGTATGTCAACAGTTGTTCAGAATTTTGATGTTTGGAAAAAGTTCCTTGGTCAGCGTGTAGAGCAAGCGGAGAAGCTGGGAATCAGTCAAGATACCATTGCAGAGCTTGCTTACGAAATCGGTGATTTTCTGGATGAGAAGGTCGATCCAGCCAACCACTCCAACCGCGCACTGAAAGAACTGTGGGGAGTTGCCGATGAGAACGAGCGTCATACCATCGCCCGGCTAATGGTTAAATTAGCCAAGAGCAACGCATAAGCAGGAACCAACATGAAAAGCTCCCTTTTGGGGGGCTTTTCTGTAATGGTTACAGAGCTGTTCTTGTAATTCCATTGTAATTTATATATCATAAACGTGATTGAGGCTTACAACACAATATAGCCTATTAAATTTCAATAATTGGTTTTGTCGAATGATGCTATCTTATGATACAATTATGCTTTGATTTGGCATTGTTGACGGTTTGAATGTGAATGAGGTGCTAACGTGACGGAAGAGACGAAACAGTGGTACATGGAATACAAGATACATAAAAATCGACCCGGACTGCTGGGGGACATTGCTTCCATGCTTGGTATTCTGGGGGTTAATATACTGACGATTAACGGTGTTGAAGGCGAAAGACGGGGGATGCTTCTCGAAACAGACGATGACGAGAAAATACGCATTCTCGGAGATACGTTAAAAAAAGCCAGCAACATTACAGTCACGGCCTTACGTGCTCCGAGACTGGTCGATATATTGGCAGTTAGACATGGCCGTTACATTGATCGGGATTCAGATGATCGTAAAACTTTCCGCTTTACACGCGATGAGCTTGGGTTGTTGGTCGATTTTTTGGGTGAAGTATTAAAGAGGGATGGCAATCAGGTAATTGGTCTTCGCGGGATGCCGCGTGTGGGTAAAACGGAGTCCATTATTGCCAGTAGCGTATGTGCAATGAAGCGATGGACTTTTGTGTCGTCGACGTTATTACGACAGACGGTACGCAGTCAGCTTTCTGAGGAAGAAATGAATCCCAACAATGTGTTTATTATTGACGGCATTGTGAGTACAATTCGATCAAATGAAAGACATTATCACCTGCTTCAGGAAATTATGAGCATGCCAAGTACCAAAGTGATTGAGCATCCTGATGTATTTGTGCGTGAATCGGGATACAGCTTTGACGATTTCAATATCATTATTGAACTTCGCAATAATCCGGCTGAGGAAATTATTTATGATACCTTTACAGCCAGTTATACAGAAGATCTTTAAATAAGTGTAATTACACAAGGAGATGATGACATGTCAGAACTGGGTCAGCAATTAAAGGAGGCCCGGCTGCAAAAAGGATTGAGCCTTGACGATGTTCAGGAAATGACGAAGATACGCAAACGTTATCTGGAAGCCATTGAGACGGGCGATTACAAAGTGCTGCCGGGAAGCTTTTATGTCAGAGCTTTTATTAAAACATACGCCGAAACGGTCGGGTTGAATCCCGATGAGCTTCTGGAAGGGCACCAAAGTAATGTGCCTGAACCTGAACCGGAAGCGGTCATGGAGCCTGTTACACAGAAACGCTCCAGCCGTCCCGCGACGATTGGCAATCTTAAATGGTTGCCTACAGCGTTAATGTGGCTTTTTCTAGTTCTCATTGTTGGGGTTATTTATGCTTATTGGGTGAGTAACAACCATTCCACTCCAAAAACAGCAGAAAACACAACGCCGATTACAACACCAAGTACACCAAGTACAACACCTAACACAACGCCAAGTACGACACCAAACACGTCTACTCCAAATACAACTACGACACCGAATAATGGTCAGACAACGGCACCAAATGGTGCTGGCGGGCAGACCCCTGATACGGGAAAAACCGGGGAAACCCAGCCAGGTGGTACGGGAACTACAGATGCGACGACTCCAAATACTGGTCAGCAGCCGGATACGACTACGCCAGCGCAGGGAGTAACTGTGGCTCAGGATGGTAAGCAAGGCAAGACGACGATCTTCAAAGTCTCCAGTGCAACGGGGGCCACGGTCAAGGTTGATATTAAGGCAACGGGCGAAAGCTGGCTTGAGGTGTACAAGGGACAAAATTCCCGTGGAGAAAAGCTGAGCTATGGTATGACTAAAAGTGGAGATGCCATGTCTTTTGATATCGGTCCAGAAGGCTTATATATCAAATCAGGACGGTCTTCTGCCACGGATATTTCCGTCGCCGGCCAACCGATAACCGATAATAAATCGACGACTCGCGTGTTGATACAGCAAGGGGAAGCTTCTTCCACTGGAGCGAGTAGTGGGGTGACGGGTTCAACGGATACGACGACAAATGGTAGTACGGATACTACACAAAGTGGGACAGATTCTAGTACAACTACTGATGGTGAATAAACGCCTTGTTGCGGTGAAATACTAATGACTGTAATTCTTGGAAAGTCAGTCAGTTCATTTTCCGCAAAGTGAGGTGTATACGTTATGACCGTCAGCTGGATTGTGACTGGGCTCGGGATTATTGTCAGTTTACTGGGCTATTATCTAACACCGAATGCATGGGGCTATGGCATATTAGGCTTTGGTCTTGCTCACATTGTGCTTGGAATTTTGGATATGTTTAGAAATCCAACACGAAGTCACTATTAGAAATGTTAAACTGCAATTGTAATAAAGGCGTTTTTGTCGGGGGACTGGCAAGAACGCCTTTTTAGTGAACGGATTATTGGATTTTTGTAAATGACTAGCCTATAATTAGATATTGAACTTTGTTGTGGAAAGGAAAGTGAAACGATGGCTTCAGAAAATTCATTTGATATCGTCTCCAAAATGGATATGCAGGAGTTAACAAATGCGGTTCATCAGACGGAGCGTGAAATTGAAACGAGATTTGATTTCAAGGGGAGCAAAAGTAGCCTCAAGCTTGAGAAAGATGCTCTTACGATTGCATCGGAAGATGAATACAAGTTGAATGCGGTGATTGATATTTTGCAATCTAAAATGGTCAAACGAGGTCTATCCCTTAAAAACGTGGAATTTGGAAAATTGGAACCAGCTTCTTTAGGTTCAGTGCGTCAGCGTCTTTCTCTTAAGCAGGGAATTGATCAGGATAACGCCAAAAAAATTAATATCCTTATTCGGGATTCCAAGCTTAAAGTGAAAAGTCAGATTCAAGGTGATCAAATTCGAGTGACTGGAAAAAATAGGGATGATTTACAAGCCATTATTCAATTGCTGCGGAAAGCCGATCTGCCGTTGGAGCTTCAATTTACAAACATGAAATAAGCCGTTTTCTCTCATAGATTTTGTAGGACTAAACGTTGCTTGATGTGCAGCAGGTTATTTTGACATGCGTTTTGCGCCATATTATACTTGTAACGAAAATGCAGACATTGAGGTGTATAACGCTCGTCGAAAGCGATTTACATAGGATTGAATTCAATCCGAAAGCTGCCATTTGTAATCAAGTACGATAATCAGGGGAGAGTGTGTTGTGAATTTACCCAACAGAATTACAATAACGCGGATTTGCCTTATCCCGGTGATGATGCTGGCTTTGCTGGTGGATTTTGATTTTTATCCGCCACCGATTGAGATCGGTGCATTCACGCTGCCGTATAATCAGCTGATTGCGGCTATCATTTTCCTTGTAGCAGCCAGCACAGATGGCCTTGACGGATATTTGGCTCGTAAAAATAATATGGTCACCAATTTGGGCAAGCTGTTGGACCCCCTTGCTGATAAGCTGTTGGTAACTGCTATTTTGGTTTCTTTGGTGGAAATGGGAAAAATTGATTCTTGGGTTGTCGTTGTGATTGTCAGTCGTGAGTTTGCGGTTACGGGTCTGAGACAGATCGCCTTATTGGATGGCTCTGTGGTTGCTGCAAGCAATTGGGGGAAATTAAAGACGATCATCCAGATCATTGCTATTGTAGCACTGCTCATTAATAATTTCCCGTTTGTTTTTCTGGGTATTCCGTTTGATTTAATAGCGATATGGGCAGCTGTGTTAATCACCATTTATTCGGGTATTGATTACTTTGTAAAGAATATCCATTTGCTGAGCTCCTCTAAAGTTTAACAGGATAAATCTTATGGAAACAGCAATAGGGACTTAACTTATTGCTGTTTCTTTACATAATTCACATTATACGCATCATAGGAGGACGAATTGATGAAAGCTGAAATCATTGCAGTAGGAACAGAGTTATTACTTGGACAAATAGTAAATACAAATGCCCAATATTTGTCGCAAGAGCTAGCTACTATCGGAATTGATGTATATTTTCAGACTGTAGTTGGCGATAACATGGATCGACTTCAGGAAGCGGTACGTCTTGCTCAGAAGCGTGCGGATATTATTTTGTTTTCTGGTGGGCTGGGGCCAACTCAGGACGATTTGACAAAAGATGCGATAGCGGTTGTACTGGGGCGAAAATTGCAGATAGATCGTCTTGCCATGGACAAGCTGGATCAGTTTTTCCGTAACCGTGGGGTAGAAATGACCGAGAATAACCGCCGCCAGGCGCTTTCTATTGAAGGAGCCACTCCGCTTGAAAATGAGACGGGTTTAGCTATAGGGGATGCCATTGCACAGGACGGTAAATTTTATGTGGTTTTGCCCGGACCACCTAAGGAACTTAAACCTATGTTTGCAAATCATGCTAAACCATGGTTGCTTCAGCAGGCATTAAGCGGTGAGGAGATGCCGATTTATTCGAAAATGCTAAAATTCGCAGGGATCGGTGAGTCAGCTCTTGAAACGCGCTTGTTAGATCTGATCGAATCCCAGACGGACCCCACGATTGCTCCTTATGCCAAGGAAGGGGAAGTCACGATCCGTATATCCACCAAGGCGGCCAGTGAGAGTGAAGCTTTAATTAAGCTGACGGCTACGGAAGTACAAATTCAGCAGCGTCTTTCCGAATATATGTATGCAAGTGAGGATGTTACGCTGGAGAAGGTGATTGTAGATTTAATGGCCAAGCGCGGACTTACTGTGAGCGCAGCGGAAAGCTGTACAGGCGGTATGCTGATGGAACACATCACTTCTATACCTGGCAGTGCTGTTATGTTTCAAGGTGGCATCGTGTGTTATTCCAATGAAATGAAGATGAAATTGCTCAATGTGCCTTATGATTATTTGGAAGGGGATCATGCGCCAGGCGCAGTGAGTAAGGAAGTAGCCCTTGTGCTTGCAGAGCAGGCAAGGATGATTATGGACAGCGATTTCGGACTTTCTGTTACTGGTGTAGCTGGGCCCGGATATTCCGAGCGGAAGCCAGTCGGCCTGGTGTATATTGGTATTGCTGAGCGCGACAAGGAAACAGAAGTATATGAGCTGAATTTAAGCGGTAACCGTGAGACCATCCGTTTGCGATCCGTCAAAGCTATCCTGTACAGATTGTGGCGCCGATTGGTAGAGAACGAGAAACTCTCTTAATTATCGATGAGTTGTTTTAGATAGATATTCATGATATAATCTTTTTATTCGGAAGAACCGTTGCAAAGCTTTTTGCCAGCGGTTCTTTTTTCGTTTTAAGAGAAAGGTATAACTATAGAAGAGAGCTGCGGGAAATAAAAAAAACGAATGTATGTTCGAAAAAATGCTTGGCAAGCGTGTCAAAACAAGGTATTATTAAAGTACAAACAATGAAGGATGTGAGTTTATTGTCAGATCGTCGTGCTGCGCTGGATATGGCGCTCCGTCAAATAGAAAAGCAATTTGGTAAAGGTTCCATCATGAAGTTGGGTGAGTCTACCCACATGCAAGTGGAAACAATCCCCAGTGGTTCGATTGCTTTGGATATTGCGTTAGGAACGGGCGGCTTTCCAAGAGGCCGGATTATTGAAGTATATGGACCGGAATCATCCGGTAAAACGACAGTAGCTCTTCATGCTATCGCAGAGGTGCAAAAAACAGGCGGACAAGCCGCCTTTATCGATGCCGAGCATGCACTTGATCCGTCGTATGCGAGCAAGCTGGGTGTCAATATTGATGAGTTGTTACTATCGCAACCAGATACAGGTGAGCAGGCATTGGAGATTGCCGAAGCTCTTGTGCGTAGTGGGGCAGTGGACATTATCGTCGTTGACTCTGTAGCGGCACTTGTACCGAAGGCAGAGATTGAAGGCGAAATGGGAGATTCCCATGTCGGTCTTCAAGCGCGCTTGATGTCACAGGCATTGCGTAAGCTGTCTGGAGCCATTAATAAATCGAAAACCATTGCTATCTTTATCAACCAGCTCCGTGAAAAAGTAGGTGTTATGTTCGGTAACCCTGAAACTACACCGGGTGGACGTGCCTTGAAGTTTTACTCTACGGTACGTTTGGATGTTCGTCGTATCGAAAGCTTGAAAATGGGTAACGACATCGTGGGTAACCGTACACGTATTAAAGTCGTGAAGAATAAAGTCGCACCTCCTTTCCGTCAGGCTGAAGTGGATATTATGTACGGTGAGGGCATTTCCAAAGAAGGAAGCTTGATCGATATCGGTACGGAGCACGACATTGTCGACAAGAGCGGAGCATGGTATTCCTACGAAGGCGAGCGCCTTGGTCAGGGACGTGAGAATGCAAAGCAATTTTTGAAGGAAAATCCGAACATTGCTAGTACGATCGAGCAAAAAATCCGGGTGGCCAGTAATTTGATTACAACAATTGCTCCACCGACAGAAGAAGAGTTGGCGCAGGAGGCCAAGGAAGAACAGGAATTGCTGGAGCTTGAATAAAGCTTGCCCGAAACTTCGCTTCTGATCTGTCATGTGAACTGTAGCCTAGGGATTATGGTACAGTCCGTTTAAATAGCATGATTCTGATGCCCTGCACAGTTGTGCAGGGTATTTTTGCATCAAATAAAGTCTGCTTTGTCAGCAGAATCTAACTTTTACGTAGCAGGTGATCGTAGGCTGCTTTCGTGAATTTCAAAGTGAGGGAAAACATATTGCAGTTGGACGATAAAGATGAATTCACTTCGGAAGAAAATAAACAGCAAGGGATTTCTCTTTTTCCAGATCATGAGGAATTGATGATTACTAGAGTGGAGCAGGGACAGGGACGCAAGCGTGGAAGATACATCATTCATTTTGGTCCATACTCACTGTCTGTATTGGAAGATGTAATGATCAAGTACAACATGTTCAAAGGAACGTCATTCGTCAAAAAAGAACTAGAAGATATCGTTCTGGCAGATGAAAAACAACAGGCTTATGTACATGCGCTGCGCTATTTGGGGCAAAAGCCTCGTACACGTCAGGAAATTGCCCAGCGTTTAGCGCAAAAGGAAGTGGATCAGGCTGTTATTGATGAGATACTGGTACGATTGCAAAGGGAGAAGCTTGTAGATGATGATTTATACGCGCGTCAGTGGGCAAGACAGCGTATAACAAGCCAACGTAAGGGTAAGATGTGGATCAGGCAAGAACTTCGTCAGAAGGGCATCTCTAAAGCTTCTATCGGGGAAGCATTAGGTGAGATCACCGACAATGAGGAGTGGGAGAGTGCCTTGTCGGTTGGACGTAAGAAATGGAATCAGGTACGTGGTGATATAATGGATAAAAAAAGGAAAACATTCCCGTTTCTTATGAGACGCGGCTATTCAGGGGATATGACACGCCGTGTGGTCAATCATCTCAGTGCGGCCGAGCAAGACGGAGCATTCGAAGACGAAGAATTACTGCATTGGGAGGAATAAGTTGCAAAACGGTAGCTGAACCTTTGGCTAGATAAGCCGGTTATTATATGGACAGCTGCATGGTAGTCTACTAATGTTTGCATTCCCTTGACAATGCCATTTGTCAAATAATAAAATATATATGAAACGATATTTGTGGAGTGCCCTTTTTCCTTCCAAAAAAGCGGAATCCACAGTAAAGTTCTCATCGCCAAATAACAAGTGATGCCGCTATGCCAGGCGGAATTGTACGTGTGAAAGCATGTGCATATGAAATGAAGCGACCTTGTGTCGTTATCTTAGTTTGACGATCAAAGTAAATGTGACAATTTCAAAAAGTCCCAAGGAATGCCTTGGAGGAACCAACGGGGAGGTGAACAGTATGATGACTGCGATCTGGTTCGTTCTCGTTGCTGTAGCCGCGTTATTCTTTGGGTTCGGGATTGGTTATTTTATTCGCAAATCTATTGCAGAAGCTAAGATCTCCAGTGCGGAAGAGGCTGCCGCGCAAATCGTGGAGAACGCGAAAAAAGAGGCAGAAGCGCTGAAGAAGGAAACGGTATTGGAAGCGAAAGATGAAATTCACCGCATCCGTGCCGAAGCTGAAAAAGAAACTCGTGAACGTCGTAATGAAATTCAACGACAGGAACGAAGATTGCTGCAAAAAGAAGAATCGCTGGATAAAAAATTGGAATCGCTGGAACGCAAAGAAGAACAAGTGGCCAACAAAGAGAAACGAATCGATGAAACCCAGCAGCAAATTGATTTGATTTACAAGAGCCAGGTAACTGAGTTGGAGCGTATTTCTAATCTTACGATGGAGGATGCAAGAAGTATTATTCTGACCAACGTAGAGCAGGAAGTTCGTCATGAAACAGCTCAGATGATTAAGGAAATTGAACAGCAGGCCAAAGAAGAAGCGGATAAAAAGTCTCGTGAAATCATCACACTGGCCATCCAACGCTGTGCGGCAGATCATGTAGCAGAAACGACGGTTTCTGTTGTGACATTGCCGAATGAAGAAATGAAAGGCCGGATTATCGGACGCGAAGGCCGCAATATCCGTGCACTTGAAACCCTTACAGGAATCGACCTCATTATTGATGATACGCCGGAAGCTGTTATATTGTCCGGATTTGATCCGATTCGTAGAGAGATTGCGCGTACTGCACTCGAGAAGCTCGTAGCGGACGGACGGATACATCCGGCTCGTATTGAAGAGATGGTGGAAAAATCCCGTAAAGAGGTGGACGAACGAATCCGTGAGTATGGTGAACAGGCCACCTTTGAAGTGGGTGTGCATAGCTTGCATCCGGATTTAATCAAGATCTTGGGACGTCTCAAGTTCCGTACGAGTTATGGACAGAACGTATTGAAGCACTCGATGGAAGTTGCATACTTGACAGGTCTGATGGCCGGGGAACTGGGCGAGGACGTTGTACTGGCAAGACGAGCAGGCTTGCTGCATGACATCGGGAAGGCGCTGGATCACGAAGTGGAAGGATCACACGTTGAAATTGGCGTGGAGCTGGCGAAGAAGTACAAGGAACACCCGGTCGTTATCAACAGCATTGCTTCACATCACGGCGACTGCGAAGCGACTTCAGTGATCGCCATGCTGGTTGGAGCGGCAGATGCCCTGTCAGCAGCAAGACCAGGAGCACGGCGTGAAACGCTAGAGACGTACATCCGTCGTCTTGAGAAGCTCGAACGCATCTCCGAATCTTTTGAAGGCGTTGAAAAATCATACGCAATTCAAGCTGGACGTGAGGTTCGTGTCATGGTACAGCCAGAGAAAATTGATGATGCGGAAGCATTCCGACTGGCTCGCGATATTACGAAAACGATTGAGAATGAACTGGATTATCCAGGACATATTAAGGTTACCGTTATTCGCGAGACTCGTGCGGTAGAATACGCAAAATAAAAGCATTTCAATGAAAAGTGGCCGCTGCTTGTAGGGCCACTTTTCATTATGTAAGGCAGACTAGGGAGGGTTTTCTATCAACGTATTATTTATTGGAGACATCGTCGGCAGTGTAGGTAGAAAGGCACTGAGGGAGAATCTCCCTTTGCTAAAATCAAAATACAACCCGCATGTTATTATCGTGAACGGAGAAAATGCAGCTTCGGGAAGAGGGATTACTCAAGCCATCGCCAGAGAATTTTTTGATTGGGGCGTTCATGGGATTACGATGGGGAATCATACATGGGACAATAAGGAAATATTTGATTTTATAGATGATGAGCCGCGGATCATCCGTCCCGCTAACTTTCCACCAGGTACACCAGGCCGGGGTTATACTGTGGTAAAAGGTGGGGGGAAGGAACTAGCCATTGTTAATCTGCAAGGTAGAACCTTCTTGCCGGCTATTGACTGTCCATTTCGTGCAGCGGATGACATTGTAGACGAGCTCCGCAAAAAGCATAAACATATTCTAGTAGACTTTCACGCTGAAGCCACCTCCGAAAAAATTGCTATGGGTTGGCATCTGGATGGACGTGCATCCATCGTGGTAGGGACACATACACACGTACAAAGTAATGACGATACGATTTTGCCACAAGGAACTGCGTATCAGACAGATGCGGGAATGGTAGGTCCTTATGAGGGCGTGCTTGGTATGCAGAAAGAGGCTGTATTACAGAAATTTCAGACCCAGCTTCCGGTACGCTTTCAAGTGGACATGGGTAAATGGCACTTTCATGCCATCAGTGTAGAGCTCAATGATCACGATGGAAAAGCCCGCAAAATTGAGAAAATCAGGCTTAAAGAAGACGAATGGCGGATGGATTAACTTTGTTGTGAGCTACTTAAGGAAAGAATAAGGAAAACTGTCACCAAAAAGCAGGAATTTTTTGCTGACCCTCGAATAACATCTAATAGTGGAATCAAACCATCATCATTCCCAGGGGAGGTACTTACTATGGATGTATTAAAAGTATCAGCAAAATCCAATCCCAATTCAGTTGCAGGCGCACTCGCAGGAGTACTGCGTGAACGCGGAAATGCAGAATTACAGGCGATTGGAGCGGGTGCACTAAACCAAGCCATTAAAGCGGTAGCCATTGCCCGGGGATTTGTCGCACCAAGCGGAGTGGATTTGATTTGTATTCCTGCTTTTACAGACATTGTTATTGACGGAGAAGATCGGACTGCAATCAAATTGATTGTAGAACCAAGATAATAAATGGAAGTTGTCTGAGCCTGTTTACGTTTTGTAAACGGGCTTTTTTGCTTTGTGGTTTAGTTATTATGGTTTTCAAAATAAATTTGTGGGCTTTAATCCAATGGAGGTATGGTGCATGAATGATAAGTTTGAAGCGAATTGGCCAGTTGTTGACCTGCACTGTGATGTGTTATGTAAAATGCAGCTCGATTCGCAGGTGGATTTCAGTCATTCATCGCTTGATGTCACAAAAGAGCGTTTGCTAGAAGGCAACGTAAGATTGCAAACGTTCGCTATTTATATATCACAGGTATTGGGCACGCCAAGATTTGAGCATGTGGTTCGTCAAATTGAACTGTTCAGGCAGCATGTTACCTCTAGCTCAGGCGGGTTAAAACCTCTACTGTGGAGAGAGGACTTGGCAGCACTCAAAAATATGTCCGCTGTACGTCAAGTGGAGCAAGTACAGCATACAGGCGTAGAGAAGCAAGCAGGGAAGATGACGAATGGGTATGAGAGTGGGACGAATCGTACAGAGCCACCTTGGGCGTTACTCTCACTCGAAGGGGTAGATGCGCTGGAAGGAAATCCGTTTTATGCGGATGTATGCTATGCCATGGGAATACGATTGATCGGGCTGACGTGGAATTATGCAAATTGGGCTGCTGACGGTATTATGGAGCTTAGAGGAGGTGGCTTGACCCGCAAGGGACGTGATTTGGTTGATCGCTGTAATAGTATGGGACTGCTGCTAGATGTATCACACTTGTCCGTACAAGGCTTTTGGGAGGTGATGGAGGAGGCGGCCTTACCGCCCATCGCCTCGCATTCGAACGCCTTTGCGAAATGTGCTCATCCCCGCAACTTGCGAGATGAACAGATTCGGGCACTGATCGCCCGTAACGGACGAATTGGATTGACCTTTGTCACGATGTTTCTGAAAGAGCAGGGTACAGTGCACGCTGAGGACCTGCTACCGCACATTGATCACATTTGTTCATTAGGTGGCGAAAGACATTTGATGTTTGGCTCTGATTTTGATGGTATCGAGGCCCATGTGCGAGGACTGGAGCACGCGGGGAAATATCCGGCTTTTGCAGAACTACTGCTGAAGCATTACTCTGAGGAGCTGGTCAAGGGATGGCTGGGAGAACATGCACTGGACTATTTGCGAACGAATCTGCCATCTAAAATGTCTTCTTAAAATAGCTTAATATAGCAGTTGTTTTCGGTTGAGCATTTTCTTGACAAAGCGAGAACGATTACGAAATAATTGGAGCATCCGAGGATTGCATGGGGCTAAAATAACGCTTTCCGAAATTGGACATACGTAGGAGCGAGCCTGACAGCACCATGCTATACCGCCATACTAGAGGGGAGCTCCGTCACATCATGTTGATAAAAAAGGTTACCTGGCTTGAACTCTTTTATGATTTATTGTTTGTAGCAGCTGTGTCCAAGGCGACTCATGTTTTACTACATGTTGAGCATGGCAGTGCTGGTTGGCATAATTTAGAGAAGTTTATTTTGATTTTTATTCCGATCTGGTGGGCATGGGTGGGGCAAACTGTCTATAACAATCGTTTTGGTCAAGACAGTATAACGCATCGAATTTTTATGATTTTGCAATTATTTTTTGTATTAATCATGACTGCCAGCTTGAATGTAGATTTTGATGCGTACTATGCATCTTTTTTTGTTGGCTATATTGGTTTAAGAGGTTTGACTGTCGTTCAATATCTACTTACGGCCCCCAAAGAAACAGCTCATAAACAGGAAACAGCTCGTTTTTTTGGAACCTATCTTTGGGTTGGGATAGTCATCTCTAGCTGCTCCCTTTTCTTCGACTCGTGGGTTCGATATTTGATTTTATATACTGGCATTGCGGTGGATATCCTCGTTCCTTTGATCGGTCGTAAAAAGCTGGTGATCACACCTATCCATACAGAGCATCTTTTGGAGCGATTTGCACAGTTTACTTTAATCCTGCTTGGAGAATCAGTGATAAGTATACTTTCTGTTTTACAATCCGATCATTTCACAGTCTCCTCCATTGTATTTGCTGCTTTGACATTTGTGCTGGTCATTGCAATCTGGTGGCAATATTTTGAGAATATAGAGAAGCGCGTAGACAAATCAAAACAAACAGCAGGACAGACTATTATTTATGGTCATTTGTTT
This sequence comes from Paenibacillus polymyxa M1, assembly GCF_000237325.1. NCBI lineage: Bacteria > Bacillati > Bacillota > Bacilli > Caryophanales > Paenibacillaceae > Paenibacillus > Paenibacillus polymyxa. Next base: position 2,253,369 of record NC_017542.1, read on the forward strand.
ATTTATCTTTCTCTTAGCATGCTTGCGGCTTCCATACAGCTCTTATTTTTGGGGCAAGCAGCCTATACTTTTGTACTTTGCTTTACTTTTGCTTCTGTTTTTATTTATTTTTTGTCAGTCTTGCTGGTATTCCATCAGTACAGATTAAGTCACCTTAAACCTCGTCTCAGAGTCATTCTTTTCTTAACTGGAATTCTCTGTGTCCTGTTTATTCTGAATATATTTATTGTAGTTCCTCATCTCATCGTAGCTGCGATCATGCTTTTCTTTCTTCTGTTTGCTAAAATGACGGTTTGATCCAAGTTTTATAGGGACGATATGTATGGCTGGTTAGGGCGAAAAAGGGAACTTTATGTGCTATCCTTTTCTTTCTTGTCGAAATAGGAGTATAATAGCATAGATGTGTAAAGTATTGTATAGAGAAAAAGGAGTGACCACACGATGACTAAAATCGTACCTGTCGGCGTTTCCGCCCGTCATATTCACCTGACTCAAGAGCATATTGAAATTTTGTTCGGAGCAGGCTATCAATTGACTGAATTTAAACCTTTGTCCCAACCAGGACAATTTGCTGCAAATGAAACGGTAGCTGTAATTGGTCCTAAGGGCCAATTTGATAAGGTTCGCATTTTGGGACCTGCTCGTCCCGCTTCTCAACTGGAAATCTCTCGCACAGATTCCTTTGCTATTGGTGTAAAGGCACCTGTACGCGAATCCGGTAGCATTGATGGTACACCAGGAATTACAGTAAAAGGACCAGCTGGTGAAGTGGAACTGCAAGAGGGCGTTATTGTAGCAGCCCGTCATATTCATTTCCATACATCTGATGCAGCTAAGTGGGACATTAAAGACAAGCAGCTGCTGAAAGTACGTGTTGGTGGCGAACGTGGCCTTGTATTTGAAAATGTTATTGCACGTGTGTCCGATTCTTTTGCGTTGGATATGCATATTGACACGGATGAAGCGAACGGAGCCGGTGTGAAAAACGGTGACAACGCTGAAATCGTTGACTAATATACGTATTTGATCTGGAAGGTGTAAAAGTCCGACTCTTGCAAAAGAGTTGGGCTATTTTTATATGCACTAGAATAAACAAATATTTACCTATATACATAAAAACCTCAGCACATCACATGGCATCCGATTGGTATCCCGGGATGATCTATGGCTATGACCTATAAATCATGCTATAATTTAGTGTAATGCCTTTTTTAAAGGTTTTTGGAGCTTAAATAAAATAACAATGCCTAAAGATACAGCAAAATCACAAGTTAGCTCGTGAAATAGATGGTGTAAGGAGTGACCAGCGAATGGCTAAGGAAACAAAAGATTACTCCCAATATTTTGATTTCTCGGATGCGAAGATTATTTCTGAAGATGAGCATAGCAAAAAGATTCGCATTCGCGGACGTGAAATCAACATTATGGCGGAGCCAAACCATAGGAAAGAAAAGCAGCGTGGTAAAGAGGACGTACAGGTATTGTATGATAACGCAGTCCCGGACGAGCTAAAACATATCGGTGAGGGCAAGCATTATATCGTATATACATTCGGTTGCCAGATGAATGAGCATGATTCTGAAACCATCAAAGGCTTGCTGGAGCAAATGGGCTACCAGGCAACCGAGGATCGGAAGGAAGCAGATATCATTTTACTGAACACTTGCGCTATCCGTGAAAATGCAGAAGATAAAGTGTTTGGTGAGCTGGGTCACCTCAAGCATCTCAAAACAGAAAAGCCGGGACTGCTGCTCGGTGTGTGTGGCTGCATGTCGCAGGAAGAGAATGTTGTGAACCGGATTATGCAAAAACACGGTTTTGTTGATATGATCTTTGGTACCCATAATATTCATCGTTTGCCTCAGCTTGTCAAGGAAGCCCTCTTTAGCAAAGAAATGGTGGTTGAAGTGTGGTCCAAGGAGGGCGACATTATCGAAAACCTGCCGAAGAAGCGTGAGGGTATGCGGGCTTGGGTAAACATCATGTATGGCTGTGATAAGTTTTGCACTTATTGCATCGTTCCTTTCACACGTGGTAAGGAAAGAAGTCGTCGGCCAGAGGATGTTATTGCTGAGGTACGGGATTTGGCCCGTCAAGGATTTAAAGAGATTACCCTGCTGGGTCAGAATGTCAATGCCTATGGCAAGGATTTAAAAGATATGAATTACAGATTCGGGGATCTGATGGATGATATGCGCAAAATCAATATTCCGCGTGTACGTTTTACGACCTCACATCCGCGTGATTTTGACGACCATTTGGTTGAAGTGCTTGGTAAGGGCGGCAATCTGGTGGAGCATATTCATCTGCCTGTACAATCCGGTAATACGGATATATTGAAGAAAATGAACCGAAAATATACTCGTGAGCGTGTTTTGGAGCTGGCAGCGAAGATAAAAGCGGCTGTTCCGCATGTTTCTCTGACAACAGATATTATCGTAGGTTTCCCGGGTGAAACAGACGAACAGTTCGAAGATACACTATCTCTGGTGCGTGAAGTGGGCTATGACTTTGCCTACACATTTATTTATTCACCACGTGAAGGCACGCCAGCGGCTTCGATGGAAGATAATGTGCCTATGTCGGTCAAAAAAGAGCGTCTCCGGCGTCTGAACATTGCTGTGAATCAAAACAGCCTACGCTTTAATAGTCGATTGCGTGGTGAGGTGGTTGAAGTGCTGGTGGAAGGCGAGAGTAAAAATGACAGCAAAGTGCTTGCTGGTCGGACTCGTTCCAATAAGCTGGTTCATTTTGAAGGTTCTAAGGACCTGATTGGTTCCTTTGTCCAAGTAAAAATTACAGAGCCTATGACCTTCTACATTAAAGGTGACTTGGTTCAAACGCCAGTAGCGGTTAACGGATAAAAAGAATAGTCTAGCGGCCTGCATGCGGTCTGATTAAAGGGCTGCATGTAAGACCATCTAAGTGAAAAAAAGGAGCGATGGACAATGACAGAGGAGCGGTTGCAACAAACAGAACTTCAATCGGCGGCGCGCCAACATGATCATTTGGTCAATCGCGACATGATATTGGCAAAGACCAAAGAGTTGGCGGGAATTCTGGGCAGCAGTGAGGAAGTGCAGGTATTCCGAAAAGCAGAAGAAAAGATTCAGGATCATGAGCGTATCCAGCAGCTGATTGCAACGATGAAGAAGAAGCAAAAGGAAATTGTAGCATTTGAATCTTTAAAGAACCAAAAAATGATTGCCAAAATCGAGGCTGAACTTCAGGAGCTACAGGAAGAGCTTGACGGTATTCCAATTGTAACGGAGTTTCAGCAGAGCCAGGTGGAAATTAATGAGCTGCTGCAAATGGTGATTACGGCCATCCGTGATACGGTTGCTGAAAAGGTGAACGTTGAAGAGGGAAAGATTACTTCCTCCTCGAATTGCAGTGACTAGAATAAGATTTATGGTGTGGAGGCTTAGCTTCCACGCCTTTTTTTCGGAAGCAATTACTCATTGTAAATGTTCATGAGGCACTAAGAGAATTGCGACATCATAAAGGGATGGAAGCGAGGAATGGATAAGTTGCGTAAGATGTTAGAAGGTGAAGAAAATACTTTTTGGGAGTACTTAGGATGTGAGCTGATTACAGCTGATGCTAACGAGGCACATATCGCTTTGGAGGCCAAACAACACCATACCAATGTGATGGGGATTGTACATGGTGGGGTGCTCACAACTTTGATGGATCAGGCGATGGGGATGGTCAGTATGGCTTCACGAAATATGGATTCATGTGTAACAACGAATCTGAACGTTCATTTCTTGTCAGCCATGAGACAAGGACGGCTGGAGGTTAAGGCACGGATTGTTCATCAGGCAGGCCGCACCATAACCACTCAGGCAGAAGTGAGGGATAGTGAAGGTACGCTCGGTTGTACAGCTACAGCAACCTTCCGAGTATTGCGTCAACAAGCAAGTGATTCAGGCAAGGCCTGACGCTTGACAAAATTTTTTATTATGTCATAATGAATTTATCAAAACGATATAATATGGTGATGCCAATGGATAGCAATCGTATAAACGAAGAGGCGCAGAAGGCGTCTTATAACATTAAGAAATACCGTACCCCGGATGGTGCTCCGGCGGATATCGTAATGTTTACTTTAACGAAGCGTGAGCGCAAGACGGTAACAAAAACATTGCCGATTCGTGAGCTGAAAGTAATGCTCATCAAGCGCCGTAGTTGGCCGTTTGCGGGACGCTGGGCGTTGCCTGGAGGGTTTTGTCAAGAAGATGAATCCATATATGGAGCGGCCAAGCGGGAACTGTTAGAGGAAACGGGTGTAGATGGCGGGCATCTGGAGTATTTGGGCGTATATAGTGGACCAGGTCGTGATCCGCGTGGGTGGATTATATCGCATGCGTTTTTTGCACTGGTAGAGGAATGGATGCTAGAGCAGCGTCAGGCGGCTGATGATGCTTCTGAGGTTGGGTTATTTACGATCAGAGAAGCGTTGGAGGAATTGGAGCTGGCGTTCGATCACCGGGATATCATAGTTGATGCTTATCGCAAAATTCAGTTGCAGATGCTTCAGACAACGATAGCCAAGCAGTTTTTACCGCCACATTTTACACTGGGTGAATTGTATCAGGTGATTCAGAGCGTCGTACCGGATTTCGAAGAGCCGAATTTTATTCGCAAAATAACATCGACTCGTAGCAGACAGGGAATACTGGAAGAGGTGCGAGATGAGAATGGCAAACCGCTCAGTTCCAATCAGTATTCACAAAGACCGGCCCAGTTGTATCGCTTTAGTGATAGAGTACCGCGTTTATCTATCTATACGTAACTTTTATTGGAATAGGTCACGCATAGAGCGTACAACCTCACTTTGATGATAAGGAGCTGACTGTACGATGAAGGCACTGATTGTTATTGATTACACGAAAGATTTTGTGGACGGTAGTCTGCCTGTGGGGCAACCCGCAATTGAGCTAGATGAACGGATCACAGCTATTACGCAGGCCTACGTGGATCAAGGGGACTTTGTTGTCATGGCTGTGGATTTACATGAGGAGAACGACCTCTATCACCCGGAGAGTAAGCTGTTTTCTCCACATAATATACGTGGAACCAACGGACGACAATTGTATGGTAAACTCCATAGCCTTTATAAGCAACAAAGTGATCGTATCTATTGGTTGGATAAAACACGGTACAGTGCTTTTGCTGGTACGGATCTGGAACTCAGGTTGCGCGAACGCGGGATTCTGGAAGTTCATTTGATTGGTGTGTGTACAGATATATGTGTGCTGCATACAGCTGTAGATGCTTACAACAAAGGTTTTGCTATTACCGTATACAAGGACGCTGTGGCGAGCTTTAATCAGGCGGGACATGATTGGGCTTTGGGCCATTTTGAGGGAAGTCTTGGAGCCACGGTGCGGTCGGCTGAAGATACGCTTTTGCTCCAGAAGAAGTAAAATAACTGAACGATTGTGCACCAATGTCCGATAACAAATTAGAGCCGGATATTGCTGAATCTGGGCAGATAAGACGGTATGCCGTCACCAATCCAGGGACAGTCAGAGAGGATGATACGATGAAGTCAACGAGCCTCGCATTACATACAGATAAATATCAGATTAATATGATGTACGCCCACTGGGTGAACGGAAGTCACCAACGTAAAGCTGTGTTCGAGGCGTATTTTCGTAAGCTTCCTTTTGGCAATGGATATGCCGTGTTTGCTGGTCTGGAACGCATTGTGAATTACATTTCAAACTTGCGGTTTGCAGAAGAGGACATTCGCTATCTGTCAGAGCAGGAGGAAAAGTACGATCCCATGTTCATGGAGGCATTGCGCCAGTTTAAGTTTAGCGGAACGGTCCACTCGATGAAGGAAGGAGCGCTTGTTTTTCCGAATGAGCCTCTGGTACGTGTTGAAGGAACCATTATGGAAACGCAGCTTGTCGAGACGGCATTGTTGAATTTTATGAATTACCAGACACTCATTGCGACAAAAGCATCACGTATCAAACAGGTGGCAAGTGACGATACACTGCTCGAATTTGGCACACGACGTGCGCAGGAGGCAGATGCAGCTATTTGGGGAGCACGTGCTGCTTATGTTGCAGGTTTCGATGCGACTTCTAATATGCTGGCAGGCGAACACTTTGGGATTCCGACAAAAGGGACACATGCCCATTCATGGGTACAAACCTTTATGACGGAGCAAGAGGCGTTCGACGTGTATGCGAAGGTTTTGCCAGATCAGGTTACGCTACTGGTAGATACCTTTGACACGCTGGAGAGCGGTGTTCCCCATGCGATTCGGACAGCAAAGATGCTGGAGAGTCAAGGCAAGCGTATGAATGCCATCCGTTTGGATAGCGGTGATTTGGCTTATCTATCTATTCAGGCACGGGAAATGCTGGATGCTGAAGGTTTGGATTACGTACAAATTGTAGCTTCCAACGATTTGGATGAAAATACGATTTTCAATCTAAAAGCCCAAGGTGCACGTATTGATGTGTGGGGTGTAGGAACACAGCTGATTACAGCTTCAGATCAACCTTCACTGGGCGGAGTGTACAAGCTGGTTGAGCGGGAAGTGGACGGTGAAATGTTGCCGACGATTAAGATCTCGGGTAACCCGGAAAAAGTATCTACACCAGGTAAAAAGGATGTATACCGCATTGTGGATAAGAAGAAAGGGAGAGCTGTAGCTGATTACATTTCTTTCCCGGATGAAGAACGTCCGCGTAATGGTAAGCGCCTGAAGCTGTTTAACCCTTTGCATCCATATATGAAGAAGTATGTAGAAAATTACGAAGCTGTACCGATGCTTGAACCTATTTTTGTAAATGGGCAGAAGGTATACGAGCTTCCTGAACTGGATGAAATTCGTGCCTATCATGCATCACAGTTGAAACTGTTTTGGCCAGAATATTTGCGGAAGCTGAACCCTGAAATTTATCGCGTAAATCTTAGTGAGAAGGTATGGGAGCTGAAGCAAAAGCTGATTGACAGCTACATGCAGCCCGAAGTTGAAGAAAAGGAATAATGTGAAGAGGCACCTCATCTATGTATGGGGTGCCTTTTTTGTATCTGCATGTGTAAATAGGAGCTTATTTATAAATTTCTCTCATTACATGACGCAGCTCAGGGACAATAATGCGTTCCATTGCCAAACGAACGGCTCCGCGGGAGCCAGGCATAGAAAACACAGCTGTCTGGCCCACAGTGCCCGCTACAGCCCGGCTTAATATAGCTGCTGATCCAATGTCCTCAGCAAAGCTTAAGTAACGGAAGATTTCTCCAAACCCAGGTAGTTCCTTATCCAGTAGAGAGGAGACGGCTTCATACGTAGTATCACGCGGAGAGATGCCAGTACCACCTGTTAAAAGTACAGCCTCGATGTCCTCATGTGCCGCAGCTTCGGCTACCAACTGCCGGATTCCTTCATAGTCGTCCTTGACGATAACATATCGAACAACCTTGTACCCATTCGTTTCTAGTAGTTCCTTGAGCAGTCGTCCCCCAGTATCGGTTTCCATGGTACGTGTATCCGAGACGGTCACGACCATGCAGTTAACCTGTTGCGGAGATTCCTGTCGGTGCTCCTCTACAGATGTTATATTCATTACAATGTTCACTCCTTGATCAGTGGTTAAGCATACTCTTTTTTTACAATAGAGGAATGACAGACTGGATGCAAGTCAGAAACGAAGGCTAAAAAGTTATGTGATTAATATCCTTGCGCTTACACCTTGGAATATAGTACACTTCCTTACATAAGTCGGGATTTTCTGGGTTTATTTTGTTGAAAGCGCGAACATAAAATGATTAATTTCAAGGTTCAGCGGGTAATAGTACAGCAGGATCAACAACTGGGAGGTAATGTATTATGAATCATTCATACCAAAAATGCGTGGATGCTTGCCTGGAATGTATGAACGCTTGCAATGTATGCTATGTAGCAAGTTTGAAGGAATATGATCTAGCTATGCTGCGTGAATGTATTCGAGTGAGTAGGGAATGCGCAGAGATATGTGGGTTTGCTTCTCAAATGTTGCAGCGCGGAACGGATTTTGCCGAGGAAATCTGTGAGCTATGTGCCAAAGCCTGTGAGGTATGTGCTGCTGAATGCAGCAAGCATTCCCATAATCATTGCAAACATTGTGCAGAAGCCTGCCGTCATTGTGTTGAGGCCTGTCGCCAATTGGTGGCAGTGTAATTACATATACAGAACTAGTCCCTGAAGAGGGAATAAAAGGTTGCTTTCTACTAAATAGGTTTGTATAATGGTGGGAATTAACGTCAAGGAACGGGAGAGTAGCAACGGAACCGTATCATTACAGCGAGCCGGAAAAGGTGGAAGCCGGTATGAAATCCGATGTGAAGCGCACCCGGGAGACGGTTGATCCAACGATAAGAGCTTCTAGTAGATCAGCCCGGCAGACACCGTTATTTGTCAATGGAGTGAAATCGCGATTTTGTGTAAGCTAGCTTTAGCTATACAACCGATTTACGAAGAGTGGTACCGCGGGATATCGAAGTTCTCGTCTCTTGATTATATCAAGAGGCGAGGGCTTTTTTTGTTAGATCTTATAAAAAGAAGGAGAGAGGAACATGTTGTTGATGATTGCTACCCAAGCTATTGTAGCTCATACGGGCTTGGAGGAGAAAGAAGTTTTATCTTTATTCGAGGTGCCTCCGCAGCCTGAATGGGGAGATGTGGCGTTTCCCTGTTTTGCGCTGGCTAAAAAATTTCGAAAGTCTCCACAGCATATTGCAATGGAATTGGCAGAGCTAGTAAGCCATGAAGCGGGTCTAACTGCTTCAGCATCGGGTGCCTATGTAAATATTACATTGGATCGATCTGTTCATATTCCACCGATGCTTGCTGAATTGAGCAAGGCTGAGTTTCTCAAGCCCAATACCGGATATGGACAGCGAGTAGTGATTGATATGTCTTCGCCCAATATTGCCAAACCATTTGGTATCGGTCATCTTCGCTCTACTGTTATTGGTGCCGCCTTGTATCGCATACTTGGTGAAACCGGATATGTGCCGATTAGTGTGAATCATCTAGGGGATTGGGGGACACAATTTGGCAAGCAAATTGCGGCCTATAAAAGATGGGGCAATGAGGAGCAGCTACAACATGATCCGATCGGGGAATCGTTGAAGCTATATGTCCGTTTTCATCAGGAGGCCGAGCATGATCCGTCTTTGGAGGAGGAAGGCCGCGAGTGGTTCCGACGTTTGGAGCAGGGGGATACTGAGGCTCAACAGCTGTGGGAGTTTTTTGTTGAAGTCAGTCTGAGTGAATTTGACCGTATGTACCAACGTCTTAACATTTCGTTTGACCATGTGTTGGGGGAAAGTTTTTACAATGATAAGATGCAGGCAGTTGTTGCCCAATTAAGAGCAAAAGGACTGCTGGAAGAAAGTGATGGAGCACTTGTGGTTCGTCTGGAAGACGAGCAACTGCCGCCGTGTCTAATTTTGAAAAAAGATGGTACTACCATTTATCCCACCCGTGATCTGGCAACAGCGATTTATCGTCATGAAGTGATGAAGGCTGATCGCCTGCTGTACGTCGTTGGCGGGGAACAGAAGTTACATTTCCAACAGGTATTTGCGGTGCTGAAGCATGCAGGGGAGATATGGGCCGAGCAATGTGAGCATGTACCGTTTGGTTTAATGCGGTTTGCAGGCAAAAAAATGTCCACAAGACGCGGCAAGGTGGTGAAACTGGAGGAAGTGCTGGATGAAGCTGTAGCGCGTGCTCAAGCCATCATTACGGAGAAAAATCCCAATTTGCTGGAGCAACAGGCAATAGCTGAAGACGTTGGCATCGGAGCGATTATTTTTGGCGATTTAAAAAATAACCGTCTGAATGAAGTGGATTTTTCGTTAGAGGAGGCACTGACCTTTGAAGGTGAGACTGGCCCTTATGTGCAGTATACTCATGCGCGCATACGCAGTCTTTTGGAGAAAGCTCGCGCCCGCTCTGATGTTGATTCTAATTCCAGTGACAACGTCCTTGCCCAAGACGGGCATTCTCCTGATTTGAATATCGTTTCGGATGAAATGCTGGGTGACGCAGGATGGGCGCTGCTTAAGCAGTTGGATCGCTATCACGGACAGCTAATACGTGCTGCTAGGCAACTGGAACCTTCAGTTATTGCGAGATTTGCATTAGATACAGCACAAGCGTTCAACCGTTTTTATGCTAAGGAAAGGATTGTCGATGGTGGACAATGGCGCATTCAGTTGGCGGAACAGACTGCGGATATGCTGGCAAGTACACTGCGACTTCTTGGACTGAAAGCCCCTAACCGGATGTAAGCTACCACAAGTGGGTATTTTTGTTAGGTACACTGCTGCTTTTGCTAGCTAAATTACTGCGAGTCAGCTCTTTTTCTCTAAAAGGTGCTACAAAAGGAAAACTGTCATAGACACTTTTGGATTTGCATGGAGATGGTGAGCAGAAAAGAGCAAGACGGGTTACACTATTCGCATGGTATTCCATTGTTTTGCAACCAATTTGTGCATATTTGAAACATTTGATGGTTTTATTGCGTCCGTAAGTATAGAAGCAAAGTAAACATGGAGGTGTATCTCATGATTAAAAATAAAAGCGTGGCAGCTGCGCTGCTTGTCGTCTGTTCATTGGCTGTGGCTACGTCGGCTTCTGCTTTTCGTGATATAAAGGGAGCTGAGCAGGAGAAGATCGTAAGTTCACTTCAGGACAAAGGAATTATTCAAGGGATAACCAAGGATAAATTTGCACCAGATCAAACACTCACGTATGCACAAGGAGTACACTTGGTTGTTCGTGCGATGGATCTTCAGGTTATGCCTGATTTCACAACGGGCTCCTTTGCAAACATTCCGGCTTCCGCATGGTATGCCGATTCCTACCGGATTGCAGTCCAGCACCAAATCCCTCTGTCACCGGATATTGATCCGAGCACCCGTATGACAAGGGAACAATTCGCGAATATTCTGTATAAAGCAGTGAGTGCAACAGGTGAATATCCTACGGTCCGTATGTTCATTAATGTAGCAGATGGCAAAAAATTAGACCAAAACTCGAACGAAGCAGTGCAATTTCTCCTGTTGACCAAAATTGCAAAATTGGACGAGGAGAGCAACTTTAACCCGGATCGTAAAGTAACACGGATGGAGGCAGCAGAAATGGTCTACCATGCATCCGAGTTTGTACAAAGTCATAAACCGGTGCAAGCCACTCCGGAAAATCCAGCTGAGCCTGTAGATCCGGTCCAACAAACCAATATTAGTATGAACATAGAGAAGGCGAATGATCAGCAGAACAAAGTGACCATCACCCGTCTGCAGGCACCTAACCCAGGATACGGCATTGAAGTGGATCACATCGACTACGTAGATGATACGAATGCAGTCATTTACTACAAGCTGACTAGTCCAAAACCGGGGGAAATGAATATTCAAGTCATTACGGATACCCACACCAGTACATTGGTAGACAGTAAGTATAAGGTTACGCTCAAAGCAGTCGATGGAACTGTGCTTCCGCCCACGGGAACAGGCACGTCTGTAGCTAAATAAAACTTTAAGCCATATGTCAATATATAAAATAAAGCCAGCGAGTTTCCATAAGAATGGGGACCGCTGGCTTTTTCTTGCTAAATGTTAATTGTAAGCCCAAGCTCTAGTATCATTTAAGCTTTAAATGCGATTTTGCCTGTAAGTAAGTCATTTTGCGCAGAAGATGTAGCTGAGGAAGACGCAGATTCTGCTGCAACCGTTCCTGACTGGAGTTGATACATTTGGAAGTAACGTCCGCCTTGGGCCATAAGCTCGTCATGGCTACCCCGTTCAACAATTTCACCCCGATGCAGCACCAAAATTTGGTCTGCACTACGAATGGTGGACAAACGGTGGGCAATGATAAAGGTCGTACGTCCCTTTTTAAGCACCTCAAGAGCAGATTGGATGAGTGCTTCCGTTTCGGTATCAATGTTGGCGGTAGCTTCATCCAGAATTAAAATGGCAGGATCAAAGGCTAACGCGCGAGCAAACGAAATAAGCTGGCGTTGCCCGGCGGATAAGGTACTGCCTTTTTCAATAACAGGCTCATCAAATCCTTGGGGCAAATGGGCTAACAGTTTGTCGGCTCCAACGTCATGCAGCGCTTTATTTACCTGCTCTCTTGTAATTCTGCTGTCTCCGAGACTGACATTAGAGGCTACCGTGCCTGTGAACAAATATGGATCTTGAAGAACAATACCCATATGATGGCGAAGCCATTGCTTAGGAATATTTTTGACAGGCGTTCCGTCAATGGTGATCGTCCCTTTTTGCGGATCATAGAACCGGAATAGCAGGTTGATAATCGAACTCTTACCTGATCCGGTATGCCCGACAAGGGCAACCGTTTGGCCAGGCTGTGCTGTAAAGGAAATATGCTTAAGCACATCATCCTTTTTGTAGGCAAAGGAAACGTCGTTAAATTCTACCTGGCCTTTGTAACGCGGCATAGTACCGTCTGTCACCGGCTCTCCAGTTTCGTCCATCAATTCAAATACACGTCCTGAGGATACGATGGAAGTATCCAGTACGGCAAGCTGGTTGACCATACCCGTAATAGGTTGGAACAAACGACCCAACACATCGACGAAGGCATACAATACCCCTAATGATATCGCACTACCTGTAGTGCCAAGCGCCGCAGATCCAAAATACCACAACACGACAGCGAAGGCGAGGTTTCTCAATACATTGACCAAATTATGCGAAGTAAAAGCGTTCAAATTCAGCATTTTATTCTGATGCTTCATATAGTCATCATTCAACTCTTCAAACTCTTGCTGTGTTTGTTTCTGATGCCGGAATACGCGAATAATGGACATCCCCTGAATGGATTCATTGATAATCGCATTAATCTCACTGAGTCTGGACCGAATGATCGTGTTATAGCGGGTTGCAACCTTGCGGTACAATATGATCCATAAGATCAGTAACGGTACAATAAATAGAGAGATCAGACCCAGTCTGAAGTCCAGTAAAAAGAGCGCAACATATACCCCTGTCATCGTTACAATCCCTGAAGTGAAGTTGGAGAGTACAGCCACAAACAAATCTTTGACTGCTTCCGTGTCATTCGTAACACGGGATACGACCTTGCCTGCGGGTAAGTTATCAAAAAAGTAAACTGGCAAGCGCTGAATGTGTGCGTAGAGATCAAGTCGAAGTTTCTGAATGACCTTGTTCGCCGAGGATTGCAGCCAGTATGTTTTGCCGAATTCGGCAAAAATCGAAACGACCAAAAAGAAGCAATACCACCCAATCAGCTGAAAGATGCCGGGCATTTCTGGTTTATAAAAGCTATACAGCTCATCAGCGGTTAAAGCCTTGGCTTTGTAATGAAAGGTGTCGGAGCTGCGTGTCACGGTCAACGTACCGTTCGTAAAGGATCGGTTACCATCCGCTACTTGGATAGAGCCATCGACAAATACAAAAGATTTGCCAACTTGTAAAATCCTCGCTTCGCGCCCTTTGGCCTCCCCGGCTTCAAAGCGATCTTCACGTTTAAAATGGGTTCCAGCGTAACTTACAGCGCCGTCCACACTAGTCGTCTCATAAAATGGTTTTTCAATAGCGAGCATATGGTCGTCAATCATCGTTTTGGCGATGAAGGGACCGGCCAGCTCGGCGGCTACTCCAATAGCCAAGGCGATAAGAGCGGCAATAAAACCCGCTTTGCTCGTCAGTGCATACTGGAACAGTCTTTTGCCGATATTGGGTTTCATTAGGATACCTCCCCTGAGGTCAGATCAGATTCCACTTGTTGCCGTTCATATTGTTGTCGGTACCATCCGTCAGCCTGAAGCAGCTCGTTGTGGGTTCCTTCCTCAATAATGCGTCCTTGCTCCAGCACGACGATCCGGTCTGCATGCTCTACAGCCGATAGACGGTGAGTGGAGATCAAGGTTGTTTTACCCGAGCGCTTATGCCGGATATTGTCAATAATACGTGCTTCCGTGCGAGCATCTACAGCTGACAGTGCATCGTCGAGCACTAGAATATCTGGATCACCGATAAAGGCGCGCGCAAGCGAAACACGCTGCTTCTGACCACCGGACAGGGCGATGCCTTTTTCTCCGACCAGTGTATCCAGCCCATCGGACAGGGTACCCAAATCTTGGTCAAAGGCAGCCGTACGGATCGCTTCCATGATGTCGTCATCATCTGCCCCGGGCTTCCCGAACTGAATGTTCTCGCGCACCGATTTGGAGAACAAGATTTGTTCTTGCGGCACGTAGCCAATCCAGCTGTGTAATTGTTCTACTGCAATGTCCTCCAGCCGGGTGTCGGAAATTAAAATATCACCACTGCCAGTCGGATATTCATGCAATAGCTGTTTGAGCAAAGTGGACTTCCCGCTGCCTGTTCGACCAACGACACCTAGTGTTTCTCCGCGTTTGAGCTCCAGGTTCACATGTGACAGATTGTCAACAGTGGAGGTAGGATAACGGAAAGTCACGTCTTTCATGGTGATGGATTCGGGACGATCCACTGGAACAGGTTGAGCTACATTCTGAACGTCTGGCTGGACATCGAGAGTTTCATTGACCCGGTCCAGAGAAGCGCTACCGCGCTGCATAATGTTAATCAGCTCGCCAATAGCAAACATCGGCCAGATCATCATTCCTAGATACATGTTAAAAGATACTAGTTCGCCTAGCGTGATATCGTTATGAAATACCAGATATATACCATACCCGAGACCGATAACGTAGCTAAGTCCTACACATAAACGGATCGTCGGTTCAAAGAGAGCATCCATCCGGGCAACTGCCAAGTTTTTACGAAACACATCCTCAGTAATATCGGCAAAACGTTTTTCGTCCATTCGTTCTTGCACATAAGCTCGAATGACACGGATACCTGCCACCGACTCCAACACTTGGTCGTTCATATCGCCAAATGCATCCTGTGCCAGTGTGTAACGCTCATGTACGGCTTTACCGTAAATACTCATGGCCAGCGCAATAAAAGGAAGGGGCAGAATGGCCGCCAGTGTTAGCTTCCAGCTAATCAGGGTGCCCATGGCAACCAATACAACGGTAAGGTAGACAGTGGAGTCTGTTAATGTCAACATACCGAAGCCTGCTGTACTTGCTACAGAGCGAAGGTCGTTCGTGGCACGAGCCATCAGATCACCTGTACGATTGCGTTCAAAAAATGGAGGGGTCATCCGCAGCAAATGATTCATAAAACGTGTGCGCAATAAGCGCTCCACCAGATTAGCACCACCAAACAGCTTGTGCATCCATATGTACGTAATGTAGTAGATGACGGCAAGAATCCCTATGATGTACAAAATATAACGCCAAAGCGAGGACCAGGAAATCGAACCACGTACAATCTCATCAATGGCGCTGCCTAGCAGCCGAGGTGGAGCGAGCTCCAAAACGCCAACCGCAATCAGCAAAAACAATCCAATAGAGTATCGGCTTCGTTCTCTTTTAAAAAACCAGCCTAAATTTTTGAGTACTGAAAACAAGAGGAATCCCATCCTTTCATGTCAAGTTCATTCGAGAGTTGTGTACCATTTTGAAGAAACAACAGCGGCTTGCTGCCACAAGTATAATTCGGCAACAGGCGCAAAAAAGGCATACCGTCCGCAGACGATATGCCTTAAATCTCAATATCATATGGCGCGCAGGTATTCTCAGCATACTCGCCACTGAAAAACTGCTTAAACGCAGGCAGCCACTCGTATTAAACCATACAACAGGAATGGCCCAATTCTGAAGGATGCGACAGGGGAGATGCTCCGGTATGAAGTTGTTGTGTTTGTAGATGTGGGTGAAATACAATCATAAATTTTAGCACCGGAAACACTCCTTTCTTCCTCAAAATGGGTTCATTCTTACATGAGTTATCGTTCAAATTGGTAATAAATTTCAAAATGGATCTCGTATGGTTGAATCTTAACACCCTCTTTTGCGAATTGTCAAACCTTTTTCAAAAAAATGTATATGACTTGTCCAGGAAGACGCATGGGGAGAGACGGTTGGTCGTTATTCCAAAAGATGCTATGATATAGTTGGCAAGACGTCATTTGTACAAGGAGATGAGCATAACGCATGAGCATACAGGTAACTGAACCTGCGGCACAGTGGTACATTAAGGAGCTTGGTTTGAATCGTGGAGATTCCATCCGTTTTTTTGTTCGCTATAGTTCCGGCGGTGGGTTGCATCCAGGCTTTTCTCTGGGAATTGCCGTAGAGCCTCCGCAGCACCCCGCATTACAGCATGAAGCGGCTGGCATTACGTTTTATATGGAGGATCAGGATTACTGGTATCTGAAAGGCCATCATCTGGAAGTGAAGTATTTGAAGGAACATGACGACATTATTTACACCTATGAAAAGGATGAACAAGCTTAATGCCTCCACGTTAAAAATAGCGTGCCAGTAATGGTTTTTGGACATGAAAAGCGGCGGAGTATCGTGTGGCAGGAGATGAAGCTGCACATGATACTCCGCCGCTTTATTGTGGTTAGGGCAGGATGTTGTATGTTAAGGGTTGTTAAACATCGGACCATCGACTGCAAAATCAAAATCATCAATATCGTACACATGTACAGGTACGGAAGCTTCGATAATGCGGTGGATCCAGTCCAGTTGATCAGTCAGGATGGGTAATGCTTCACGCTGAGCTGTCAACACCAGTTCGGTTTCAATCGGATCAAAATATTCTCCGTAATGCGCCGTATCAACTGCATTAATGACAATGAGTGATGTATTGGCATCGAATAGGATCGGCAAGCTTTTCGCCCAAGGCATCTGAAGGGCACGTCGAATTTTTTTCTGATTCAACGGTTCTTCAAAATAACTGATCAGCTCACTTACCTTTCGCTTCACATGTTGATCGTCCATAGGGTTATCCATGAGAGGCTCTGTGCTGTCCTGGAATTCGTACAGCTCTAGCAGTGATGTGTAGGGCACTATATATTCCACAGGGGCGGGAGATGTAAGCAACTGGCCGTATATAGCCACCATTACAGCTTCCGTTACAAATTGTCGAGACATCGGTCAAGCCTCCTGCATTTACCAAATTATGCGATATGAGTATAACACAAAGCGGGACTGAATTCAGCCAGATATGCAGATTGCTATCATTCATTTGTATATTTGTTGAACGGCTCTTTTTAATCCTGTGTCTAGAAATTTAGGAGCGACCGATTAATAAGGAGAGCAGCCCGGCAGCAATCAGAGGTCCAACCGGAACCCCTTTAAAGAAGGCAACGCCAATGACGGTCCCAATCAGTAGACCTGTTACAATAATAGGCTGTCCGGACATCAGAGTTACTCCGCGGCCGCCAAGGTAGGCTACCAGAATTCCGATACCAATCGCGAGCAGGGACTTCCAGTGCAGGAAGGACTCTGTCACCTGATTGATGCTGATTTTACCGCTGGCTAGCGGGGTCATGACCCCAATCGTCAAAATAATTATTCCGATCGTTAGGCCATACTTTTCAAGCCAGGGGAAAGCAGTATGAAAGCTGGTTACCCGCAGCAGTAGTAGTACAACCATAGCAATCGTCACGGTTGAGTTGCCACTGATAATTCCAAGGCCGGCTAGTACCAGTAAGATAAGTGAGCTGTAATCCATTCAGTTGTTCTCCTTCGATCGTTTAACTTTGGATATGTTCGGCGATTTGACGCCCGTGCCAGCGCCCTGTTTCAATAAACACTTCATTGGCATTGCTGCCTGAAGCGATAACTCCGGCGACATATATACCTGGGATGTTAGTTTCCATCGTGGTTGGATTAAATTCAGGTTTGTCCAGGTCCTCAGCCATGTGGACGCCGACAGACTCCAGTAGTTTTCGTTCTGGGTGAAATCCTGTTAGTGCCAGTACAAAATCGTTTTCGAGCTGGAACGCTTCTGTATTCATCGGACTGACGATGACATGGTCTGGATGAATTTCGGTAATGCGTGCGCCTAAGTGCAGCGTGATCTTCCCTTTTTGTACCATACTGTCGAATAATGGACGAACCCATGGTTTGATATATGGGGACAACTCATTACGACGATAAACCATATCAATCGTAGCCCCGACCCGCACCAATTCCATTGCAGCATCTACCGCAGAGTTACTGCCGCCGATGACTGCGACTCGGGTTCCTGTATAGGGATGAGCTTCGCTGAAATAGTGAGTGACTTTATCCAATTGTTCCCCAGGAATGCCTAAATAGTTCGGATGATCAAAATATCCCGTAGCCACTACGACATAGCGTGTCGAATAGCTCTTGGATATTTCCCGTTTGCTTAGGGTATGTACGGTAAATGTACCGTCTTCCTGCCGCTGAATGGATTGAGCCTCCTCATAATGCTGAATGTCCAGGTTATAATGTGAGGCTACTTTGCGATAGTACGCTAGTGCTTCATGACGAAAAGGCTTGTCATTGGGAGTGCTGAACGGAACATCACCGATTTCCAATAGTTCGGCGGTGCTAAAAAACTGCATATTTGTCGGATACAGAAAAATGGAGTGAACGATGTTGCTTTTTTCAATAATGATCGTTCGCAAACCTCTGCGGCTGCATTCGATTGCAGCGGATAGTCCGCAAGGTCCGCCACCGATAATGATTACGTCGTGCATTTGGATGAACCTCCAGTTATATTGGTTTATTTCGTCAAACGGATCTCAGAATTGATGCAAATAGCACAGTATGTGAGAAGTTTTCAAATAATAATCCTACCGTAATGTGTGCATAATATCCAGCCGTTTTCAGAAAGAGATAATGTGAGGGAAGAATTGACAGACACTTTTAACATACATATAATTAGATGAACATCTATTTAGATTAAGCGAATTCGCTTGCTTAGCAAACCTGTAGTAGTGAAAAGAGGTGCAGTTACAATGCAACTAGATAAAATGGTCAATTATCATAAAGCACTTGCGGACCCGACACGTATGCGAATATTACTCCTTTTATCCCGTGGGGAGATGCATGGCCAAGCTTTGGCGAAAAAGCTAAACCTATCACAGCCTACAGTTACGCATCATGCTTCCAAACTCCGTGAGGTTGGGTTAATTAAGGAACGACGTGATAAAAACACGGTGTATTTTACACTGAATCCAGAGCTGATTCGGCAGCATGCCGAGGCGACTGTGCGTTTTATCTTTGAAAAAGGAGAGGAAGAGGAAGATATGTCCGAACTGAATGAAACGTTGGAAGCAACGGTTTTACGCAATTTTTTTGCCAAGGACGGCAAGTTACGTCAAATTCCTGCCCAGTATAAGAAAAAATTGATCGTACTTCAGATGCTCGCCGAAAAGCTGGAGCCAGGCCGCATCTATCCTGAACGTGAACTAAACGAATGGATCAAGCAATACCATGAGGATTTTGCAACGATTCGGCGTGAACTGATCATGCATCAGTTTATGTACAGAGAGCGGGAAATGTACGAATTGAATCCGCGTGAAATGTGGACACGATGGGATCAAGTGCGTTAAACGAAACTTGAAATAGTTTAAAATATTTGAAATCAGCCTTGACAGACAATTGATGGACTTGTATGATAAAGGAAATTTTAGGAGGAGGCGATGTTATATGCGTACGAACATGAGTGGATGGGTTCAGCAGCAGAATGACTTGTCTCCCGCACGGACGATGCACGGCTAAAGACTGTTAGATCTATAGTCTTTGCTCAGCAGTTGGTTGGACAGTAGAACCAACGAAATCCGCAGGGAGTGATTCCCTGCGGATTTTTTTATGGTCAAGTGTTTTGTTATCCGTTTGTTGGTTTTGGGAGTGGTCTATGTAAGACTGCTTGCATATGTGAACGAACGGATCACATCGCCTGAACTGTATAGCCTCCGCAGGGGTTTCCCTGCGGATTTTTTGCGTTGTTTGCTTGCGGAGAGAAAATGTACACCTATCGAGTAACGTTACATCCAGAAAAATTAAACATAATTTCAGGAGGAAAATAATGAGTATACACGAATACGGTTGGTCTGATTACTGGAACGGTTTTTGGGACCAATGGAAGCAAAGCTATGAGGAACGAGCAGGAAACACGCAGATACGTCCTGCCCGCTTGATTGCCGATTATGGGCAAAAGGTGAAGCTTATTACGATGGATGGGGAACGCTGGGGAGCTGCTTCAGGTAAGCTAAGGCATGCTATGGTTGATCCAGCGGAAATGCCAGCTGTAGGGGATTGGGTGGCCATCACCACGTCGGACGAAGTATCGGATGCAGTAATCCATGCTGTCTTGCCACGCAAAAGCCAAATATCTAGACAGGCCGCGGGCTTTGAGACGAAAGAGCAACTCATCGCAACCAATGTAGATACGCTTTTTCTTGTTAATGCGTTGAATCATGATTTTAATATGCGCAGATTAGAACGGTATTTAATAATGGCCTGGAATAGCGGCGTAAACCCGGTTGTCGTGTTGAGTAAGAGTGACCTTTGTGACGATGTCGAACAGCGGGTTGCAGAAGCGGAGGGAGTTGCTCCTGGAGTACCTGTTATCGTTATTTCTGCTTTGCAGAACGAAGGCAGAGAGCAGCTGGAAGCGTTTCTTCAACCTGGCTGTACGGTTGCTTTGACTGGCTCTTCTGGTAGTGGCAAATCCACAATAGTGAACTGGCTTTCCGGAGCAGAAGTTCAACTGACACAGGATGTGAGGGAGGAAGACAGCCGAGGCAGGCATACAACCACACACCGACAACTTTTTCCCATTGCAAAGCAAGCTGTTTTGCTGGATACACCCGGGATGCGCGAGCTTAATCTGTGGGATGATTCCAAGGGTGTAGCTCATACCTTTGCCGATATTATGGAAACCGCGCAGCAATGTCGTTTTGCCGATTGTAAGCATAAGGGAGAAGCTGGCTGTGCGGTGGAGGAAGCTATCCAAAAAGGGGAATTATCAGAATCTAGAGTAAACAATTATCGCAAGATGCAACGGGAACTAGAGTATCAGGCACGCAAGGAAGCAGACCGACGTAGAAAGGATAGCCGTTCAAGTACAACTCCGGGCCGTAAGGATCAGCGAAGCGGTTGGCGACGTGATGTGGAGTGGTAAGTCGAGCTGTTTTGTAACATCATTTGTAGAAAAATAAGAAAATCTATGTGGTAGTCGGCATATGGTGTAAAGGGGTGAACATATGCCGAACTACAGCATTGTGGTGGATTTATCGGATCGTCGTCTATATTTAAAAGATGGAAGTCAGATCGTTCTTAGTTATCCAGTCGGTATTGGGAAGGTGGCTACACAGACACCGCATGGGCAGTTTACGATTATTAACAAACAGCCCAATCCGGGCGGTCCTTTCGGAGCGTTCTGGATGGGGCTGTCCAAGCCGCATTATGGCATTCACGGCACCAATGAGCCATCGTCCATTGGCCAGATGGTGTCACATGGCTGTATTCGAATGCAGAATAAGGATGTGCTGGAGCTTCAGGAGAAGGTAAGTATAGGAACGCCGGTCACGATACAGCCATAACGTCTAGACGATATAGGATTCCTTTGGCTGCCTAGTTACGATTTGGGTTGAATTTGGACACGGGCTTCAATCCGATTGGAGCCCTCTTTGTCGTCTGCGGATTTAACTAAAGATCCCGCAAGACGTTCTCCATTTGTACCGTAAGCCTGTTTGGCGTTGGTCCACATATCTTCGTTTGGTTCGAAACTTATGACCAGGGTGTAGCGGTTGGCAAGGCTCGGCTTTTTGACCCTCATGCTGAAGGAACCATCAGGCATGACCTTGGTTTGATCATCGTAGCCAAACTGCCATCGTCCCGGAAAATCAATTGTGAGCTTGACGTCCGAACCCTCGAGCAAATTGCTGCGTGCATATACATGATAATAATTTCCTTTCTGCTTCACATCAGGCTTAATCCACACTTGAGGGCTACCGTAGTCCTTTGGTTTGTTCCAGACAGGCTTGATTAGAGGGACATGTCGATCTTGTTCAGGATCAAACTCAGCACCTATCCGAATTTCTTGCAAAAGTTGTTCGTTTTCTTCGTATTGATATACATAAGGGCCTTCTAATTTATTGCCACCACTACCATACAAATTTCGTATTTCTTTGTCTTGGTCATCCGGGCGAAATAGAACAGTCAGATCCATACTACCCTGTATACCAGGTCGGTGCACTTGGAGTACAAAACTTCCGTCCTTTTGAATAGTTGCCTCGTCCGTGTATCCGGTTAACATAGAGTTTTTGACTGCAAGATTCCCTTTGATCCGTGCTCCAGAAGGCAGGTTAGAATGTCCTGTAACCTTCACTGTATTTTTATCAATACTTATGTCACCTGATATTTCGACATAGCTACTGCCTTGCTGATGGACAGGTGCATCGTTGGCGGCTCGTTCATCAAGGGATGATGCAGCTTGGTTCGGATTACCTGTCACGGTATAGGCACGTGCTTCAGCTTCGTGTTGGGCCATACTTCGAGTTGAGGCTTTCTCCCTGCTGCATGCAGCCAGCATAATTAGGATGAAGAACATACATAAAAGGTTCCAGCTTATTTTGGTCATCATGTGCTTACTCATGGTTTTTGCTCGCTCCTTGTCCGTAGCTTCCAGGCTATACTGATAAAACTTTCGAAACTTTATGTATTTACCCTATTTAAAGGGTATGTAATCCCGCCTGCTTTATCCTAGTCAAAGCGTGCGTGTTTAAACAACAGGTGGAATGGTTAAAAATGGATAGCCTGACCATCCCCTTGAAAAGCAGGGGCAGCTTGCTGTAAAGGAGCCTGAGTCATATGTCCATTGACCGTTTTATCTTAAAAAAGCTGGACAACTGCCAGGAAGAGCATACACGCGCTAATTTACTAGAACTGTTTAGAATACGAATTGAGAAGGCGCAGAATAAGGAACGAGGCGGTAAAAAGGGTTATCGCAGAATACTATAAATAGAGTCCGATCAAATGCATAGGCTGAGGTAAGTCATATGTAGCATGTTTCAAAACCGCTGATTTGGAGAGGGTGCCGAAATGCCCCTCTCTTTTTTGTGTCTAATGCAAACAAAAAAAAGTCCCTCTTAATAGAGGGACAATGCCAATGAATCATTTTCACTAACGCTATGCAGGATGGCTTCACAACCGACAATCTCTATACTGATCAAAGAGTTAAGACATTTTTGAAGGGCACGCTTGCCGCTGGAGATTTTGTTCTCCAAAGTATTACTTAGAAGTTTTAAGGTTTTTTGTACCGGTTGCTTATTTTCTTGATTGAAGTATACGGGAATACGTTTGTTTTGAAATGTAATTAATGTTCTCACAAAAATCACCTCACCTGAGTTATTTCATGGCTTTATTGTAGTGCCCGTTTCTTAAAATTACCTTAAAAACACCTTATAAAAACATAAAGGTCTGAAAAATTTACAAAGTGTTCACAACAATTTGGGTAACAATCGAATTTAGTTCTAACTAATCGACAAAATAACGTAAGCACGCAAATTAAATTTTGTAAATACCTATTTTTGATTCATATGACTCTAGCATTAATTTTAAGCATGCCTAAAGTCATTGTTTTATTTTGAGCGTGGGTATTTTGTAACAAATTGACAGTCTAATAGACGGATGCTACAGTTACGATAGCCATATTTCCGTAGAAATAGGCTTTTTGCGTGAGTATTGCTGTATAAATTAAGGATCGGGAGGGATGACAGATGATCCTGACCGTGCTTTCAGGACGACAGGAAACAGAGTGGTTTGATATTGAGGTGGCTGATGAATACTCGGTGGAACATTTAAAATTGATGCTGGGTGTGCGTATTTTTGGTGAGCCTCCGGCTGAAGGCATGCAATATATTATGGAAGCAAAATTCCCAGAAGGGCTTTGGTTCAGAGTGGAGGATAACCAGCTACTCACAGGAGCAGGTTTGCGGGAAGGCTGTACTGTGCGCATTCAGCGAGCTTTTTCGACAACTCAGGACGAGGCGCCTGTATATGGAAGGCGTTCTTTGTTTCAAACTGAAAAAAATGGGTAAATACACACATGAAATAATATGAAACCTTGGTAAAATGAAATAGTAAGCGAAAAGGGGGACTTTTGTCTTGAATGTATTATACCAGCGATCCCCGAGATTAAGACCGGCCCTCCGGGAGGAGAAGCTGGAGATTTTGCGGCCTCCGGCTGAGCCGAGCAAGCCGTCTTTTTCTATTATATCTATACTTATTCCGTTAATGATGACGTTGGTGACTGTAGGCTTTTACGTATATATGAGCAGAACAGGCAAGATGGGCAACAGTAACTATTTGATGTTCCAAATGGTTACTGTGGTCATGATGCTTACATCTTATACGATTCCTTTTTTCGTCTATTTAAATAATAAGAAGGAATATAAGCGCAAGTTGGAGGAGCGGGACCGAATGTATCGGGAACAGCTCCAAAAGCATCGTGAAGAACTCGAAATGAAACGCGAAGAGCAAATTCGCACACTATATGAAATTCACGGTGATCCGCAAATATGCACTCAAATCGTAAAAAACCGCAACAGTTCTCTTTGGGAACGATCCCCAGAGGATGAAGATTTTTTGCAGGTACGTATCGGGACCGGACAAGTTCCCTTTCATATTAAACTACAAATTCCACGACCTGACGGTTATGACCGTGATCCCTTGTTGGGGGCTGCAGATGAACTGGAGGAAGAATTTCGTTTGGTGGACGCTGCTTCCATCACATTACCGCTGTTTCAATCCAAAGTGGTTGGATTGGTCGGCGAGCGGGAGCATACCCTGGCTGCGTTAAGAGTCATCTTGGCACAAGTGACGGTTCGTCATTCGCCGGATGAAGTGAAAATTGCCTCCTTCTATGATGAGCGAGAGGAAAGTGAATGGTCTTGGATGCGCTGGCTCCCGCATGTGTGGGATGATGACCGAATCCAGAGAATGATGTCAGACCGCAGTAGTAGCGCCCATCAATTAGCTGACTTTCTGTTTGCCAGATTGAACCGCCGAAAAAATAATCGCAATGACCGTCAGGGCAAAGGTATGGAAGCGCCGTGTTATGTCATTGTTTTATCTGATACCCAACTGATTGAGGAAGAACCTTTGCTGCCGTTGTTGCTAGAGGACGGCCGAGCCATAGATGCGTGTACGATTGTGCTGGCTTCTCGTAAAGAGGCTTTGCCAATGCAGTGTCAGCTGATTGTGGAGGCTTCCAAGGAACAGGGTGTATATGCCCTTAAATCAGAATCAGCGGAGGTTGAACAGCAAAGTTTTAAACCGGATCGTTTGTCCAAAGAGGAAGCCGATGCATTGGCGCGGTACATGGCGCCTATTCGTTTGAAGCGTTCTTCGGCTTCTGATATTCCCGCTGTTCTGCCTCTTTTTGATATGATGAGTGTAGCAAGTGTGGAAGAACTGGATGTGGCAGACCGGTGGCGACGTAACCGCCATCCTGATACATTACCCGTCCCGATGGGCGTGCGGGCAGGCGGCAAAAAGATTATGATTAACCTGCATGATAAAATAGAGCGTCAAGGTCATGGTCCCCATGGCTTGATCGCCGGTACGACAGGTTCAGGGAAGAGTGAGGTTATTCAGTCTATCGTAGCCTCGCTCGCTGCTGAGTTTCACCCGCATGATCTTGCTTTTATGCTGATCGATTACAAGGGTGGAGGCATGTCCAACACGTTCGTTAACTTGCCGCATGTTGTGGGCACGATCACGAACCTGGACAATAATTTGATTGAGCGTGCTAAAATATCTCTTAAAGCAGAACTAGTTCGTCGACAGAAGATATTGAACGATGCGGGCAATTTACAACATATTGATGAATATTACAGACTACTCCGGCAGCGGCAGGAACAACCGCTGCCTCATCTGGTTATTATTATTGATGAATTTGCACAGTTAAAGCGGGATCAGCCAGAATTTATGGACGAGCTAATCAGTATTGCCGCAATTGGGCGGACATTAGGTGTCCATCTGATTTTGGCGACTCAAAAGCCTGCTGGTGTTGTAGATGATAAGATTTGGAGTAACTCCAGGTTCCGGATCTGCTTGCGGGTGCAAAGTGAAGGTGATAGCCGTGATATGTTGAAAATACCGAATGCCGCGTGGATAACGAAGCCGGGACGAGGATATTTTCAAGTGGGTAGCGACGAAGTGTTTGAAGAAATGCAATTTGCTTGGAGCGGTGCGCCGTATATAGGCAACAGAGACATTTCTTCTGCCTTACCTGTTCATGAAGTGAGACTGAACGGGAAACGTGAAGCGCTATTGACGGGTGGCGAACGGGCAAGCTCAGGCTTAAAAGGAGAAGAAGCTCCCAAACAGCTTCAGGTATTTATTGATTATATTGCAAAAGAAGCAGCTAAGGCAGGAATCGAACGTCTTCAGGGACCGTGGCTTCCGCCGCTGCCAGAAATGTTGGATTTAACTAATCTACCGCAATGTACCGAAATAGATAGTACATCATCATCCTTGGAGCTCAAGTCTCTTATTGGGCTGGTCGATGATTTGCCGAATCAACGGCAGGAGCCGATGTATGCGTCGCTGGATCATGGTCATTGGGCTGTGTATGGCATGCCGGGCATGGGGAAGACGACTTTTTTGCATACGTTGCTGATGTCCGCGGCTCAGCGTTACGCTGCGAATCATTGGAACGGTTATATCATTGATATGGGTCGAACCATGCGCGACTTTGGAGAGCTTCCACAAATCGGTGCTGTTATGATGGCCGAGGAGGATGACCGGATTAAACGGTTGTTCCGCTATCTGTTCAAGATGGTGGCCCTACGCAAGGAAATGCTTTCTGAGGCTGGCGTCAAAACAATAAGTTCTTTTCGACGTTCTGCTGTCGAGGATGTTCCGCAAATTGTCGTAGTTATTGATGGATACCTTAATTTTCGAAATGCCTATCCGGATGAAAATGAACTGCTGGAATCTCTTTTGCGTGAAGGTGGCAGTCTAGGTATCACGTTTATCATTACAGCGAACCGGATTACCGATGTGTTTGAGAAGTTCCGCAGTAACATACCTAATGCTGTTTCTTTCGAATTGGCTGATCCTAGTGACTACTATTATGCGGTAGGACGACCAGCCAAAACACCAGGACCGTTAATTCCGGGTCGGGCTCTGGTTAAAGGGCATGTTCCTCCGCTGGAGTTCCAGACGGCACTCCCTTCACCAGGAGAAGATGAGGCGGAACGATCAGCACAACTGCGTCGCAATATCGCTGGCATTGTGCAGGGATGGAAGGGCAAGCACGCACCCGCCATTCTCCCATTGCCTGAGCGGGTTCCACTGTTGGAATTACTTCAGCAGTGGGATCGGACGAGTGGACCATCAGGTGCGCTTCCTTATGAAGTACCTGTAGGCCTACAGAGTGACGATCTTGAGCCTTTTCTCCTGAATTTGAAAGAAGGGCCTAATTTTATCGTAGGTAGTCCAATGGAGGGTGGAAAAACCTCCTTCCTGATGAGTTGGATTATTTCGCTCGCTTATTACACGTCACCGGATCAAATGCAAGTCTATACGATCGATACACGCTATGGAGGCGGGGGACTATCCCGATTACGACATCTTCCTCATGTCAAGGCTGCTGCCGAAAGCGAGGAGGAAATGGGACCTCTGGTACAACAGGTGCATGATATCATTCAACAACGGAGCAAGGATGGGAATGATCCCGAACTGCTCCTGGTCATTGATGATGCGGATATGTTAAGCAAGCAACTGAACGATTTTATGATAAAGGATCAGCTTTCCGCCATTGTACGGTTGGGACGTGATCGCAATGTGCATGTCGTGCTATCGGGTGTGCCATCTGATTTCCCTACCTTTGGTGTGGACTGGTTTAATGATGTCAAGGCAAGCCAAAGCGGTATGCTTTTTGGAACACTGGATTCGAATGATTTATCGTTCTTTCGTATCCCTTATTCGGAAGCAAATGCTGCTGCTGGTGGCCTAAAAGTCCTGCCTCCTGGGCAGGGATACTACGTACGACGCAAATTTACCAGGATAAAAGCGGCGATTCCCTTCTCAGAGCAAATGAGCTGTGAGGATTGGATAACGAAAATTCGTGACCGATGGCATGTTGTAGTTTGAAGGGAGGTGGCTCATAATGTTAACGTTTCAAGCTTCCAAGCAGAAGTTAATAACCCTCAAGGCAAAGGAACTGTTTTTTCTGGCAGGCGTATTGGGTTCTGACAGACTGCTTGGGGTGGAAGATCCGTTTAAGGGCTATCTAGCAGAGGAGTTGGCGGAAGAGTGGGAGCAGGTTAAAGCTGCTCTTCTGGAAAAGGGTTATCTGAAGCAGGCCGATAAGGGCAAAGAGCTGGCTATGCCTCCTACCGTTTTTTCAAGAGTTGCTATCGCGGGATTATCCAACAGGGCTTGCCGTATACGCTATGTAAGGGGAGGTAAGCAGTTTGAAGGCTATCTTCATTGCACGAATGAGCGTGTGGTGGAGCTTGTGAAATCTGTTGACGAACCCGATGAATATCGTCTGTACGATCTGGGTAATGTGGAAAAGGCTTGCGAAACATTGATTGATAAAATGGGCTGGGTTGATCGGCTTGTACCTGAATCTCCCGCGCTTATGTTTTCCAAGCAGGCTTTTAATAAAATTTACGAGCAATCTGCTGGAGAAAGTTTGTCTCAAATCAGCAGTAAGCTAACCGAAGCTAGCGGAGATGAAGAGGGGGCGATGAGACTGGCTCAGTCTTTGAGTTCCCGTGTAGCCGAGGGAGAATTGCAATTGCTGGTCTGGAACGGCAGAGAGTGGGAGTCACAACGGGCAGCTTTTGTCCTGTGTCCTGCAATGAACTGGATATTTCGGATGAGCTCTGCGGGTAACGGAGACTGGTTGATTGCAGCTATGGCTTCAAGAGAACAGTTTGTGGATTTATTATTGAATTGGTTGAAACAGTCGGCAGTGACTGAAGAAGTGACAGAAGAAGGGTGATGGATATGCGCATTCGAGTTGAACCGGATGTGCTTCGGGGGCTTAGCGGGCAGCTACAGCATGCGGCGGAGCAAATTCAACAGTTAACAGCAGGTTTGGAGCAGGCGTTACAATCGCTGGATTGGGATGTATCTGCACGTGAGGCGATCTTGAATCAGTGGATGCAAGCCAAGCGGATGTCAGAACAGATTCATGCTTATCTCCATACATCAGGTACACAACTGAACCGAAAGGCAGAGCAGTTTCAGTCTGTTGACCACAACTATCAAACGATTCTGCCATTTGCCAGCCAACCATTGGGACGACCCGTCACGATGCTCGATTGGTCGAATCAACAATCACCGTCTATTCTGCCTGGGCAAGCTTCGGAAGGAAGCAG
The DNA here is from genome assembly GCF_000237325.1 of Paenibacillus polymyxa M1. Classification (NCBI taxonomy): domain Bacteria; kingdom Bacillati; phylum Bacillota; class Bacilli; order Caryophanales; family Paenibacillaceae; genus Paenibacillus; species Paenibacillus polymyxa. Next base: position 2,282,647 of record NC_017542.1, read on the forward strand.
TCTAATTTCCAACCCGCAGTCTGTCGTACATGCTATTGCAGGTGTACAGCCTTCGGATGTAGGCACCCTGCATCAGGATATTCTGAAGCAGGCGTCTTCTAGCAGTCCGCAGGATTGGTATTTTACTGACCCGTCTATAGCAAGAGATCAGCCTGTCGCTTAGTTCGGATCGTTCCGAGATGATCTGGATCGACTTGTAAATCCATATGAATTTGTTATACCATTCCCGGTTTTATGGGACTAATATGGGACTTATTAGGTGGTTGTTTTATTAAGATTGTACTGTTAGATGCTGCTTTCTAGTTAAAAAGTGGGATTATTGCAATTAGGTCCTTTGCCTTTTGTAGGGAATTAAATAGCCATAGTACAATTTGAACCAGCTAAACAAAAACATTTTTTATCATCAAGGAGGACGCAAAAAATGGCAGGACGCATTTTAATTACCCCAGAACAGGTTGATCAGGTAGCTAACCAATTTAAACAAAGTGGTGAGCAAAGCCAGCAGATCGTTTCCAGCTTGACTCAATCCATCTCCGGTATGGAAGGTCAATGGGAAGGTATGACTAAACAACGCTTTTTCCAAGAGTTCCAAGAAGCTAGCAAACAAATGCAAGCTTTCGTAACGACTTTGAATAGCATTAGCCAAGAATTGACAGCTATCGCTAACAAATTCCGTACGGTTGACCAAGCAAAATAAGTTGTCATGCCTGATCGGCATTAACTTATCATATATCACTCTATAAAGAAGCAATATGTGAACCCATTCCTCACGGTTTGGCACAGATTGTACAGGAAAAACCGGGCGATCTTCGGATACCCGGTTTTCTTGCCATCCATAGACGTATATAATAAGGTGAGGAAAACTAGCATACTGAACGATATAAGGAGAGGGATGTTTCATGTCTTTTCAACCGAATCCGGGAGACGAATTGATCATAAACGGCACAGCTTATGTGGTTGGACGACATCCCGCTGCACCCGGTTTAGCCTATGCACAAGCAGGGAGGCAGGGAATTGTATACCAGCTGATTGCCAAAAACGGAGCACCGCATGAGGCGAAAGCCCTTAAAGTGTTTTTTCCGAAGTTCCGCATCCCGGCTATGGTTTATCAATCTGAGCATATGGAAACATACGGGGATATTCCCGGTTTGCAGGTATGCAAGCGTGATGTGCTCACTCCAGAAAGAAACGGAAGTCTGATCGCTGAGCAGCCTGATTTGCTGTACGCGGTGCTGATGCCATGGGTTCATGGTATGACATGGTTCGATTGTCTCACAGATCAGCGTCAGCTTGAGGCTTCCGATAGTCTGGCTTTAGCCAGAGCACTGGCAGGGATCGGTTCAGCGATGGAGCAAAAAGGATTGGCTCACTGTGATTTATCGGCGCCTAATGTTATGCTTCCGTTTTTTTCTGAAGTGGAACTGCCTGAAGGCACGTCAGCTGTCGAATTGGTAGACGTGGAGCAAATGTATAGCACCAAAATGGATCGTCCAGATGCACTATTAGCAGGATCGCCAGGGTATGCTGCACATCGTACCGTTCACAGCGGGTTATGGAGTGCATATGCAGACCGTTTTGCAGGGGCTATCATTATTGGGGAGATGCTAGGCTGGTCTGACCGTGTGGTGGTCGATAAAGCGTGGGGCGAAAGTTATTTTGATCAGCATGAAATGCAGACGCCTTGCGAACGTTATTTTATTTTACGGAAATCGCTTGAATCCCGTTGGGGCAGCAAGGTGGTAGAACTATTTAGTCGTGCCTGGGATAGTCAGGATTTAAGTAGTTGTCCTACCTTTGGCGAATGGTTGGTTGTACTTAATGCGGTTACTGAACAGGAAATTCCTGTTGAGACTATAGAAACTGAGCCAGCTGTGACAGAAACAATAGAATCGGCGGCGGCGGGGTCCTCAAGTGAAACGGTATCCTCTTTGGCAACCCCTGCACCGCTCAAAGCTGAACAGGCTGCATTGCTAAATCAGGATGTCCTAGAGCAGGGAGAGCGTGGAGTAACGGACAAGCTGTTTCGACAGGCGCGTGAACTGGAGCAGCAGAACAAACCTGCTGCAGCGTTGGAAGTCTATCGTTCGTTGTATCACTTTGTAGAAGACGGCAGTCCTTTGCATGTGGAGGTGTCGGCTGCGATTACAGGACTGGAGGAGCAGCTGAATCCCAAGATGCCAGAGCAACCTGAAAAATCGAAAGCCTGGTATCGCTCCAAAATGTTTATCGTTACAGCTTCGGCCGCAGTTGTTCTTTTGGCAGCTGGAATCCCAACTGTGAGTATTCTTGCAGATCAGTCTAATCAGCGACAAATCGAGGCTACAAAGCAAGAAGAGGCATTGAAGGCTGCAAAAGCGGCCGAGGAAAAGTTGGCAGCTGAGCAGGAGGCCGCTCAAAAATCGCTAACGGAGAAACAACGGCAGGAAGCTGAACAGCAGGCCAAACAACAGGCTCTTGCTGCTCAAAAGCAACAGGAAGAGCAAAAGAAACAACAAGCTCTGATCGCTCAACAGGTTAAATATGAAGCTTATCTCGCCCAAAAGGAACAAAACAAGCAGGCTGCTGCCAAGTTGGCGAAGCAAAAAGCATATGATCAACAGGCAAAGTATGAAAAATACCTGGCCTTGAAAAAGGAGCAGGAAGCTCGTGCCGCCAAGGAAGAAGCAGCTCGTAAAGCAGCAGCTGAGGCGGAACAAAAGCGAAAAGACGCTATACAGTCACGTAACAAGGAGAATGTTCTCCAGCTTATTTCCTTGTACAACAAGGCGTATGCTTCTCAGGAAGGTGGAAGCACGACGAAGGCAAAGAGCTTTGCCAAACGTTTTAGAGCATTATATGACAGTAATCCTTCTTATTATCGTTCAGTAGGTGAAGTGGGCTATCGGGCTTCCTCTATTTATAACTTTTTAGGAGATACGAATTTTAGACTGCCTAAAATTTGATGTTTCATATGTTTATATATGGAAGAATGATAGATTAGGAAACAGAGGCAGATCGAAGGTAACTGAGGGGAGCATGTACAAACCATGAACTATACAATACAGGCTTCACAACGTACTCCCGCCCTGATCATTTACCTGATTGACATCAGCGCGTCGATGAACATGCTGATGGAAGGGCGGCGGCGTATTGACGTTGTATATGAAGCTATATCGCTGGCGATCCGACAGATGGTTTTCCGATCGACCAAGGGAAATCGGTTGACTGCGCGCTATCGGATTGCAATTTTGGCTTATAGTGACGACGTGTATGACCTGCTGAATGGTGTCAAGGGAATTGATGAAATTGCGGCCATTGGTTCGTTGCCTGATTTGACACCCAAACGATTCTCAGATTCAGCAAAAGCCTTCTTGCAAGCTGAACGTATTTTGCAGGCGGAATTACCAGGGATGCAGGATTGTCCTGCACCTTTGGTCTGCCATATGACAGATGGTGTTTCCACAGGCGATGATCCGGAACCGATTGCGAAGCGCATTATGAACATGAGTGTACCAGACGGCAATGTACTGGTGGAAAATATATTTTTATCCGACAGGTTGCTGGAAACGCCTATTCAGGACCCACGTCGCTGGAAAGGGCTGACGCATAATACGCCGTTGCAGGATGAACATGCTGTGAAATTACGTAATATGTCTTCTGTACTTCCTGAAAGCTATCGGGAAATGCTGTTTGAGGCAGATTATCAGTTAGGTGAAGGAGCCATTATGATGCTACCTGGAACCTGTGCGGAACTGGTGTCCATTGGTTTTCAAATGTCAGCGGCAACGCCTGTACGGTAAGGAGGTAAAAGCATGAATCCACTGCTGTCCCTGCTCCCCACGAGCAAAAAAAAAGGATTGAATGCAAGGCTGACTCAGCAATTTGCTTACATAAGCTCTCAGACAGGCGATCAGCCTTTATCATCTCATCACAGTCGCTTTATGTGTCGTTATGGCTATGGAAGGTCTGCCGAATCTGCCAGCATGGGGGAAAGCGGACAGGATTTTGCCGCAGTACGTATTCATAAATCTGTCTGTTGTTTTGTCTTGTGTGATGGTGTCGGGCTCAGTTACCGAGGAGATTTTGCAGCCCGCTATCTAGGGTCTTCTTTACTGGATTGGATGGAACAGAGGCAGGATCTGTCTGCTAATCAATTGAAGGAGTATCTTGAGCGTCTGGCAGGTACAGCTACTGAGGAACTGGATCGGCAGCCTCTGGATCACGAATCAGGCTTAATGCGTTCAGTACTGGAAGATAAACGTCGTCAGGGAAGCCAGTCCATGTATATTTGCGGTAAAATCGAACTGCCGAAACGAGGTACCCGTGGTCGTCTCCGACTTGCCTGGCAAGGAGATTCACGTTTGCGATTGTGGAACGGTGCGGAAGAAATCAGCGAACTGTTTGATCATACCTTCTCTACTGCGGAGCGCTGGTCTACAAGCCGTGGGCCGATTGGAGGGAAGCCGCATTGGTACGAAAGAAGCATACCCGCAGATATGCCAATGAGATTACAAGTATATACGGACGGTTTGTCCGATTTAGATCCTATTCGCGAGCCTGTCCCTGATGAGCAGATACAGGTATTGCTGGATGCGTCTCATACCGGGGGACTTGATGATGATGCTGCATTTATTGAGCTGCAGTGGTAAATGAATAAGCCAAAGGACGTATACATCCATTATTTATGGTTGTAGAACGTCCTTTTTTTGATCAATCCATAGAAAACTACGAATAGGCAAGATATTGACGGAATGTAGCGAGAGAGAAGAAGAAAAGAAGTACTAATGCACGAAATATTCGATCTTTTCCTGAATATCGCAACGGAACAGCAAAAAATGCGCAAAAATGGTGATTATAAAGTATACCCTTTTGGGTAATCTTGTGATTATACAGATTATTAAAAGGGAGCGATACATATGAGCTACACATATGCAGGAGGCGCACGGTTTGAAGGTAAAACTGCTCTAATTACGGGGGCTGGCTCTGGCATTGGTAAGGCAACGGCCATTCAAATGGCTAGAGAAGGAGCAAATGTCGCTCTTTTTGACGTAAGTAATGATCGTATTTTGGAGACGGAAAGAGAAATTAATGCCATACGTGAAGGGGCAGCCCGGGCTTTTGACGTGGACATTGCCGATCCGGTGCGTGTGGAAAAAGCAGTTCTGGAAGCGGTTGAATTGTTTGGCGGACTGCATATCATTTTTGCCAATGCGGGGATTAACGGGGTCGTCGGACCGATCGAGGAGCTTAGCATTGAGGATTGGCGGCAAACATTGTCAACGAATCTGGATGGAACCTTCCTGACGGTGAAGTACACAATACCACATTTGAAAAAGAACGGTGGCGGCAGCATTATCATTACCAGCTCGATTAATGGAAATCAGCGTTTTACCAGCTTTGGGATGTCAGCCTACAGCACATCAAAGGCAGGTCAAACCGGTTTTGCTAAAATGGCAGCCCTGGAGCTGGCCAAGTTCCGTATTCGTGTCAATGTCATCTATCCAGGGGCTATTTCGACGAATATTGATGAAACCACGGAGAAATCAGAAGGGTTAAAGCAGATTACCATCCCTGTGCAATTTCCTGAAGGAGATCAGCCGTTGGCAGATGGACCGGGGCAACCCGAGCAGGTTGCTGATTTGGTGACATTCTTGGCATCTGATCATTCGCGTCACATCACTGGCGCACAAATTGTGATTGACGGGGCAGAGTCGTTATTGTTTTAGAACAAACCTTATAGTGTTTTTTATATTGCAGCCTATTGATATTTTTTTGATCAATGGGCCATATTTACACAGTTTCCTTATAAATATACTGGATAAATCTCTGGAATATATTTACTTTACTTTACTTTACTTTGCTTTATTTTATTTAATAGAAAAATAAGGGTTAGTAGAATAAACAGATACAATGAACAGTGGTTTTTTTTGAATACGACTTAAGTGCATGAGCACTAAATAGTTGGATTGCTCAGCATCTAAATTCCTGATTGTTTACAGATAAAGCAAATAGCACAACCGAAGAAAATGAATCCTTGCTTTACGTAAGAAAAAGCTAGTTGTAGTCGCGTCATCAGACGATGGTAGTTTTTCACCTAATTAAAGGAACACTCGACCCAATAAAGCTCTTTATAGAGCTCTAGAGTCCAAAATCATAACTGGGGTGTACTTGATATTTTTACCTGTTAGGTTGTATAGGCACCAAGTAACACGCTTCCTCCACCCGAATCGAGTAAGGAAAGCGTGTTTTTAAAAAAAATCATCCCAATACCCGCTTTCTGTTAGAGTCGAAAGTAGAAGCAGATTAATTTTCAATAGCAGAGGAAAAAGGAATGAGCTAAATTACTTCAAAGGACGCCTTCACAGACCATTCATTGGGTAACATTACTTTCGACAGAATCCCTTTTCAATTTAATAACACACTAAGCCTCCCAAATTCATAACTGGGGGGGATAACTTATTATGCAACTTCAATCTTATTGAAGAGGAGTGAGAACTAAAGGCCTCAAACTATCTTCCTGGTTTTTATCCAGACCTAGGAAGGCCGTAGCATAATAAACATTATTTTGCTTCCAAAAGTAGTAGGTTTGACTTTTGAGCTTTGATTTGTCGTTGCTGGAATAGAGAGGTCCAAAGTAGATGTGGTTGTTGTCGGCGTAAGCCGAAATTTCAACCCCACTAATCTCCAGCTTACGAATGAACGAGAGCTTAGTCGTTTCAAAAAGCGGCACTTTACTTTGATAGAACAAAATTTCGTCATTCGGGTCATCATAAATTGTGGAATTGTACGGTGCACGATAGGTGTTCCACAGAGCATCTGCAGTTTGTCTAAACGAGTAACTAGTATTCTGATCCTCCGCCCTCAACAAGATCGAGTCATTCAGCGTAAGGTGAGTGTTCAGCAAGCTGTCCGGAAATTTCACTTTAAAGCCTAGAATATCCTTCACTGCAAGTAAATCCGTCTCATCGTACAGAGGAAATGAATTCCCTTCTCCGTCGTAACGAACACGTTGGACTTGCTGTGGGAAAGTGAAGGATTGTACAACCTTTTCAATTTCTTTTTGTGTGAGCTTCTCCCAATTGATTGCATACGATACACCGTTATCCTGCCAGACAAAGCTGTTGGCTGCTTTTCGATTATGCTGAGAGCCTTGCTTTTTCGTGAATAACACGCCTTTTACATTTCCCAATGTAACCTCACTTTGTTGGAAAAACTGAGTTTGTGCTAACTTTTGTGAGTTTGGGGCACCCCACAGTAAATTATGTTCCAACATATTTCCTTTCCCTTTGGAAGCCAGCATCTCTATAAATTGCTCATTTTTGCTGCCAAATTTCGATACGAACATTATGGATACGACATTAAGAAGATCAGCTTGGTTGGCATCAGAAAAAAGCGTACTCAAATCTACAATTTCAAGCTGATAACCCTCGGGCAGATGATCAGGAACTTTAAAATCAAATTTTTTAAATTGGATTGCCCGATCCAGACTATGAAACCATTGAAACGAGCTGTTCAGCCTGTCAATTTTGAACGAGGAAGTGTCTCCTGCTTTAAGGACTGTGCGAGCAATCATATCAGGATCGGCGATCTCTTCTGTATGCGTCAAATTGATGAGCAGGATAGCACTCAAGAAGAGCAACAAGAGAAATACCACGGCAAAAAGCTTGTACAAGCGTCTTTTGTTTTTGAAGATCAATGTAAGTCTCCTTTTCATTTTTGTTACCATAGAAAAATTTGATAGATTCCCCGGTAGGAAGTAGTATCTCAATTACCAGTAAGGAATTAGCTTGGTACTTTATAGTTCGATTATAGAAAATAATACCATATAAAAGTTATTCATGGTAAACTAGATTATCTTCTTTGGGGATGAAGAAAAATTGGATGTGAAGAAAGGGGAATCTAGGCACGATAGTCATTCAGCGTCAAAAATAAGGAGTATCAATCTAAAACAGATAAGGAAGAATTATATTGAAGAAAACTTTTCTTAGTATTGTTGTTCTGCTTATACTTTCAGGAAATATGGCTAACGCAAAGGCGAAGCCCATTCAATTAAACGCAAATGGCAATCTTCTTACTGATATGAAAAGTCCCATTGTTTTAAACAATACTAGTTTTGTACCTATACGTGTTGTAGAGTCTTTAGGAGACTACAAAGTCGGTTGGAATAGTAAAAGTAAGACGATAACTGTGATTTGTGATGGCGATAGTCTACAGCTAACTGTTGGTAATAACGTTGCTCTTAAGAATCATAAAAAAATAAGCCTTAGCACTCTTCCAGTTATGAAAGACGGCATGGCTTATGTTCCTTTGAGATTTATTAGCGAGAATTTTAATGCTATTGTAGATTGGGACTCCAAGAACAATGGTATTGCTATTATAAACCCTGATCAAAATGAACAAATGTTGATACAAAGTGGTGATTTGGCAAAAGCTAGATTGGGAGTTATTGGACTGCAAAGAGTTCAGTTCTATGTATCCAAAGATCGACCTGAAGGAGAAAGTTTCAGCTTTATTTTTCCAGAGAATGATTTTTCCAAGATGTATTTTATTTGGAGTGACAGTATTTATTATTACGAGTTGAAAAATGGTTATATGAGCTTAGCTTGGGAGGGAAAAAAGACTTTTTCTAAGCTGGATGGAACACACAGTTCTTTGTCTAAATACTTGGGGGGAGACATAGAAAGTATATGGGGTGAACAACCAGCTGTGACTAAACGACTTGTTTTCTTTAACGATAACACTGGATCAGTTGGGATGGTCGGTGAATATGGGATTATAGACACAAAGGGGAATGTGGTAGTATCCCATAAAGTACAGGATGCTAAACAGCTTGCAGACTTAATTGTTAACGTGCAAGAGGAAAAGAAATAATTAAGTTTATTTACCCCATTGTCTAATTGAGCAAAATGCTTGCGTGTGATTATGGAGACTCATTTAGTGAACCTGGAGGTCCTGACAGGGAGACAGTTGAGCGACTGATCCATAGCGCAAACGCTGCAAACGATACCACAAGCCAAACATTTTCTTTAGTAAGCTACGTCAGAGGGATTCCTGGTCTTGGAAATACAGCAGAAGCATTCCGAATTCGGGGCGCTTCTTGTTCCTATTCTATTTCCTAGTATTTCGTTTATGGTCCAATTAATAGGATAAGATAACCGGTGGGAAATGACACGGCTAAGCTACTCGAAGAGGGGCTGCCCCGTCTCTTGAACTTATCGTGAAGACTCTTGACGCTGTGCTAAAGGTGGTCAGTAATTACTACTGGTCTGAAGACTTTGGTTCAGGCATGAAAACAATCACGCAAAGACAAGAAAAACCACCGAGAATAGGTATGGGAGCCTAGGAATCCGGTGGTTTTTCATTTCGTATTGAACTGAAATCTCGCCGTGGTTGCCCACCGGCCTTTGTCGGGTAGCCGTGATGCGCTAACATCGCGGCTACTTTTATTTATATCCATTATACCACAAATACATGAGGATGAAATGTCTGCTTATTTATGCAGGTATTTTTATTCTATACGATTATTCGGAGAAAATAAGTGAACTAGCAATACAAAAAGTCTTTTCCCTCAGTGACAGGTATGCTGTACTACTCCTCTAAAGACTTGTATATATAATAAAGTAACCAATCGAATTATATTGCCACGTTTTTAAAAGGGGATGGTATATGAATATGCTTAATAGTAAATTTAAGAAAATTGGTTTATCTAGTGCTATTTTTGTTATTTTAACTATTACTTTTGTTTGTTCTTATCAAGTTTATCAAAATGTAGAAACTGTCCATAATTACTTTTCTCCTAAAATAATCTCAGTTATGGCTATTGAAAAAGAAACTGATGAATGGAACAGTATTAAATTTGATGGTCAAGATTACGTCAAATTTGATAGTGTTTTTTGGGATAAGACAATCATAAATGATGCAAACAGTGCAGGTAATGTGCTTGTGAAAGTTAAAGATGAACAGGGAGATATCGTGATTGATGAGTTTCAGGTGTCTCCTGGCAATAGCAAACAACTGATCGGTTTAAATAAAGATAAACAATATTACTTTGAGATCAAAGCTGCAAAAGGACAATTCACCATTAATGCAATATAGTGAAAGAAGGGCATCCCTTGGGGGATGCTCTATTTTCGATTTTTTAATATTAAAAGAAAATAAAGTATTTTCTTAGTGCTTAGGTTAAGATAAGTTCCCTGTTTAAGCACTACATGCTACCCGCGTACGCTCTTTAATAGGTGATTGGAAATGGAATATAATGAGGAGGACGTAGCCCAAGCGAAGGCGCGGGAGCGTTCTTTTTATTGAACTAACTGACAGGATAGTTCAATCGTTTCTCGAATATTTTCTGAGTTGGATAATTTAATGAACTTTGTGAATATAACGTTATCTGAAAGATACGAAATAATTATTTTTTGAAGGGATGATTAAATTGAAGCAAGGGATATTAGTTTTTCTAAATGGAACTTCAAGTTCCGGAAAGACCTCCATATCGACTGAACTGATAAATCAGAAAGAGATCCTTTTTTATCATTTATCAATTGATGATTTTTTTAATAATTACTATGATTTTATTAATAATAAATTTCCAGATGATCCTCCAAAAGAAATAGATCATCAAGTTGTCTCACAAATACTTGATGATTCCATATTCTCAGTGTACCATTCGACAATTAAATTGTTATTAGAATTGGGTTTTAATGTAATAGCAGATACCATAATCGACAATGACAAGAGGTTTAATGAGTTTATTGATCAATTTTTCGATCAGCCTACGTTATTTATAGGTGTAATATGCTCGGAAGAAGAACTCATAAAAAGAGAGCAAACAAGAGGAGATAGACAGATTGGACTAGCAGCTTCACAGTTCAGCAAAGTATATTGCATTGATGAATATGACCTCGAAGTAAATACGGAAGAGATGAATCCAATAGAATGTGCCGAAAAAATATTAAGTTTTATTAAGTCCAATAAGGATTACTCGGTATTTAAGAAATTAAGTAAAAGAAATGTTAGTGTTTCCTAGATGGCGTATCCATCAGATAACAACCTATTCAAACATTGGGACTATCGCCCCTCGGTCTGCCCGAGAGATTTCGGAATTAAGCTAACGAGGAACGTTAGTTCAATAAATAGGCTTTTACCACTTTTGAGCAACATGCTAAAATACCGTAGTACCTGTTAACCTCTGAGTCTAATGTGGAACTTAGAAAGACTTCTATAAAGTATTTGTGGTAACTGGTACCGTATTAGAAGGAATTAGCCCTTAATAGGCGTATATATAATTGTGCAGTGACCTCTCAGGGAACAACCGCCCAGAATAGGTTTGGAGCCGGCAGGACATCCTTCTGGACTTCTTTAACAGAAATGAGGAGCTCCATATTTTGGCGCTGCACATTTGATGATTATTCAACCTGTCGAAATGACAGGTTTTTTTGCGTAGAAAAATAGAGAACTTAATAGAGAAAGAAGGGAATTGTTTCCTTCTGTCGAAAGAACTTAACAGAAGCCCTTTCAAGTTATTGAGGCGGATTCTCGACCTCTCAGTTTATTATGGGTAATGCACCGAATCTAAAACCTGACATACTACATTGGGGCCATTGCGGAGCTCTTAAGAGAACCTGGTTAATCTGGTGCAAATGATTCGAATAAGTGATCATAAGTTGAATGATTTTATGTTTACGGATACGAGCATTATTGAAGACCAAGACAACTCAAGAGCTTTTTATCCCTTCTATGTTGGAATAGATATTGGTTCGGATTTCCATGTTGCTGCTTGCATTCCATTTGAAAAGTCCCGCAGTGAGAAGAAATGGAAACGTAGTAAAACAATGAACTTTAACTCAGATAGCCAAGGGATTACAAAGTTTATCCATGCTTTAGAAGATATTCAAGCACAATTCGAGTATAAATCCCAGGATTTCTTTATATTACTGGAACCAACGGGTGGGCATTATTCATATTTAGTTGTTAGAGTTCTATTAGATCGAGGCTACTCTATATATCGGGTTGAAAAATAAAGCTGTAAAGGATTTTCGTGAACGCCAGCTAGGGCTTAATGAAAAATCCGATGAAATTGATGCTAGAATCATGGCCTATATGGGATGGCACAAAACCCTTCATCCTGATATGCGTTCGGCGCGTATAGTTCGTCCTCAAGTGCAGAGCAGGTTTTATACCGCACATTAACTAGGGATCGCTGGTTGCTTACTACTCAATAAACGAGACGTAAGAATCAAGTCCAGCAATTATTTTCGGTAACCAATCCTGAACATAAACGAGCTTTAAAAAGACAGGTGCGTTAAGTGTCCTCAAATTAACTCAGAAGTATCCTACAGCGCAAGAAATGGCCCAGGTAACTCGAGATGAACTTAGGCAAACTCTAATAACAAATGGTGCAAGAACTACTGCTACAAAAGCCTCTATGACCTTGGCAGAACTGTTACCCAACACATTAGCCTTGAACCTTCCACGCCTAGCTGAACGGCAAACGTAGCTTATTGAAGAGGCCTTGCGTATAGATGAAGCGATAAAAAGCATGGATAAACAGATAACTTCCTTGCTTTATGGGAGTAAAGAAAAAGGATATAAACCTCATCCTTATACAATGATACTTATGTCCTTCCCTATCATGAGTGAATCTATGGCCTGTACATTTATCGGTGCATTGGTGATATTGAACGTTTCTCAACATATTTAGAACTTAAAAAGTACCTTAGTGTAGCTGCGGAGAATAAAATCTCGGGAACATCCGTTTTTAAGAGTAGGCAGACATACGAGGGTGTTAGAGATACTCGCAGAGTTCGATTCTTAATGACTTTGCTAATAATATCTCCAAAAATAAGTGAAAATAGTTTTCGTGTTTACTATAAACGATTAGTTGATCGAGGAATGGCAGAGAGAAAAGCAAACACGCGAGCAAAATGGGAGTAATCCTTGACGGTGATAAAGTAAGATTAAAGATCCCAGCTAATTTAGAAGATTACGAACGCCAAGCGGATGAGTTAGCAGATAATGATGTCTTATAAATGACCAGTATCTTACACTGCCTTACACTGAACATAAATAGCTCATTGCATGTAAAATTGGAAATAAGAAGATTCCGAATTTTTGTAATGGGCTCATTTACATTTTTCTAAACGCTACACTACATTAGACTGACGTTGCTTCATTAAGCTAACGGGCAGGAGAGTTCCAATACGTAGTATTATTTAGGGGGAATCGATTCGGGAATAAATACTAGGACAAGGAGCGTTGTGACATGAAGATGATCAAAAATTTCGCGTTAGCCGTTGTGAGTCTTATTAGTGATTTGTGGCTTGGGTTAGGAGTTAAGCCAGAGGTTTATGATAACCGAAGCAGTGTGAAAACTAAAGCCGGTTATATTTTATTTGTTTTGATAGCCGCATTAATTGCAATAACAACTGTTGTATGGGTAAGTTCTCGGATTTATTAAATCAGTTGGTCTCTGCACTAACGGGCATTTTAGTTCAACAAGTAATCTTATTTCCGAAAAAACATGTTAAACAGTATTTTACTAATCTCATAAATTTGATTTGTAACAAATTTACCTCGTCTATCGTTGAATAATTAGGGTCGAATAAAGATAGGAGGGTTTATTTGAAGAATACTGTCATCTTGTTATTCGTTATGGCACTAACTCTTATATGTGTAGTTGGTTGCATGGGTCTTCAGCCAAAAAACACGGACCTTGAGGGAGGGAAACCACCAAAGGTTCAAATTCAGATTGATAAACGAATATACAAAACAAAACTTGGCACATATTGCTGGACAACATCTTGTGTGGATTCAGCTGGTCCAGTTGAACTTTTAAAAGGGAAAGAGCCGATTCCAGTAAAGCCTGGTGATGTTGTAAAATTCCTTATGAAATATGAGCCCCAACCGAATAAATTTCATGTCGAGCAATTCTATGAAGGGAGACTTACAGAAGTTTTATTGAAAGAAAATAGTTTTCAAGTTCCTACAGAAAAAGGGACATATTTTTATTCATATGGGGTATGGTGGATGGATGAAGATATAGAGAACCAATCTCGTGGCGATGCGTTTTATCATTTTGCCTTAAAGGTCATAGAGATTAAGATAACTAATGCTACACGATGGTATCATAAGAACAGGCTGCCGTAATATCGGCTGCCTGTTGAGCTAACGGGCAGGATAACGCAACAAATTTACTGTTCCTACGTATAGCATATAATTAGGAAATCAACTCGATGAGAATTGTAGCCAAAGGGCTACAATTTGCAATTTGCAGGGGAGCGAAATGAAGTGACAATAAAAAGACCGTTTGGTACTGGGTCATTTGCAATAGTTGTTCTAACTTTAGGTTTTTTATTTAATTTTAAATTTCAAAACGACTTCATGTTGAGCCTTTATCTTTTTAAGTTATTCAATTGGGATATATATACGAATGAAACCGAGGGGTATCACATTCCATTTATGGCTGCTATTGTATTTTGGTTACCAGCAGTGATAATTTCGAGAAAATATCCAAATAATTTTGGAACTTCCTTGTGTTATAGGGTGGGAGGGGTTATGTTTATTCTTAGTATTATAGTGTTTGCAGTTTACTTGTTTGGAACTCTTGTATAGAAACAAGCGATGATTAAGGTTCGTCGTTTGGTTAAGCTAACAGAGAACGTTAGTTGAATGACAACAGTGGCAAGGTAACAAAAAGTAGCTCCTGCATTGCCTGCAGGAGCTACTTTTTGTTGTGTATTAAATTTGTTTCAATTATTGATGAAATGTGGCGTTCCTAAAAGCATGATTTTTGACATGCCACATCGGGGCGGAAGCGGGACTGAGTTGGAGGGGGGGACATCATTCTCGCCAATCATGCGGTTGGGAATAGGGGATGCACATCCGTTACTCGACTATGAGCAAGATTTGAGCCGTTACGAGAAATGGTATTTTTGTATGACGGTGAATTAAGCTAACGGGCAGGTTTGTTTAAAAAGTCCCTGATTGTATTTATCTATGCTTAATGTTAATCTAAACCATAGAGATGCAAACAAAGGAGCATACCTTATCATGTGGATTACTCTGTAAAGATTAACAATTCGAAAGGATGCCTGTAATAGTGAATACACTATTTTATTAGGCGTGCTTTTCTTTAATCTTACAGGGTATGCAGGGAAAGGTGTATCATAAACCCATGCTGCGGATACCTGATGGTATCCGCTTTTATTCGTGGGAAACTGCGTCTCTATTGATTCCTACCTGCTTATCCTCCTACTAGCGAATGGAGGAGCTTTTTGATGAGATCGAAGTTAGTTTTGATTGAGGGATTGCCAGGATGCGGGAAAACAACAACTGCTCAACTCGTTTATGAAATTCTTACGGAAATGAACATTACATCCCAGCTGTTTTTAGAAGGAAATCCAGAATATCCTGCTGATTATGATGGAGTCGCTTTCTTTAAGAAAAATGAATGCGATGAATTATTGAATACACATGAAAAGTTTAAAGATTTGTTAAGTAATCTCATGATTAAACAAGGTAACGATTACATCCTAGAATATCGGAAAGTAAAAATTGAATACGGGCCAAATTTTCCAGATGAATTGCTTCATGCAGTTTTCAAACATGATATTTATGAATTATCGCTAGATCAAAACAGGAAACTGATAACCGAACGATGGATGAAGTTTGCGGACCGTGTTTTAAATGGTGCGGACACTTTTGTTTTTGATTGTTGTTTTATTCAAAACCCTGTAACAATGGGGATGATTAAACATGATGCGAAGAAGGAAGACGTTATAAGTTACGTTATCGAACTGGAAACAATTGTAGCTCCACTGAATCCATTGTTGCTTTACGTAGATCAGAACGATCTTGATCATTCCTTCAGAAAGGCTGTAA
Source organism: Paenibacillus polymyxa M1 (assembly GCF_000237325.1). Lineage (NCBI taxonomy): Bacteria > Bacillati > Bacillota > Bacilli > Caryophanales > Paenibacillaceae > Paenibacillus > Paenibacillus polymyxa. The sequence continues at coordinate 2,298,502 of NC_017542.1, forward strand.
AGGAAAGACCTCAGGAATGGTCAGAGGGATTTATTGAATATTATACGAATCAAGGGTATGGTAAAAAACAAAATTACAAAGGGTTAGAAGGAACGCTGCAGGTTCTTAAAGCAAGAAGAGAACTAGAAGAAAAAATTTTTAATGGCTTCAACATAACCAAGATAAAAGTTGATAACTCTTCTTATAATAAAAACGATTATAAACAAGTTTTAAAGGGCATTTTATCAAATTATTATAAACAAACAAACTAACGAGAAATTGGATTCTAATGATCGCTGCAGGAATCATGTATCAAAGGAACAGTATCGAGTACGCCAGGAAATGTGAAGGCGTGGAATCAAAGTTCTGGAGCAACATCAACTGGAGGACCGTATTACGGCCAAGTATCTTTGTCGGGGATACACACACGAACTAAGATTTCTCTGGAGCAAAGTCAAAACAGACACAGATATGCGGCTGGGAGAATATTTAGGCGTGGACATAAGCTCATTAAGTGTCTGAAGCTTATTCAAGATGGGGGGCGATTTGTCCAAACCAAAGAGTTTGTCCGGATCCCCTTTGTTCAGTGAACTACGGACAGGAAAACCAACTGAATACATAAATGAATGTGTTACAGAGCGATGCAAATCGCTCTTTTTGTCGTGCCCAGGTATTTCTGCCGTAGCCAAGTAATTCAGCTTCACATGGATCATCTTTTTTTGAAAAATCTATCATATATCACTAAAGCGACGACTATAGTAAACACCTGGATTAAAAACTGTGGCACCAAGATTAAAAAATCCATTTAATTTCCTCCTTATTAAGTTTTATTCTTAGCAATGCTGGACATAAACTACGATCCTAAACGATGTATAACTTTTTTCCTGAATTTCGATTTTAACAAAAATAGTATTATATGATCGATTAATAGTTATTTACTATAAAATGATTGAAAACACTAGAATATTTAACAAATTATCGCTATAACAGTCGCGAGTCTTACAAATATTAAAAAATGAGTGATTGATTCCAAGTTGAATTTGGCAAAAGTACATCCAAAGATTTTACTTACATAGATCAAAAAATTAATGGAAAGAGGGAATTTGGAATGAAGAAGAAATGGTTTACGCTACTTGCTACACTTACAATGGTGCAGCATTAGGTACTTCTGTATCCGCTGCATCTGTTGTTCCGTCGGCTGATACTTCAGTTTCGGTTTCTGCTTCAGAAGCTTTAACAAAAGATCAAACTACATCCCAAGCTACTGTCGATCAATCCGAGCAAGAGGCTCAAAAAGTTGTTGCAAAATACTTAATTGCTGTGCACGAAAAGAATTTTTCGGATGCAGTAAGTCTAGTCAAAGATTCGTGGTATCTCAGTGAAGAAAAACAAATTCAGAAGTATGAGGAATACAGTAATAGAACTGATTTCGATAAAATTGAAGTTGTTGGTACCCAAAAAGAGTCCAATTCGAGTGTAGCAGTTACAATCAAAGAGGATGGGAAAAAACAAAAAATTGAAAGTAATCAAAGATGGTGAAGAATGGAAGTTGGTTCTTGGTGATGGCAATCCTGCAACCGTTAAAGCACTGAATCCATCTGAAAATTTTCTATAAATGCAACTGTAGACTATTATAGACTTAGTGGGGTTAAATATGGAACTGTACTAATTGGGGACGACGCTTTTTCTGTTGGTGCATCCCATTCAGCGACAATCAAAGGATGGCAAGACACAGGTATTAGTGACGTAGAAGCTACTAATAGATATGAGATTGTGCAAGATGTATGGAATGGATGGAAAGAATGGAGTGTCCCAGAGAAAATATTTGGAAACAGTTCTGAAAATGTTTCAAAAACCTGATACAGTAGAACTTTTGATGGTATCCCGGCAGGTAGTGGATATCATATCAGAATCACTGGACTAACTCAACCAAAAGGTTACGGTGCAAGCGGAGCAGGGAATGTTTACGTAAACTAAAAGGTGAATTTAAGAACAGGTTCCTTTTTACTGAGTCCTGTTTTTTCTTTTTTTCACTAGCTTTTACAGCTATACTATTTTGTAAAGGGAGGTGAGTGAAATTTGAAAAAAGCAATAGTATTTTTTGTTATGTTAATTGTAGGTCTAGTTGTAACCGAGCAGGCAGTTGATATTCTTACGACTCGTGGACGTGGAGAAGCAATTTACAAGATGGGTATGTTAATCCCTGCCCAAGATTTTTATCTATATTTGTACGGGTCCATTTTTTTATTGTTAGGGCTTTTGCTTATTTTGTCTCCTTTACTATTTAAAAAGTGTTTTATAGCCAAGAAGAGCGTCTAAATGCAAGGAGATCTGAAGCTTTGCTCTTCAGGTCTTCTTGCTACTTTGTTTTATGGAGGTAGCTATATGGCTTTTCTAGAGGATAGTTCTAAAAAAGAAGAAATTCGAGAACGTTATGAGCAATTATGGAGTGAACTTTTAGTTAGAGATGAAGAAGAAGCAGAAAAGGTTTTAGAAAAATTGGAATATAGATTCCTTCCGACTAGCCAGAAGATAATAAGACCATTTAAGACTCATCTTACTTGGATTATCCCTCTTGGCGTGATTATATTCTTTGTTTTAGCTTACGTCATATTTATTTATATAGCATTATGGGTAGAAGATTAGTTAGTAGGTGCTCTTGGAAAATCAGAATCTTTCCAGGAGCATTTTTTATTATGGTTTAATAAATGGGATCTGCTTGATATGACCGGCCTTTATAGCATAGGAGCGGATTAATTCCGCTCTTTTTGTATGATCTCTTTAAAAGTATAACCGCTATAAATGAGGAAATAGGATTCTCCAATTAGAAAAAGTAACTTATGCCACCATGTTTCTTGTGACATAAATAAAAATAGGATAATTCCAACTGAGATCATAACCATAATCACTTCTACAACCATGTCAGTTACAATACTGGTTCTATGCTTATTTTTGTATTTTTCGTACAACGTCCGACCGATCAAACGGATGGCGTATATACCCATCAACCAATCATAAATATAATGGGGTGGATTATTATATACAAGTCGCACTGTTAGGGTAGCCAAGAAAACTATCAAAATAAGAAAAATTGGATTCTTCAGCTTCGTCAGCATAGTTCTCTCCCCCCACTCCATTTACAATTATTATACAATATCTTTTGAAAACTTCATAAAATAAACATACTTCGCAAAGGAAGGTAATTCATCGCGATAAAAGGGTGTTTCTGGCTCAATCTAGGAGCCCTCTTTTTTTTGAGCCGGTTGTAACCCTAAAGGCTGGTAAAACGCTAATCATTATGTATACCTGCATAGAGCAGAACCATGTTCCGCTGCGTTCCATCATCGTGCTATCGAAGTGAAGTTGAAGAAGATGGTTGGCAGCAGCTGAGAGCGCATTTTACAAGGACGACTTAGTTTCCTATCCGTAAGCTTCAGGAAGTTGATATGGCTGAAGAACAGGAAATTGGTAATTCCGTGAAGGTAAGAGGACATGTTTACGAGAATTAAGATTAGATGCAAAGAGATCTGAAGTTTTGTTCTTCAGGTCTTCTTGCTACTTTGTTTTCTATGGAGGTTGCAAATGGTTTTGCTAAAAGATAGTTCTACTAAAGAAGAAATTCGAGAGCAATATGAACAAATTTGGAGTGAACTTTTAAATAAAGATGAGAAAAAAGCGGAACATGTTTTAAAGAAATTGGAATATGAGTTGTTGCCTACCCGTCAAAGAATCCTAAGATGGTGGGGGAAAATCCTATCTCCATTAAAAAAACGTTTTATCTGGATTATCCTTTTTAATGTGATTGGGTTCTTCCTTTTAGCTTACGTACTATTTATATACGTATCATTGTGGATTGAAGATTATTAAAGACGTTTCTGGGGAACCAGAAGCGTCTTTTTTTATGATCCGGTTGAAACCTAAAGGCTGGTTTTACCAGCCGGGGTATCTGTAGCAAATAGGCTGGATGATCGGCAAGTAAGGGAGCGAACAGGACAAGAGTGGGGAAGCTGGCACATAACCGCACAAATGTGCGGGCTTTTGTTAAATTAGAACGTAAACAATTGTACCAACTACAGATATAGCCATCATCAATAGTGAAGTAATATGTTTTTGTGAACTTCGAATATATTTCCATTGGAAGATAGATCGAACACCGAACACTATAATAAGTAATACGCCAATCCAAACATATTTATAAGGGGGTTCATTAACAAAAAAAAGCGATAAAAATATACCAATACCCCCAATCACAACGAACCACCTGTATGGGATAAAACCATCCGTGTCTGATATCTTCTCATCTGTTTTGCTGATAATTTTATCCAGAACAAATTGAATCACAGCTGCAATAAATAATACAAGATAAAAGCTCACTTGTATCACCTTCTTTTTCCATTTATTCAACTGTACTACACCAATACAAATTTTTCATGCATAATAAACATATGATCTAATTCCGCCCTTTTCTTCTGATTTCAAAAATATTAACGCACACACCAATAAGTAAATATAGCTCCGCAAGCAGAAAAATTAATTGATCTGACCATGAAAAGTCTTTAGTTGAAAATATGGATATGATAACTCCGAATGAAATGAGTAGCATAAATAATTCTACAATCCTATCAGTTATCCTACTGATCTTCTCATTTTTCTGATATGTTGCATGAATAGCACGTACAATTAAACGGATTATTAATGATGCTAACAACCAGTTATAAAGAGTATTCGGATAATTATATGAAATTCGCAGAACTAGACTAGCTATGAGCCATACCAAAAGAACAAAAGTTAAATAATAAGGATTTTTTAGCATCGTTCTTTCCCCTCACCGAATTTACAGTTATACAATTATTATACATTATATTAGAAACTTTTCGGATAATTCATACGTCTTATGTATGGGTACTTATTGAAAAAGGAGGTAATTTATCTTGAAAAAGGTTATTATGTTTGTGTTTTTCTTCGTACTTACGTTTCAAACCTGGGCGATTGCTGATGCCGCCAATCCGAAATCCGTTAACGCGGTGAATGTGAATGGAAAGTTTATAGCAACTGATGTTTCACCTATTATTAAGGACGGGCGTGTTTTGGTTCCTATACGCACGCTTGCTTCACTTGGGGTAACCTATCAATGGGATAGTAAAAGTCAATCTGCTCTCATCACAAAAGGCAAAGATCAAATTAAGCTGACGGCCAACAAAAAAGAAGCATTTAAAAATAACCAAGCAGTTCAGGTAGACGTTCCTGTCCAAATGACTCAAGGAAGGATACTGGTACCTATTCGTTTTGTGTCGGAGAACTTTGGCTACAAGGCAAACTATGAGAAGATTCGGTCTATTTTATTTATTCAAGACGGTAATTATAAGGTTGATCAAGAGAGCCTACAGGCTGAAGATTTACAAGCAGCTCGTCAGGCTGCTATATCGCTGCCGGTTCAATTTTCTTTCAATTCGCTTTCTTCTTTAGAAAAGCCGGGGGCTAACAAAGAATATACTTACGTTTTCCCGAGAGGGGATTCGTCCAGATACATGTATTTTAACAATGATTGGTCAGCTGGTAATACGATAGTTGAAATTAAGGATGGAGTTGCTAAGGCAGTTTGGCAATTTACATCAGGAAATGGTCTGGATGATATTGTATCCAGTGCTGGCCAAAGACCAAGTTATAATTACGTCGAATGGGTGACTGATATCTTGATGTTTAATGATGAGAATGGGAATATCAAAGCTGTATACAAAGATGATAAAGGTCAACAAAAGGAGCTCAATGCAAAGGCGAAATCCTATATAGATGTTATCCAATCTATTCCTAATGAGACGAGAAAACAATAGCTACTACTGATTCAGTTTATTAAGGACGTCCTTAGCAAGGGACGGTCTTTATTTTGCTTTTGGATTCAAAATATAAGCATGAATTTCAAATTTGGAGGCTAGTTGGGTATGAAAAATATCTTTCTTTCATCTATGCTTACTTTAAGCATGCTCTTAACATTTGCTATCCCGCTTTCTGCTGCACCGTCGATTCAATTGGTCATAAATAGTGAGGTGGTACATTCAGATGCTCCCCCTGTTTCTGTCGCAGGGAGAACTATGGTTTCTTTGGCTTCATTGAAGCCACTAAAGCTTAATTTAGTCTGGAACGCGGACAAGAAGACGGTGACTGTCAATGCTCCTGGGGTGAAAGAGAAACTTGTGCTTACGATCGGCCAAAAAGAAGCTTCTTATGGAGAAAAAACACTTACTTTGGACGTGCCTGCTCAATTAAACAAGAATCGCGTTGTTGTGCCTTTGCGTTTTATCAGCGAAGCCTTTAAAGCAGAGGTGGAGTGGAAAGCGGACAAAAATACTGTCATTATCCGGAGTGCTGATCAAGTAGAAACATATAAGAAGCTGTATCAAGGTACGGATTTGGTGGCGGCACGTAAAATCGCTGTAGACCTTCCTTCGAATGATGAAAATACGCTTCATAATACCGAGGAGGGTGTTTATTATCAGTATATCTTTCCTGAAGGAGAAGCATTGAGATATTATTATGTTGTTGGTAATTTATATACTTACTATGAAATTAAGGATGATGTTAAACATTTAGTTTGGGAAGGTGTAGAAGAAGATTCGAGAAAGAAAATGAAAGAAAAAGGAAAGCATCCATCGGAAGACAAAACACAATATTATTTTTTACAAGAACGTGTGGATCATAGTGTCACATATGGTAAAGTGGGGACCGAGAAGCCAGTAACGCAAGTTTTGCCTAAAAATACTACGGGATTAGCGGATATTATTGTACCTATTTCCGGTGAAGTAAGGAAAGATCGAATGAAATAGAGTATGATTCAACTTCATCTAAGGACGACCTAGTGTACTAGTGACGTCCTTTGTCTCGCTTGTGGCTTAAAACTAGCGCCAAAACTGAAGATTATAAAAGTCCCATCTTTATTTCCGCTTATGCTTATCTAAAACTTCTTGAAACTTATCTGCATTATAAATGTCGTTATTGACCTTCCACGTGCCATTCTCTTTTAAAAAAATGAGTTGGCCTTCCAAGGGGATTTTTTTATTTTATCCTTCAACATAAGAGTTGCAGAATTTGTTAAGTCAATGTTTTTTTTGGTTACACTTTTCTCTTGAAATTGAAGGTCTTCAATTGATAAAGTGGTTTTCTCAAGCGAAGCGATTTCCAGAGGAAGAGCGATTTTGCGATTATCGACTTGTTTTTTTAAAAAATTTGTTGTCATTAGTGGTTCCAATTTACTTTTTCTTTGTTTTATCCAATTCGGTGTAATCGATTTATTATAATCACTTACTTCAAATTCGGTTTGTTTAAATTCCGTAGCAATCTGTGTAACATTTAGAATCTCAGTATCATTTTTATTTTCTTGAGTAATTGGATTGTATGTTTTCTGTTGTGAATTTTTCGTGGAAATTGCTGGTTCTTGATTGGAACAACTTATAGCTGTTGTTAACAATATTGTGGATGTTAGAAGGTAAATGGATTTCTTCATAAACAAATCCTCCTATATAGCTATAATACTTGTTAATTTTACCATGGAATACACTTAAATCATATAAAGTTAGAGAATAAACTCAGCAACTTTGCAAATTGTATCGTAGCATAGGCCATTTCAATCAAACCAGCAACTGGCTGTCAAGGAAGGAGCGAGGTTGCGAGACCTCAAGACAGTAATTATAAAGTGGACCAAGAGAACTTACAGGCTGAAGATTTACAAGCAGCTCGTCAGGCTGCCATATCGCTACCGGTTCAATTTTCTTTCAAATCGCTTTCTTCTTTAGAAAAACCGGGGGCTAACAAAGAATACACCTACATTTTTCCAAGAGGGGATTCTTCCAGATACATGTATGGAAACAATGTTGGTAATACGGTAGTTGAAGTTAAAGATGGAGTGGATGTTTAATGATGATAAGGGGAATATCAAAGCTGTATACAAAGATGATAAGGTCAACAAAAGGATCTCACTGCAAAGGCGAAATCCTATACAGATATTGTCCAACCTATTAATAGCTAATTCTATTCGATTTATTTAAAGTCTATAAAGTTCAGCTTAGTTTGGAAGGCTGCAAAAACATATTATTGAGGTGGCTAATCAAATCATGAATAAATTTTCAAGAGCGGCTTTTGCATCTGCAATATCTTTTAGCGTACTTGCAAGCTGTGTTTCTGGTGTTTCTGCGGCGGCTTCCAAGTCGATTATTGTACAGATAAATAACAAGCCTGTGTCAGGAGATGCAGAGCCATATATTGAGAATGGTTCCACGTTGGTGGCATTGAATATGATAAAATCGATTCCAGGTGTAACGATCAACTGGGATAATACTTCTAAAATGGTAACTGTAGATAATAACGGAACAAAATCAACACTGGTGGCTGGCAAAAAAGAGGCAATGGTAGGTGGTGCAAAAGTAACACTGTCTATCTCTTCTGTAATGAAAAATGGTCGTGTTATGGTGCCGCTACGTTTCATTGCAAATGCGTCCGGTTCTCAAGTGTACTGGAATGCTCCAGATCGTACAGTTTACGTAGTTAAACCGACAGAAGATATACTGAAAGAAATCCAATCTAGTGATATTTCTGTAGTTCGTCATAGTGCATACAGTCTTCCACGTATTGTCAAAGTTAATGTACTGTCAGGTGAAGAAGGGGATAGTATGGCTTATATTCGCTACTTCCCAAAAAAACAATCCAGTGAATTTTTTGAACAACATATGGACATTGTGAATTACTATCGTATCATTGACACACATGTAGAACTCCTCTGGTCTGCAAGGCTGAATCTGCAACAGGAAGCCAAAAATGCAAGTCTGCCTTTCCTCAACAACAAAATTATTGAACAAAGCGGCAAAATGCCGATGATCCCAAAAGGGTTCATTTATTATAACTATAGTGTTCCGGGCGGCACCACGTTCGGGACTATTGATAAAACTGGTAAAAAAACTCTTCTAGGTGAAGCAACCGAAGATCAAGCAAAGCAAATGTTTTTCTCTATCCCAGAAGAAGAACAACTATAAAAGATAATTGTCAGAATGGATACATGCAATTCTTTTTTTAGACAGAAAGGAAAGGGAGGACTGATTGTAAAGTATATTACTTGATTATATGTACAGTTGACTAGTACTTTAGCTTTAATATATTACATATACAAGTGACGTAGGAATAACGACACGTTGTATACTAAGGAGGAATATATGAAATCCGCGCAGATAATGACTGTAGGTGCAATAATGGTGTTGGCCATTTCAGGGTGCAGTGGTAATGCAAGTTCAAATCAACAACTGCCTCAGAACGAAGTGAAAAATATTGAGGTTAACAACACAAAGGAAGGTGTAAAAGAAGTTGAAGAAAAAGTAACTATAGAAACATCTAAAGCAACTGACAAAAAGATGAATTCTGTAGATTATTCACAGTATTATAATAATCAAGATAAATTTAAGGTTGTAGTTTCGGGAAAACAGATTGTATGGAAAACTAAAGATGTTACTTTTACCGCAAAATTAACTAAGGCTAAGGGGGAAGAAGCCGCCGAAGCCAATGAAGTTGTGGATTCTATGAAAATAAAAAGTAAGCGCGGAGAGCAACTTATCAAGCTCAACCCACGACCTTTGAGAGTTAATTCACTTTCCTTATCCAAAAACAACCAGGTAGCTCTCCATGTAAGCGATCATGAGGGGAGTAGACTTGTTCTAATTAATTTATCTGAGGGGGCTCAAACTATTGTAAACATGTTTGAGATGAATAGTGACGGAGCAGGAAGTGAAAAGATTGATGCATATAATTGGTCACCAGATGGAAAAAAGATTGCGTTTGGAATCGGTGATCTAGGTTCAAGTTATATCGGAGTATACGATGTAGAGCGTAAGAGCTATACGCATGTGTCCGATAAGGATTTTACACTGATCTCCTCTATAGTTTGGCATAAAGATGGGAAAAGCTTTGACTTTGTTAGTAAAGGTGACGATTCTCCACAAGCAATACTCTATACTTACTCGGAAACAAAAAAATCCATTTTAGAAAGTGGGGCTTTATCTAAGAACGATGAACAGAAGCTAGCTGAATTAACATCGGAATTTTGATTGGACATATACAATGTTGATAATTGACACCAAACATTTATAATGGTTGAAGTATAAATTAAGGTGGGAGTTGCTTATGAGGATTTCCATGAGTAAGGTTCTAAAACGTTATGCAACGATTCTATTGAACTACGCAATAGTTATAGGGGTATTTTACGCTTTGGGATATAAGATGAGCGCTATGGGTATCTATGCAATTCTGACAGGAATTGTGACTGGAGCAATAATCAACTTGGCATTATCAAAGCAAGAAAAATGAACCTATGTATCCCTTGATTACATCAAAATCAGGGGATTTTCATTTGATTAAAAGGTCTCGTGAGTTTCTGCATGTGACCTCTATATCATTGCTGGTGGGACTGCACATGGGGAAATGAATTAGTCATGTCAACTCATTGAACCTTTTACTTGGATCAATCCAATCATTTCAGGATGTCGTTCGTCTAACCTGTCTCAATATGTGTAAGATATGCTTAATTTTCGTTATAAACATTAGTTGCATAATATATTGACAGATGGTTAATTTTGGAGAAGAATAGAGGGTGATTTTTTAAAAAATGGAATTTTTATGTGAAGGGTGGTTATGACTTGAAGCATACACCTACGATTTCAGCGGAGTTTGAGGATTATTTAAAACAAAATGATATGACGTTGAGTCAATTTGCCGAATATTCAGGGGTTCATCAAAGAACGCTTAGTAATTGGATTACTCAGCATCGTCCTGTTTCTGTCCAGCAGCTAGACCGAATTACTGTGGCTATGGATTTTCCAGAAGGCTATTTTTACGATCTATACATAGAAAATTATATCATTGAACTTTCTCCGAATTTTAGGCGAATCGAGCCATTATTGTATCGTTGTGCGGAGTTGGACAAGCTGGATGCAATCCGTCGAATGGTTGGTCATATTATGGACAATCCGCTGTATGCGTCCAGACTATTTGATATTGCAGAAGAATTATTTGAACAGGGAAGACATGCTGCTGCGCTGCTGCTTTATGAGAATGTCGCAGAAGTGGAGAAATATCAGCATTCTGAACGCTTGGCCATATGTCAATATCGCATATTTACGATTCAAGTTGGAGACGATCAAGGTCTTAATCTCAAGGCAGCGACATTATTTGAACCTTTCGTGGAACGACTGGATGAAATAGATCAGCTTGATGCCTTAAAGGATTTGGCGAATGTGTATCGTTCTTTGCGTTTATGGGACAGGCTTGATGTGATTGCTCGCAAAATGAAAGATAAAGCTGAAATCCAATACACATTGGAGCATCAGCAGAAAAAACGAAAGCCTACGGAAATTGAAAAGAGGCTGAACCGTCCATTGTTTGTGTACATTACATATTCTGATTTACTGTGTGCCAGTGTATATGAGGCCGAAGGCGATTATGAGCAGGCATTAGAATATACATACGCCTACGCTAATTTAGATTGGGTCAAAGAGACTGACGAGGATACTCTGCATTGGATTAAACAGTTTCAAGATTGGGCAGAAGGTAATATCTACACCTATAAACTATTATCTGGAGATATAAGTGTACTAAACAATTATGTTGAATATATTGCTGCATCGCCAGATGCTTCTGAAAAAGAAATGGTTACAAAAGTGTTGAATGTTATGTCGGCGGCAAACCAGTATAGTATAGATGTAGATCATATACTTCGAAGGTTTAAAAAGAAAATTGACTTATTTGCCCAACACAATCCGTCATCTGATATGTATACCCAACAAGTGATACCAGAACAGTTTGCACGTCTTGGATACGAGTTAGCTTATTACTATTTGCATCAAGGGAGGTATAACGATGGTTTTAAACACTTGATGTATGCAATGCTAAAGTCACATATAATAAATAATGAAACTTATTTTATAAACTGCATGGGATTATTCTTACATTTCAGAATGAATGCAGCACATGATACAAAGACGCAGTTTTTAAATTTCATTGAAAAGGTGTGGTTAGACAATGTTAAGAAAAATGGTTCTTCTGATCGTCGCAGCTAGCTTTTTATTTATCGTGGCTGTACCTAATCATGATTATAACCAACACCATATTATTCAGCTTAACGATACTATTGGAGGTGCTTAAAGGTAAAATAAGAATTAACACTCACTAAACTTTTTTGTTAATGGGTGGTGTTGTTGATTGAAACTACCCTGTGAACAACTTGAAACCAACTAAAAATAAACATATACCGACAAAAAGTGCCTCTGGAATATTCCAGAAGCACTTTTTTTGTTAAGCGTATTTTAAAAAAATCCAAAAATTTACGTTTTGCATTAGAATATGACACAGAAGGGGGAATCATGCTGATGAATCCAGGTGTGACTTTACTTCGTGTCGAACGGGCCAGAAAAAGACTGTACCAAGTGCAGAAAAAGTATGGGTTTTTAACGCATCCTAGAGTAATTGAACAATCTATGAAACTGGATGAACTATTGAATCAATACCAAACCTGCAAAATGAAATCTTAGCTAATGTGTGTGCATGATGCATTTTAAAGGAAGACGAACTCCAATCTCCAAACTCCAATAAAGATCCTAAATTCTATACTATGAAGAGGTGGTAGCGCTGTTGAACAAACGAAATCCTGTAACCCCTTTGGGCTGGAAAATCAAACAAAAGCTAGTTGAAATTCAAATGGACCAGAGAACTTTTTGTGAGACCTATCACATTCCTGCTAGCCGCTTATCCAATCTCATTCATGGAACACGCAAGGCCAAAAAATATAGAAAACAAGTATGTCAGTTGCTTGGGATCGAAGAATAACCATCACTCTCCTACAGGAATACAGTACAACCTCATAATATGTAAGCTAGAGTGGCAAAGGAATCCAGGTTTATTTAATATAGATTGTACATAGGATGCTTAATACAAGGAGTGGATGAAAATGTTCTCTAGAATGGCAGAGCAGAAGATTGCCGAGGCGATGGCCAAAGGCGAATTTGATCATTTGCCAGGAGCGGGCAAGCCACTGGTGATTGAGGATTTGTCACATGTTCCAGAAGAGCTGCGGATGTCGTACAAGCTGTTGAAAAATGCAGGCATTTTACCAGAAGAGCTACAGCTGCAAAAGGAATGTGTCCAGCTACGTGATTTGCTTCACGCATGTCATGAGGCAGGAGAGCAACAGCGGATCAGTCGCAGGCTGACTGAAAAATCGCTTCGTCTTCGGATGCTGCTGGAGGAAAGAGGGCTGAATACGTCGTCTGTATTTTATGAATATGAGTCTGCTGTGCGTCAGCGACTGGAGGAATAGAAGTGAGAGGAGCAAAGGGCGGAGTGCCCTTGCCCGTACATTTTGCTTTCCGTGCTTTGTCCCATTACCGTTGCAGTGCAGATAATTTCATGAGGCATTGCTTCGTTAGGATGACGGGTTCTTTGGGCAGTTTGTCCAAATGAAAGCCATCGATTAAATCCACAGCCTTCACAGGCTCGGGAGTATCCAGCAGCCCGGAAAAGTAGGCGAGCCAGCCAATGACGGCTTCCGGTGTAACTCCTTGCCGACGCATGGCACGGAGTGCTACGCCACCATGTCGCTTGGCCAGTCTTCGTCCATCCGGACCCAGGACAAGGGGAACATGTGCAAAACGCGGCGGCTGCAGGCCGAGGGCTTGGTATAACAATAGCTGACGGGGAGTCGAATCAAGAAGATCATATCCACGCAGCACATCGGTCATATGCATATCCGCATCATCGATGACGACGGCAAGCTGATAGGAAAACATGCCGTCTGCCCGTTTGATAATAAAATCGCCCCCCTCCGCCGCGCCGAAGGATACGTGACCAGCTATCTGATCATAAAAAGAAATAATAGCATCTGGATGTTGCGGTACTTTAAAACGAAGTGAAGGGAGTTTATGCTGTGCTTTAGCCAGGGCTTCATGAGAGCTAAGATTACGACATGCCCCTGAATATGCGGGTCCTTCACCAGACAGTCCGTGCGGAGCATGGGCGGCAGCCATAATGTCTGCCCGACTGCAAAAACAAGGATACAGTAAATCTTGCCCCTGAAGTTTCTCCATTGCAGATTGGAAGCGTTCCAGCCGCTCGCTTTGAGTGTAAGGACCGTAGGGACCGCCAATATCGGGTCCTTCGTCCCAATCCAACCCGATCCAGCGCAAATCCTCCATTATTCCTTGCGCCAATGTGCTGCGAGCTCGCGTCATATCAATATCTTCCATACGTAAAATATAGGTTCCGCCCAGGGAACGAACATGCAGCCAGGATAATAAGGCGGTGCGAGCGTTTCCTAAGTGTATCCATCCCGATGGTGTTGGGGCAAAACGTCCTCTAATGGGTTGAGTTTGTAATTCCATACGAAAGTTACCTCGATTCTGTATCCCGTGTTTCTATATTCCGTCCTTCAGCAATCCTTATTAACCATATTATAAAACGATCTTGGCGCGAGCGCATCTCGACAGGTATAGGAGCTAGCACCAGAAAGTATGCATACTTGCGATGACCAGACGGGAAATTTAAATATCTGTATAATAGATTTAGAAAACTTAGGCACAACAGGTCGAGGTGAAATCCCTGTACTGGGGACCAGCTTAACATTTTTTACTCGTTTTTCAATAATTACAGGTAGTGAAAAATTCACAATAATAAAGGAATTCAAACTTAGATTCTACGCCACAAGCGTATCATTGGAGAGATTTCATTGACAGATAAACAGTTGCCTATTATGCAAGTCATCCCCGAGCTTAAACATGCGTTACTATCCCATTCAGCAGCGGTACTGATTGCACAGCCGGGAGCGGGGAAAACAACAGTAACACCATTAGAACTGTTGCATGAGCCGTGGCTGGCGGGGCAAAAGATAATCATGCTGGAGCCGCGACGTTTGGCAGCACGTGCGGCAGCAGCACAAATGGCGAAAGCACTGGGTGAGTCCACCGGGAAGACCGTGGGTTACCGCGTTCGTATGGATACCAAGATAGGGCCAAGCACGCGGATTGAAGTGGTTACGGAGGGTGTGCTGACCCGGATGCTGCAACATGATCAGGCTTTGGAGGGAGTCGGTCTGATTATTTTTGATGAGTATCACGAGCGCAGCCTGCATGCAGATTTGGGCTTGGCACTTGCCCTGCAAAGCCAGGCGCTGCTGCGACCGGATTTGAAAATATTAATCATGTCTGCCACCCTGGAGGCAGAGCCTGTATGCAGATTGTTAGGAGATGCACCCTTACTGGAATGTCCAGGCACCGTGTTTTCAGTAGAAACCTTGCATATGCCCAAGCCTTCGTCAACCTCATTAGAATCCTTTGCAGCGGAGATCGTAGAAAAGGCGCTTCATGCTCATGAAGGCGATCTGTTGGTGTTTTTACCAGGGACTAGAGAAATTCATAGAACGGAACGAGAGCTGACGTCCAGAAATTTACCGGCCTACGTCAAGATCATTCCGCTGTACGGCAGTATGAAGCTGGAGCAGCAGGATGAGGCACTACGCCCGTCGGTTCCGGGCAGCCGAAAGGTGGTATTGGCCACCTCAATTGCCGAGTCCAGCTTGACCATCGCCGGGATCACAGTGGTAATTGATAGCGGACTGTCACGGGAATCGGTATTTTCCCCGCGTACCGGCATGAGCCGTTTGACCACCGTCACGGTGTCCAAGGCCTCCGCGGATCAGCGGCGCGGACGGGCGGGCCGTCTCCAGCCGGGCGTGTGCTATCGGCTGTGGAGCGCGCAGGAGCATACCGCGCTCCCTGATGCCAGCCGCCCGGAAATCACGGTGGCGGATCTGGCACCGCTCGCATTGGAGCTGGCGACCTGGGGCGTGCACGAACCCGCCGAACTGGCCTGGCTGGATGCCCCGCCTGAGGCGGCATACCGTCAGGCCACAGGTCTGCTGCGTCAGCTTGGCTGCCTGGAGGCCGCGGCCGATGGTACAGCAGGCGGCATTACTGCGCATGGGCGCGAGGTATCTGCCTTGGGCACGCACCCGCGCCTCGGGCACATGCTGCTGCGCGCAGCAGCTCTTGGCTTGGCTCCGACTGCCAGCCGTCTGGCGGCGCTGCTGCAAGAGCGGGACCCGTTCCGTGCTCATGGCGGAACGGATTTGCGCCCGCGGCTGGATGCTCTGCGCGAGGCGGCTCACGCCCGCAGTACGCACAGCTTGCTGGGGGCGGCAGACGATACGGTGATTCGACGTATCGTGCAGGAGAGTCGGCAGCTGCTAGCCACGCTGCCGGACGCAGCCGCAACGCAGGACGAGCCCGACGGCTCCGCGGCCTGCGGGCTGCTGCTGGCCTTCGCGTATCCGGATCGGATCGCGCAGGGCCGAGGAGATGGCCGTTTTTTGCTTAGCAGCGGCCGGGGGGCGCGACTCCGACAAGTGGAGTGGATGTCGCGTTCGCCCTATCTCGTCGCCGCCGAAGTAGACGACGAGGGAGCAGATGGTGCCATTCAGTTGGCGGCACCGATTGAACTGCAAGAGCTGATCCAGCATTGCAGCGATTTACTGCTGGAACAAGCGAACGTATATTGGGATAGCTCCGCTTCAGCCGTGAGAGCCCGCAAGGTAATTCGGCTGGGCTCGCTCATCTTAAAGGAGACGTCTTACGAGCGACCTCCGGCAGAGGAAATCGCGGCTGCCTTAATGCAGGGTGTCCGGGAACGTGGTCTCAAACTGCTGTCCTGGAATCGGCCAACTCTTCAGTTGCAGGCACGTTTGATTTTTATGCACTTCTCAGCACCTGAGGAATGGCCAGACAGTTCAGAATCCGCGCTACTGGATTCACTGGAATCGTGGCTGTTGCCTTTTGCACTTGGAGCAAAAAATTTAGCTGATTTGCAACGACTGGACAGTAGCGAATTGCTGCTTGGCAGGTTGAATTGGGAACAGCGGCAGCAGCTTGAACAGGAAGCACCGACGCATATACGTGTACCCAGTGGTTCTCGTATTCCTGTCGATTATTCGCAACCTGAGGCACCTTCGCTGGCAGTGAGACTACAAGAACTGTTCGGCATGAAGGATACGCCCCGTATTGGACGTGGACGTGTACCGATTGTGCTGCACCTTCTGTCACCAGCCCAGCGACCTGTGCAAGTGACATCTGACCTGTCCAACTTCTGGAGCGAGACTTATTTTGAAGTTAAAAAGGACCTAAAAGGCAGATATCCCAAGCATTATTGGCCGGATGATCCACTAGAAGCTGTGGCGACTAACAGAGCAAAACCTAAGCGATGATCGGAAGCCGAACTTGAAGTAGACATCATTGCGAATTTTGTAAAATCGTTTAAACGTCAGGATAGTGGGGTAATAAAAAAACGAACCACTCAACAACAACAACATATTGGGAGGTAACTATCATGGCTAATAACTTAAACGATTATAATGAAAAGAAAATTGTTGGTGTTTTTGATACCGAGCAAGAAGCATCTCGTGCGATTGGACAATTGCAGAGCAAAGGAATCCCAAGCAGTGAAATTTCTGTGATTACACGTGACCGTGACGACCTCAGGACGATTAGTGAGGAGACTGGCACCAAAGCACCAGAGGGCGTGGCTACAGGAGCGGCTACCGGCGGTGTTGTAGGCGGCGTCGCTGGCTTGCTGGCAGGCATCGGGGCTCTGGCGATTCCGGGTATTGGACCTATTCTTGCTGCTGGACCTATCGCGGCTACCCTTACGGGAGCAGCTGTCGGAGCGGGAGCAGGTGGCTTGGTCGGTGGACTGGTTGGACTGGGCATTCCAGAAGATGATGCTCGTCAATACGAGACATACGTCGATCAGGGCAAGATTTTGGTCCTGGTAGATTCCGCTGATCACCACCGGGATGTATACGATATTTTCCGCACCAACCGTTCTCTGAATGCGGATCGTTACAGAACATATGATGATACGGTGGCGGATACGCGGACAGATGCGTACACAGATACTAGAAGGAACCTGTAACCATCACATGGCTGGTGGAAACGTAATTTACAATAATTTGGCTCCGTCCTCTTTTATAGGTTTTCTAAAGCAGCAGTCTCCCCGTGAGGAGACTGCTGCTTTTATGTGCTAGCTACTGATTGAATATACCTAAGATAGATGATGCTTTGCTTGGCATTGGCACCATTATCCCTCTATATATTTTTACAGGATTGTCGTTATAATAGATTTATAAATTGCTAGATGTAACAGGAGAGTGACATGAGTCAAAAAGAGAGAATTTCCGAAGTCGCTTTGCTGAGAGGGTTGGCTTTTGCAGCCGTTGTTCTTCAGCATTCCGTCGCACACTATGCGGTTGCGTCGGGGGCGCGCATCCAGGACGGAGTTGTAATGACCCTATTACTGCTGTGTTCCAAATTTGCGGTACCTGTGTTTGTGTTCATTACTGGAATGGTGCTATTTTACAATTATGATGGGGCCTTAAAATATGGTACGTTTTTACGTAAACGATTCATGGACATCATCGTTCCTTATATCATATGGTCTCTTTTATACGAGTTGGGGAATCAGCTTGCCCAAGGTGGAGGATTTATTCACCCGTTAGATTTTTTCCAGAAGCTGTTGAACGGGAAAAGCAGCTATCATCTGTGGTACATCATTATGATTATCCAATGTTATGTGTTATTTCCCGTGTTTCGTTATGCTGTACGTCGTTTGTCTGCGCTACTGCCGTCAACATGGCGACCCGCTGCATTGGCTGGATTCGGCGTCCTCTATATTTTGCTTATGTTGGCGGTGGGACCCGTATATCAAGCGATGGATCAGCTCCAGCTTCCCGTCATTTCTTCTTGGTTTACCATATACGCTGACCGGAATGTGATCTATTTTTTCTTTTATTTTATATTAGGAGCGGCAGCTGGGGTGAATGTCAAGCGTTGGAATGCTTGGGTTATCAAGGCGCAGTTGATATACTGGCCGCTCTTTATCGTGATCACAGGATACTTGCTGTATGAGATGATCGGTCAGTTCCAGACGCCGCGAGGTACGGTCCTTTCTTTTAACTATTTGTCTCTGCTGCGTCCGGTTATGGCTGTATATTGCATCACGTCTATTTTTGTAGCTTATCGGGTAGCAACGTGGATTGCTCACAAGGGAGGACGTGCGGCGCGGATGCTGACCGTCATGGGAACGTTGTCCTATGGAGCATATCTGATGCACGCCTTTATGCTGCGCGTAACCTACTATTTTGATGGAACGTTGTTTACAGATTGGAGTCACGTTCTTCGTACACTGGCTTCATTCGTTCTCTGTATAATCTTTTCTCTTGTTGGAACATGGTTGCTGGCACATTTGCCTTTGGGCAAATGGATTGTGGGGCTTCGAATTCGTCCCCGCCCGGCTGGAAGTCCGCCAGCCTTCCAAAAGCAAGCTTGATTCAGCGATAAAGTTACATTATTTCACAAAAAGTATCCCGAAGCTTTCAGAAGAAGGCCGAGGGATACTTTTTTAAGTTTTATTATGTTGTTTCAACATATGAAAAATTCACAATAGAAAACCATAAAATCACTCCTCAGCGCTATGCACACTACTCTATAATGCTTCATTCCATAGCTCTCGTCACCTTCAAGCAGGTCTCAAGGGACGGAGAGTTCTCGTAAACTCTCATATTTATGAAAGGAAATAGTCTATGGACGCAGAGTGGTTTATAATGGAAGATAAGAGACTTGAATAAGATGTAGAGGAGGTTGTGAAATGGCGTTTATGATATCCCAGCGGGCTTTTATCAAAATTTATCTGATCACAATGGTAGAGAGGCATCGCGGATATGGATATCAGATGCTCGAATCGATGAAAGATGAGTTTAGTAGTTTCGGATATGTTCCGCCTCAAAGCGAGGTGTACCGGGCACTGCATGAACTGGTTCAGGAAGGTGTTTTTTATCGTACCAAACGATTAAAAGGAACAGACCCGCGTGTAGATTTTCAGGAGATTGTGCTTTATCATTTTACAGACGATGGGGAGGAGAAAGCCCGATTGTACAAAAAGCAGGTCAAAGCTGATCTGGATCGTTGCTTAGGTATGCTGCATAAAGCGGAACAAGACAACTATTCCTAACTACGAAAGGATGAGAATGATGGGTAGAAAGCTGAAATGGGGAATTTTAGGCACGGCGGAGATCGCCAAAATCGCTGTAATTCCGGCGATTCAGCAATCCGAACGCGGAGAAGTACTTGGAATTGCTAGTCGTAATGCGGATAAAGCCGCTGAGGCCGCCCGGGAGTTCGATATTCCGAGAAGTTATGGAAGCTATGAAGAGCTGTTGGCTGATCCCGAAATCGGAGCGGTGTATATACCATTGCCAAACCATCTGCATGAAGAGTGGACCATTAAGGCAGCGGAGGCCGGGAAGCATGTTTTGTGTGAAAAACCATCTTCGCTTAGCTCGGCCGGGACAAGCCGCATGATTGAAGCATGTCGCCGTGCCGGAGTGACATTTGCGGAAGCTTTTATGTATCGCTATCATCCCAAACATCGAAGAATTAAGGAAATCATCAATAGTGGGGAAATTGGTGACATTCGCGGTATTCATTGTACTTTTACATTTAACAATACTGATCAGGCAGATAATGTACGCTTTAATAAAAGCATGGGCGGCGGCTCGTTATATGATGTGGGCGTGTATCCGATCTCAGCCGCTCGTATGTATTTGGATCGAGAGCCGGAGGCAGTGACGGTACATGCTTTATTTTCCCCTGAGCATGATAACGTTGATATGATGGCCTCCGGTCTGCTGGAATTTCCGGGTGGAGTCAACCTTACTTTCGATTGTGGCATGTGGGCAGCCAATCGTTCCAATATGGAAATTCTCGGTAGCAAGGGTACGATTGCAATGCCTAAGATGTTTGGTTGGGAAAGAACGTCTGTTGTACCGCAAATTTTCGTTCACGTTGGTTCGGTTACGCGTGAGGAACGTTTGAAAGGTTTTAATTCCTTTGAACTGCAAGCAGATGCTTTTGCCGAAGCGGTGCTTGACGGTATTCCGTTGCCATATGAGCCAGAAGATGCGGTAAGCAATATGAAAGTAATCGACGCTTGTATTGAGTCAGCTCGCAGTCGAAAGCGGATAGAAATTGGGTAAGCGTGATCATCGTATTTCCGGAAGACATAGAAAAGCAGCCTGTCTATGGACAAGCTGCTTTTCTAGATGAACAAATACATAGATATTTTTAATGAGTTTTTGTACATTCGAGCATCACATATTTTCATCATAATCTGTGACATCACGCTTGGCGGCTGTCGCAGGCGAGTTTGATGTGCCGTATTTTTCCACTGCGTCCCATGCGCCCGCATCGTCAAATCGTCCTGCATTCCGTTGGTGAACCTCACCTGCACCTTTGGGCGGCGGAGTCATAACCTGTTCCTCGATTGGACGATCATTCGATAATTCTCGTGTTGGAGTGTGCTCAACTGTATAGGCTGTATATGGAATGGCTTGTAACCGTTCAAAAGGAATTTCTTCCCCGCTCTCCACACATATTCCATACGTCCCATCCTTCATCCGTTTCAGGGCCGCATTAACCTGCTCCAGTTCGTTTTCCAGTGACTCATTAATCGCCAGATCACGAGAACGTTCAAAGGTTTCCGTCCCTATATCGGCGGGATGGTTATCATAGGACGAGAGCTCACCTGTAGAATCTGTCAGTGTTTCTCCCAATTGTGTGTTTTCCTGACCGTTTTGTTTAAAATGTTTTTCTAAATCATTTTTCTGCTCCAGTAACATATGTTTCAGCTCTGCAAGCTGTGAATCGTTCAAATGGTTCATGATCATCTCTCCCCTTCATGGTCTGTATGAGTGGTGTGTATGCTCTTTTATACCCGTTCATAGACCTGAGCAATCAGCAGAGACTTTTATTCCCAGCCTAGAATGTGATATAAAAAGAATAGTGTGTTAAGGAGGGAAAACCGATGGATGAACATATGAAGCGTCGTCTGGATAAGCAAAAGCAGTTGTTTAAACAACTGGGCATTCAGCTGGACGCGCTCTCCATTCATGAGAAACAGTTTAAAAATAAAATGCGCGGCTATGATCCGGATGAGGTGGATGCCTTTCTGGATGAAGTGATCAAGGATTATGAACGCTTTTATGCCAATATAGCCGACCTGATGGACAAGTGGCAGGAGCAGCAGGCAACCATACGTGATTTGAAAAATGCACCCAAGCCTGCAGCCGACTTTAATGCACTTGACCGTCGTCAACTGGAGGATATCATTAAGCAGTTGGAATATAGTGTGCGCCAATTAAAAGTGCGAGTACGCCCAGAAAATGACTATTTTCCAGAGTAAGGAGTAGTAAGCACTGTGTCGCTGCCTCTAATGTGGTATGATGGAAACATGCATTTTATCAAACATTTAATGAGGCACACATATAAAGGTGGTTAACATGAGTACCCATTTTTCCGTTAGTATCCATTGTCTGCTTCTTCTGGCTGAAGGGGCACCTGAGCGAATGACTTCGTCACTTATTGCTTCCAGCATTAATACAAATCCGGTAGTTGTGAGAAGAATTATGAGCCGACTCAAGCAAGCTGGTCTGGTGGATTCGTCACCGGGAGCGCGCGGCTTTCGTCTAAGCATGTCGAGTTCAAACATCAATCTGAAAATGATCTATGAAGCGACCAAGGATGAAGGCCCGCTGTTCGCCATCCATACCGACAGCAATCATAATTGCGAGGTTGGCAGGAACATAGACGCTTTATTGGATGGTTTATATACGGTGGCAGAGCAGAAAATCCAGGCGTTTTTCGAGACCGTTACGTTGCGAGATCTGGAGCAGGCTCTCAAACAGCGGGTTGGACAACAAAGTTCATCCGTGTAAAAGACGCCAGTAAGGAGAATTTGATATGAAAATCATCGTACTTTCAGACACCCATATGCCACATAGAAGCAAAACGCTGCCTAGTCGGCTTGTACAGGAGCTAAAAGACAGTGACCTCATTCTCCATGCTGGAGACTGGACGGATTGGTTCGTATATGAACGTCTAGCTGAATTTGCGCCTGTACAAGGCATTGCCGGAAACAATGATGGAACCGACATCGTGGAGCGTCTAGGCTATCAACGTATTGTTGAAGCCCAAGGCAAGCGGATTGGTATGGTTCATGGTCACGGCTGGCGCGGCTCGACAGAAAATATAGCACTGAATACGTTTAAGGGAGAAACGCTGGATTGCCTGATTTTTGGACATTCTCATATTCCTGTGGTCAAAAAGATAGATAATCTGCTTGTCCTTAATCCGGGGTCTCCGACGGACAAACGCGGTGAAGACGAATATTCATTTATCGTGCTGACGATTGAAGACGGGCAGATGGAGGCACAGCTTGTTCTTTATCCAGATAAACATTGATTTAAAAACCAACAACTGTTGATTAAAGGGGAAGCTATGGCTATTTTTGATTTAGAACCTATGAAGTATCATGTGTTGATCTGCAATGGAGGCACATGTATGCGACATGAGGGTGAAGAAGTTACCCAAGAAATTCGGGATGAAATTCGTAAACAACATGCAGAAGCATATATTCACACAACCAGAACTCGTTGTAATGGGCGCTGTCATGATGCAGCGGTTGTAATCGTATATCCGCAAGGGGATTGGTATGGTCAAATGACTCCGGCCTCAGGTACAGAGCTGGTGCAGAAGCTCGTAGCGGGAGAGAAGCTGGAGCCTCATCTTTTTCATGAGTGTACACGTAAATCCAGCTCGCAATAATCCAGTCAACTATTAATAAGAACATGAGTAGAGAAAATCTTTCGGAGATTTTCTCTTTTTTGCGTTTAATCCCTGATCTGAAAGGTAAAAGTATACTGTGGACACAATCCGATAGGGAGGGAAGAAAGATGACCCCATTTGAAGATAATTTGCACGGTGAGAATGAGCAAAAAAGCCAGACGGGGAAAGGAACAACAGAGTCTAAACATCAGGAACAGCCGATTAATCGTGATCATGCCGAGCAGTATCCGACAGAGCAGGAAAGCTTGTTTGACCGTTTTGAAATTGAACAGACGGTAGATGCCATTCCCGTAGAGGATTTAAAGATGGAAAGACAGGAGGAGAGAGACAAGGATGCAACCAAGCACACCTCTTCCAGTGAGAAAAAATATAAGGACGGCGTATAATTTTCAACCAACTGGTAATATTTAAAAAGAAATCTCTTGACTTTAAGATATGTAGGATGTATATTAAGTTACGAAAAGTAATTAATTTTTCTCAGGAGGTAACAAAATGACTAAAGACTTCTTCACAGCGCTGAAAGACAGACGCTCCTATTATGGCATTAGCAAAGAACAAGTAATTTCTGACCAACGGATTCAAGAGATCGTAGAGGAAGCTGTGAAGTATACACCTACCTCTTTCAACTCCCAAACTTCACGCGCGGTAGTGTTGCTCGGAGAGCATCATGATAAACTGTGGAATATTACAGAAAATATTTTGCGGGAAGTGGTAGGCAATGAAGAACAATTCAAATCTACTGCTGAGAAAATGAACGGTTTCCGCAGCGGTTACGGAACAGTGTTGTTTTTTGAAGACAACAACGTGATAGCTGGTCTGCAACAACAATTTGAAGCGTATGCAGACAATTTCCCAATCTGGGCCAACCAATCTAACGGCATGCTGCAACTGGTTGTATGGACGGCTCTGGAGCAAGAAGGACTGGGTGCATCCCTTCAGCACTATAATCCTTTGATCGACGAAAAAGTGAAAAACGAATGGGACATTCCTGAGCATTGGAAACTGATTGCTGAAATGCCATTTGGTAAACCGACATTCCAACCAGGTGACAAGGAATTCCAACCTATTGAAGAACGGGTAAAAACATTTAAATAATGATCATAATAGTATGATTTTTCAGGTTTAACCTGAATACAGCGCTGCGGATTATCCGTAGTGCTGTTTGTCGTTTCATTTTTTGGTTATGTAACCATTTGGATATATGAAGAAGAGAGGTTAATTCATCCGTATGTAGGTGATATTATGTTTGAAATTGGATGAGAAGTTTACATAAGTGTGATTGCTTTTTTTGGCAGATGTTTAGCATTTGCGCGTATTTGAAGGAGGAATTAGGACATGAAATACGATTGCATTATTGTCGGTGGGGGAATCGCCGGATTGCAAGCAGCAATTCAATTGGGCAGATACAGCAGTCATCGGGTGCTGGTGATAGATTCGGGCTACGGTCGATCTACGCTGTGCCATCAGTATCATAACATTTTGGGTTTTCCTGACGGGATTTCTGGTGAAGAGCTACGAGGGCTTGGACGTAGTGAAGCCATGAAGCTTGGCACTGAATTTGTTGATGGCAAGGCGGTAAAAGCGACCAAGAGAGATGAGCTTTTTGACATTGAAGTGGAGGCAGGGGCAGTATATACGTCAAAAACGCTGCTATTGGCGACAGGGCTAACCGACCGTTTTCCAAAGCTGGAAGGGCTACAAGCCTGCCTGGGCAACAGTGTGTATGTGTGCCCTGACTGTGACGGGTATGAGGTTCAGGATCGCAGGACAGTCGTCATGGGGGCGGGCAAAGCGGGAGCTTCCATGGCGTTGATTTTGTCAGCACGTACCGATCACCTTGTTTATGTCAATCATGAGCGTTCAGAAGTACCGAACGAGCTGATCGTGAAGCTGCGGGAAAAAGGAATTGAATATAAGGAAGCAGCCATTTCTGAGATTATCACGGGACAACCGGGCTGTTTTGAAGGAGTGCGGCTGGCTGACGGACAAGTGGTTCAAGCAGAGCGGGGGTTCTTAGCCTTTGGAAGCAACCATGTTCATTCAGAGCTGGCGGAACAACTGGGTGTACATCTGCTGCACAACAAGCATATTGAGACGCATCCCCGCAGCAAAATGACAAACGTGGAAAATGTATGGGTGGCCGGGGACTTAGGGGCTCATGCCGAGCAAGCGACGGTTGCGATGGGAGAAGGAGCTATGTCAGCGATCTGGATACACAAGGTATTATCTGGTATGAAAACAAAAGTACCGCAACTCTGAGAGCTGCGGTTTAGAACGTTGGGCGTGTACTTGGTTGAAGATGAGGCTCGAAGCGTCTTAATTGATCGCTCATGCCATACTTGCGTAAAATTTCCGTCTGTTTGATACCGATGAGATCAAAATGAGGATAGGGCTGACGCTGATGTATATATTGGGGGTCCAATCCGTTATGCTTGCACCATAAGCGCAGCTTATCCAAGTCAGAGCACCCCACCTTGGTGACAGTTGTAATGCCTGGAAAGCGGTCATCCAGCCAGTAATGCGTTAGAAAAGCAATCTGGCCACGACTGACCTCTCTTTTCCAGCTCATCAGTTCCTGCCGGGTAATGCCAAATGCCATCGGTCTCATCCTTTCCTGGCTCATATCTGAAAACATGAGCTATTGCGCGGTTGTCCCATTATTTTCGTCCTATTGCTTGTATTATGATCCACATGGAGTAACACAATAACAGGAGAGCGTAATTGGCGATCTCCTGTTAGCGGTTTAGAGCCATCTTTCGGCCCAGCTCTCCACACCATTCAATGCATCACCTAGCTCTTTACCCTTACGTGTCAGCGAATATTCGGTCCGCACAGGCCGCTCTGTGATGACATTGCGAAGGATTAGGCCGGAAAGCTCTAGTTCCTTGATGCGCTCGTTCAGCATGCGTTTGCTAAGATCAGGTATGGAAACTTGAATTTCACTAAATCGTTTGGGATGTTCCATCAAAGTATGAATGATGAGAGCGGTCCATTTTTTGCTGATGATCTGAAAGGACTGTTCCACCTTACCGCACAAAAGCTTAGGCTGCCTGTCGTCGCTCATCTGAATCCCCTCAATTTCATTGTTGTTTTAAACAGTATACTAAAAGTAACTCTGTATACCAATAGTAACTATAATGCATTGTATCAACTGTGACAATTTTAACAGTTTTTTCTCTTTCCTATCGTCAATCATACCACAGAAAACGTTATCATTACAGGATATATCGAATGTTCACGATTTCGCTAAAATTTGATTGACTTGCCCCTTATTTTGGGTGTATTATGGGTTACGTTAATTCCTCAGGTAACTTTTAATAACCTCATCTTTTATAATGGGAAGAAGGAATATTTCATGGATTCAATGACATTTGTCTTATTTGGAGCGACAGGGGATTTGGCTAAACGCAAAATTTACCCTGCCTTGTATAATTTGTTTGTAGAAGGTAAAATTCCGGCTTCCTTTTCTGTAATTGGGATGGGGCGTCGTGAAGTGGCGGACGAACAATTTCAAAGTAATGTAGAGCAATCTATTAAGGATTTTTCCAGACATGTGAATGATGACCGTGCACAGATGGATCAGTTCTTAAGTGCTTTCCGTTACTGTGCATTGAACGTTAACCACCCGGAAGATTATAAAAAGCTGCTACAGCTTGCTGAGCAACGTGAAAATGACTTGGGAATTCCGGGGAACCGCATGTTTTACTTATCGGTGGCACCGGAATTTTTTGATGTGATTGCCCACAATATTCGGGAAAGTGGTTTGGCTGAAACAAAGGGTTGGAAACGACTTATTATCGAAAAACCATTTGGGCATGATTTGGAATCGGCACGCGAGCTGAATGATCGCCTGAGCAGAACCTTTGCTGAGAATGAGATTTATCGTATTGACCATTACTTAGGTAAGCCCATGGTTCAAAACCTGGAAGCTTTAAAATTTGCTAATCCATTGCTTCAAGGGGTTTGGAACAATCAGTACATTGCCAATGTGCAAATTACCGCTTCTGAGACTGTAGGCGTAGAGGAGCGAGCAGGATACTACGATCACTCCGGTGCTATTCGTGATATGGTGCAAAATCACATGCTGCAGGTGTTGATGATGACGGCTATGAACAAGCCGGGACATATTACGGCCGACCAGGTGCGGGATGAAAAAAGTAAGGTGATGGACGCGCTTCGTGCCCTTGATCCTTCTGATATTGCTTCCAACGTGGTTAGAGGACAATATACCGCAGGTGAGATCAACGGAAAAGCAGTTCCTTCCTATAAAGAGGAGCCGGACATTGGACCTGATTCGCAAAATGATACGTTCATTTCAGCTCGCCTTTGGATTGACAATGAACAATGGTCGGGTGTGCCGTTCTATATTCGTACCGGCAAACGCATGAAAGAAAAATCCACTCGCATCGTTGTGGAATTCAAAAAGGACAATACAGATCCTTATGCTGCTCAAGGGCAGCCGACCGATCCGAACTTGCTGATCATTCATGTTAACCCGGATGAAAAGGTAACGCTCCGTCTGAACAGTAGAGATCCGCTGAACAATGGCCAGTTGGAGACGGTTCTGATGAATTATCATTCCGAGGCCAAGGATGTTCCAGAAGCCTATGAACGCCTCATCTTTGATGCGCTGCGCGGCGATTCGACCTTTTTTGCTCATTGGAATGAAGTGGAGCTTTCATGGGTGTGGGTTCAACCCGTACTCGAAGCTTTTACCCGTGGCGAAGTCCCGCTTCACACATATGCGGCAGGCTCTTACGGTCCAGAAGCTTCAGATCAATTGTTGGAAGAACAAGGCTTTACATGGTGGTTGGACGAAAAGTCCGAAAGCTCTAAAAAAGCAGTCGTTCGTGCTTAGTCCAACAAAAAAAGTTTGTACAGAAATATATTTTTGCTACGGCAGGAGGCCTTTATAATGCAAGTAGGATTAATTGGTTTGGGAAAAATGGGTTTGAATCTTGGTAAAAACTTGATCGATCATAAGCATGAAGTTGTGGCTTACGACGTCAATGCAGCCGCAATTCAAGAAATGAAGGAGTATGGAGCTGCAGGTGCTTCTACTTTGGAAGAGCTTGTACAAGCAACTCAATCCCCTAGAGTGCTGTGGATTATGGTTCCTCACCAAATTGTTGATTCTGTGCTGGATCAGCTTCAACCAATGTTGTCCAAAGGGGACATCATTATTGAAGGCGGTAATTCTCATTACAAAGAGTCCATTGCTCGCCATGCTCGTCTGAAAGAATACGGTATCAGCTTTATGGATGCAGGAACTTCCGGCGGGATGGAAGGTGCACGCAATGGCGCTTGTTACATGATCGGTGGCGATCCAGAAGCTTGGGCGGTTGTTGAGCCGATTTTCCGCGATACAGCGGTGGAAAATGGGTATTTGTATGCTGGTAAATCCGGTAGCGGACATTTCCTGAAAATGGTTCATAACGGTGTGGAATACGGTATGATGGCTTCCATCGGTGAAGGTTTTGAAGTGCTGGAGAAAAGCAACTTTGACTTTGATTATGAACAAGTAGCGCGTGTGTGGAACAACGGTTCCGTTATCCGCTCTTGGCTGATGGGCTTGACTGAACGCGCATTTTCCAAAGATGCGAACCTGGACGAAATCCGTGGGGTGATGCACTCTTCCGGTGAAGGTAAATGGACTGTTGAGGAAGCGTTGGATCTTCAGGCAGCAACTCCGGTTATTGCCTTGTCGTTGCTGATGCGCTACCGTTCGCTGGATGCTGATACATTCAACGGCAAAGTAGTTGCTGCGCTGCGTAATGAATTTGGCGGCCACGCTGTAGAGAAGAAGTAATAACGATATAAGTTAGTATCTATCCCCGTAGCTTCATGACTGCGGGGATATTGCTATATATTTTTTTGCTCATCAGGTTTTTGTAAAATCCTCGCTTATGCATATTTTTCCTTGTATATCCGCACAATAGGTAAAAAAAGGCGGAAGGATGAATTGCATATGTGCAAAAGATTTTCGTTATCGGCTGATTTGGATGAGGTAAGGGATCATTTTGGTATACAGCGTGTGATGTATTATTATAAAACACGTTATAACATGAGTCCCACCCAGCATGTTCCAATTGTGCTGCATCAGGATGGAGAACGGGTGCTTGATGAATTTCGCTGGGGTTTTATTCCTTATTGGGGTAAGGATTGTGTTAATGCAGACCTGAATACTGTTCGGGTAAATCCTAGTTATCGGAAGATGGCGGAAACCCGCCGCTGTATTATTCCTTGTAATGGTTTTTATTATTGGCGAAAATTAGGCAAACGCATGTGTGCTGTCCGAGTGGTATTGCCGGAACAGAAAATGTTTGCGGTCGCGGGGCTCTATGAAATATGGCAGGATAGCCGAAAGGAGCCGTTACGCACCTGTACGATGATGACAGTTCAGGCCAATACGGATATACGTGAATTTGACAGCCGGATGCCCGCTATTTTGGAAGCAGACCAAATAGATTCATGGCTAGATCCGTCGATCCAGAACATTGATGAGCTGCTGCCCTTATTACGCACGTATGAGCAAGGTGGTATGAGCATCTATCCGGTGACCCCGCTGGTGGCCAATGATGAACATGATAGCCGTGAATGCATTCAGGAAATGGATTTACAGTGGTCCTGGATTAAACCTTAAATGTATGAAGATTTGTATCCATTATTGATCATAAGCTTCCCGCCACCTGCATAGGTATGTATTGGGGAACAAGCGTCATAATCCGGGGAGAGGGGAAACGGCCGAAGGAGTATCTCATATGGGATGGAGGCGATTGGAATGAGTAACGATACACTCATCCAGCTGCTGGTGCTCATGGTGACGATCATCGGTCTGGTCCAAAACCGGTAACTGACAGGTTCCAGAAGGCGGGGGAATTGCCGTAGGCAATCTTCCGTTTTTTTTGCATTAAAAAGCTCGCAGATTCAGGAAGCTTGCGGTACAATAGATGCTGGGCACAGGTGACAAGACACCTGAATATACGTCTACATACGATGCATTTTTAAGGGAGAGCGAATCATGAGTGAATTAACTTCATTACCCCCAGCTAAAAAAAGAAAATTGCTATTTAGCGCAGGCCTTAGCTGGCTGTTTGATGCTATGGATGTGGGACTGCTTTCATTTATAGTGGCAGCTTTGGCTAAGGAGTGGCATCTCGGATCAGAGCAGATTGGTCTGCTGACTGCGATGAATTCAATAGGAATGGTGTTTGGAGCCGCCTTGGCAGGGATTTTGGCAGATCGTTACGGTAGACGCGCTATTTTAGTGTGGACCCTGCTGATTTTTTCCGTAGCCAGTGGCTTGTCAGCTTTGGCGACAGGTCTCGGAATGCTGCTGGTGCTGCGTTTTATTGCTGGTGCAGGCTTGGGCGGGGAATTGCCTGTTGCTTCGACGCTGGTGTCAGAATCAGTGCCTGTAAAAGAACGAGGAAGAGCAGTTGTGCTGCTGGAAAGCTTTTGGGCGGCAGGCTGGATTCTTTCGGCTCTTATTGCTTATTTTGTTATTCCGAAATACGGTTGGCAAATGGCATTTATTCTCGGCGCAGTACCTGCGCTGTACGCTCTTTATCTGCGCAGAGCTATTGATGATTCACCGCGTTATAAGCAGCAAAGCGTCAAACTTCCGCTGCGTGCACGATTGGCTTCGATTTGGTCGGGACCCCATCGCAAGTCTACGCTAATGCTGTGGATTTTATGGTTTACAGTTGTATTTTCATATTATGGCATGTTCCTGTGGTTGCCAAGCATGATGTTTATGAAGGGATTTGAACTGGTTAAAAGCTTTGAGTATGTCCTAATCATGACACTTGCACAATTACCAGGTTATTTTACCGCTGCCTATCTGATTGAAAAGCTGGGTCGCAAATTTGTACTGATCATCTACTTGTTGCTCACGGCAGTGTCCGCTATTTGGTTTGGAACATCGGAAACGGCAGGGATGTTGTTGGCTGCTGGTATCTGCTTGTCCTTCTTTAATCTCGGTGCATGGGGAGCCATGTATGCTTATACCCCGGAGCTGTACCCAACGTCTGCTCGTTCTACCGGTGTGGGTATGGCAGCTGCATTTGGTCGTATTGGCGGTGTGATCGGGCCTTTTGTGGTAGGTATACTCGTAGGACAAGGCATAGCGTTACCATCTATCTTTGCGATTTTTTTCGTAGCGATCCTGATCGGAGCAGCTGCTGTATGGTTGCTGGGTACCGAAACTAAAAATCAGGAGATTGACTAACCTTTACATTCACCTGTGTAAAGATTCATAATACAAGAGAGAGGAGTGACCTGAAATGGAGCATACCTTTCTGCTCAAGGCAGACTGGAACGGGGGACGCAATAGCGATGGGCGTATTGAGGCCGGACAGTTGCGGACTGCGATTTCAATTCCGGCTGAAATGGGAGGCCCTGGTGTGGGCACCAATCCCGATGAAATGCTGCTCGGTGCCGCTGCTACCTGCTATCTGATTACTTTGGCGGCGATGATGGAGCGTGCCAGTCTCCCGGTGGTATCATTGGCACTGGAATCCGAAGGGATTGTCGATGTAACGAACAACATTTTTACATATCGCCGAATCGTGCATCGTCCGCGAGTTCTATTGTCCGTCGATGCAACAGAATCGCAAATCGAACAAGCATTGCGCCTTGCAGAGCAGGCTGAAACCTCATGCATGATCTCGCGTGCCGTAGCAGGAAATGTAGCATTGTCTACAGAACCTGTGGTGAAGCGCGCCTCTTAAAGTAGTATCTGTAACAGGAGCAATCATTCCAATTGCCCGTCATTTTTTTAATCCAAGGAGGACACAACCATGACAGCACAACAAAAATTGCTCGTATTCGCAGGCTCTTACGCCGAATTGGAAGGTAACGGAGTTTATTCGTATACTTTTAATGAACAGACAGGAGCCCTGACACTACAGGATGAGTTCTCCGGCTTGAAAAATCCTACATTTCTAAATGTAGACGTTAAAAATCGGAAGCTGTATTCCATTGGCGAGACGACTTCCGCTGCAGGAGCGAAGGTAGGCGAAGCCTCTGCTTTTGAAATTGACCCGGTTAAAGGCACATTTACTTTGCTGAATCGCGCGGAAAACGTAGGCTCCACAACATGCCACATTCAACGTGATCCATCCGATCGTTACCTGATTGTAGTCAGCTACCACGGAGGTATGGTAGGACTGATATCTCTGACTGAGGACGGGCGTATCGGTGAATTGCTGGATGTAAAACAGCACGAGGGCAAAGGAGCGCATCCTGAGCGTCAGGATCGTCCACATCCACATTCCAGTTTCTTTAGCCCGGACGGCCGCTTCCTGTTCGTACAAGATCTTGGACTGGATCTGATCCGTATTTATACCATTGATGACAGCAAAGGGCAACTGGTGCTGCACGGTGAAACGAAAACCCATGCAGGTGCAGGCCCACGTCACTTGACGTTCCACCCGAACGGTAAATTTGCTTTTGTTATTAATGAAGTGGATTCTTCCATTACTTCTTTCGCATATGATGCAGAAGCTGGCAAGCTTACTGAGCTTGAGAGCGTACCGACATTGCCGTCTGACTTTACTGGCGAAAACACAACTGCAGAAATTGCGATTTCACAGGATGGCGCTTATCTGTACGGTTCCAACCGTGGACATGATAGCATCGTGGTGTACGCTGTAGATGGAGCCACTGGCAAGTTGAGCTTGGTTGAGCATGTATCTGCCGAAGGCGAGCATCCGCGTCATTTTGCTTTGACACCTAATGGTGACTATATGCTCGTGGCTAACCGCGACACCAACAATATTGTTACCTTCAAAGTGGACAAAGCAAGCGGTCGCTTGACCTACACTGGACAACAAGTAACTGTGTCCAAACCAGTATGCGTGCAGCCTTTTTACTTTTCCGTGTCAAAATAGGGCAACTTCTATATCATGCGGAGTGCTAAAGTGACGGTATGCGGCTTGTGTTCACTACGAGAACGGATTATTCTTCCGGTCGCTGTTGCCCCGGATTTCTTGGTTGTATGTTCAAGGGTATAAATCCGGGGCAAAGGCGAACGCTCCGCTTCTTCAGACAATACCGTCCTCTCCGCTGCTTTATTTCTTTTGGCAACCACTTGTTTATACAGAAAAAATGAATTTGCATATGTTGATGGTTTCGGTGAATTAACTAGGCATAAAAATTTATTAGTAGAAACGGCTCGTAGGATAACCTACAGCCGTTTTTATTTTAGCGCTTAGTCACTTCTAAGAAAGGTCATTGCTTACAAAATTATTCTGAAGTTTTAAGATCACAAATAAGATACGAATAATTTCGGTAAGAAAAGGGTACATATGTTATAAGCAGAACAGTTATCCCATTTGTAAATTTAGGACAGGCACTGTGACTCCATATAGAAGTTGGGTATTTTTATAAAAATTTACATTTTAGCTGAGCATCGGTACTAGTTTGCTAGATGGTTGTTGTTTTGAGACAAACTTATGAAAAATGAGGATGACAAGGATAAGCTGAGTACGAAGCGGACAGATGGGTTTGGAGCAGCGATCGGAGAAACCATCTATTTGCGCAGTGGGCTACACACATTGCACGTATTCTAAAAAGAGAGAGGGATTCAAATGAAAATAATCATTACACAAAAGGAAGCCGCCGACAAAGGAATCTGGACAGAGATTATGGGGATGTTTGCTGTAACCAAAGAGGATGAGGTATGGCAAAATGAAGAGTTTATTCTCACTGAGGAACAGGCACGTCAGGTGGGATTACTAAAATAACAAAGGTAAATAGGACATGTCATCAAGTTTTAAGACCAAGTCTTAAAAAATCGTAACTTATTTTTTATGTATCTGATACACTTTTTAACCGTTCAAAGTTTATGATAGGTACACAAGGGTAATGAAGCTTACAGACACCGTGTACATACCCAAACGGCAAGGAGAGATCAGACATGATGAAATTAGCTTCGAAATGGACCGTATTAACTTTGATGATGATGCTGATTACGACGGCAGGGGCAACAGCACAAGGCTACACACCTGTTGCAGATGCTGAAAATCAGGAGACCGTATATATAAACGAAATGGACATTCGCGATGGACAAATTTATTTGTCAGCAGATCCGATTGAATGGTACGAAGGCGCAGCAGCAGACAAAGCATTTGTGGAGCATGAAGGAAATACAGGATTGGACGGAGCGCCGGATGGCTACTACATCGTAAACAATTCCGTGCAAAATGACGTGTATCAGGTTGCACCAGATGCTTCGGTAGAGGTGCAGATTTATGATCACACAGGGAATATAGAAGATACAGACGTGCAATGGAACGAATCCATTCCTTTGGCACAATTTGAGAAGGATTTTGCCAAAAAGGATGTTCTGGACCTCAGCCAATTTCCATACCATGTTACGCTTCGTGACGGTAAGGTTGTAAAAATCGTGCAGCAGTTCATTCCTTAAACAATAAGCTTATACAGACACGTACTTCTTACTTGATCACAGATCAGGGAAGTACGGTTTTTTATATTTTGTAACAAAAAAAGAGGATATCCATCCCATAAAGGGTGCGGATATCCTCTTCTCTTCATATATATAATTAGAACGATTTTGCTGCGTCTACTGCACGTTGTACGGCAGAAGCAACGATCTCTTGTGCTTGGTCAGGAGCTTGGTTATGTCCTTCCAGTACAACCTTCACGATGTCTTTTACGCCGAAGAAGGTTAAGATGTTACTCATGAAGTTCAAAGACATTTCAGCAGCAGCAGCAGGCCCTTCGGAATAAACGCCGCCTCTTGCATTCAACAGGGCTACTTTAGTGTCAGTTACAAGACCTACAGGACCTTCAGCAGTGTATTTGAATGTTTTACCAGCTTGGTTCAGGTAGTCAATGTATGTGTGCAGTACAGCTGGAATAGTCATATTCCAGAGTGGGAAAGCAAATACGACTTTGTCTGCTGCCAAGAATTGATCCAGGTAACCATTAGCGATGTTTGCCAGGCGAGCTTCTTCTGTATTCAGCTCCATGCCTCTTGCGGATTTGAACGTACCGTTGATCATGTTAGCGTTCAGATAAGGAAGTTCGACGGAGAACAGGTCCAGTTCAGTGATTTCATCAGATGGGTGAGAAGACTTGTAGCTTTCCACGAATGCGTTATACAATTTAACTGTTGCGGATTCTTCAGCTGTACGATCATTAGCTTTGACAAATAATACTTTAGACATGATTTTATTTCCCCCTAAGTAAGTTGAATAGGTAAGTTTAGTTAGTAAGTTACCACGTAATATTACAATATAAAGATAATATCTGTCAACACTTCTATATTAAATTTACTTTGGACAGCTACTTTATTTTTTACACTGTAAAATTTGCGTGTTTCTTTTGCAAAATATCATTTTTGCGGTAAAATTTAAATGTAAAGTCTAATGAAGAGAATGCTTAGATAGGCGAAGAAGGAAATGAACATGGTGCCAGCAAGATATAACACCATAGTTGAACGAAAAAAGGTGAGTAGCTTGAAGATAGGTTTTTTTGATTCGGGATTGGGTGGAATTACAGTATTGTCTGAGGCGCTAAGACGTTTGCCAAACGAAAATTTTGTTTACATGGCGGATACGCTTCATGTTCCTTACGGAACGAAAACACCCCAAGAGGTGCTTGGTTATGTCAAGGCTTCGGTACAAACGATTCTAAAAGAGGATATTAAGGCATTGGTGATTGCCTGCAATACGGCTACAAGTATCGCGGTGGCAGAGCTAAGGAAGGAATATAAATTTCCGATTATCGGAATGGAACCAGCAGTGAAACCAGCGGTCGAGATGAACCGTGCCAATGGTAAAAGAGTTCTGGTGCTGGCGACACCGTTGACTTTAAAACAATCTGGTTATGCAGCACTGGTATCCAGAGTTGACGATCATGGAAGTGTGGACTCACTGCCTTTGCCGGAGCTAGTACAATATTGCGAACAGTTGAATTTTGACCGAACAGAATTGTTCAATTATTTTAACCATAAGCTGTCTTCGTTTAACCTAGATATTTATGGTACGGTCGTATTGGGATGTACACATTATCCATTCTATAAGGAAATTTTGAGAGAACTGCTGCCTTCTCATATTCAGCTCATTGATGGGAGCCACGGAACGGTCAAACGCTTGAAACAGGTGCTGTCCGAGCGTAATTTGCTGGCATCACCGGTAAAAGTGGGTCAACCGCAGGAGGGACACGTCACTTTTCTATGCACCAGTCAGGATGAGACCTATGTCCATAAGATGGAGCGGGCGCTTGAAATCTATGCGGAGCATGAAAAAATCTATTTTTAGGGAAAGAACGGCTGGCGAACAGGTGGGCTAGATCAGCAATCTGAAGCGCCAGCCGCATTATTTATGGATCAGATGCATAGGGAGGTTTTACATGGACATTCAATTCATCCTGAATGAGCTTTATGAAGCAGGCGTGCTTGAAAGCCATATGCAAAATCTCAAACCGCTGACTGGCGGAACTTCGAGTGAAGTGGTTGTTGTTATGGACGGTACCAGACCACGATATGTAATTAAACAAAATGATCCCGCGATTGTAAAAGCCGAGGCAGAATTTTTACTTACCTATGCACAGATTGAGAAGCTATCTCGAGTGATTTATGTAGATTCCCTACATCGTTATTTGGTATATGCGTTCAAGCCAGGATTCACTAGGCAATATAGTGAAGGAAATAAGGGTGATTTGCTGCTCAGTCTGGCGACAGAAGTCATTGCACACTACAAATCCCTTGGAGAAGAACGCGAGTATGGTTATTCGGATCATCCGTTTGTGGAATGGAGAGATTTTCTTCTTCACAGAACAAAAGAATCCGAAAAGATTATACAAGACGTTTTACCCCCAGAGAATCATCGGTTCGTCCATATTCTTGTGGCCGGATCGCCGCAACGGAATCTTAAATATTTGCTTCATGGCGATTTCGGAGTACATAATTTTGTGTTTACCGAAAATGGTACATTGACAGGTATTATTGATCCTGATCCAGTAGTGGGAGAGCCTCTGTATGATTTGATATACGCCTTTTGTTCTTCACCGGATAGGCTGACCATCGATACCATTTTGCCAGCGGTAGAGACGCTTAGGCCAGAGATGACAGGGGAATATGAGCTGAACAGGGAAGTGTTACAGGGATTATACTTTCGGATAGCTACCTGCATTCGCCATCATCCGGGAGATTTAGGCCAATATACAGAAGCGTGGAACTACTGGCTGAACAGGGTTCGCTGAAAGGAATAGAAAGCATGAATATACAAGGATGGAATCACATTTGCTTTTCAGTGTCTAATTTGGAGAAGTCTATACAATTCTATCAGAATGTACTAGATGGAAAACTACTCGTTAAAGGACGTAAGCTGGCTTATCTGGATTGTCTAGGAATGTGGTTGGCTCTCAATGTGGAAGAGGATATTCCGAGAAATGAAATTCATCATTCCTACACGCATATTGCATTTTCGGTAGCGGAAGCGGATTTTGAAAGTATGCTTAATAAGTTGAGAACACTTAATGTCACCATTTTGCCTAGACGGGAGCGGAATGAACAGGATAAAAGATCAGTCTATTTTACAGATCCAGATGGACATAAGTTCGAATTCCACACAGGACAATTGCAGGATCGCTTGGAATATTATAAAAATGCTAAAAAACATATGACTTTTTATGAATGAGTAAGCGTTATCAAAAAATGATGAGCAAATTTTGATTTTACATACGGGAGCGGAGGAATACAGAAGTATGTCATTGTCGCAGGAAAGTGGCTCCAAGCAAGCGCAGGCCGTCAAAACGATGACGGTTTTCGCAATTACTTGGCCGATCTTCATAGAAATGCTGTTTCATATTTTAATGGGTAGCGTGGATACGTTCATGCTGAGCCATGTTTCAGATGAGGTTGTCTCGGCTGTCGGTGTATCCAGACAGTTGATTGAATTTACGATTATACTCTTCAATCTGCTTGGTCTTGGAGTAGGCGTGATCATTGCTCAGTTATTGGGTGCGCAAAAGCATGTGGACGCAAGCCGTGTTACCGCATCGGCACTAACCTTTAATCTGGTATTTGGCCTGGCGCTAAGTTTGATGTTTATCGTAAGCCGGGATTTTTTATTATCCTTCTACCATATTACTCCGACAATCAAGGAAAATGCAGAAATCTATATGATGCTGGCAGGGGGTTCGCTGTTTCTGGAAGCCCTTATGCTAACCGCAGGGCCGGTCATTCGCTCGCATGGTTTTACCAAAGATACGATGATCGTAGGCATCGGCATGAATATATTGCATGTTGTGGGGAATGCATTGCTCATATACGGCTGGTTTGGTCTGCCGCAAATGGGAGTGGCGGGAGCAGCGATTTCAACGGTTATTAGCCGTGTCGTAGCATGTGTGTGGATTTTTATCCTGCTGTACAAACGTGTAAGTGCGCCCATTCGTATCCAATATTATGTACAGCTTCAATGGAGCAAGCTGGTGGCGATCCTCAAAATTGGTATTCCTGCCGGGCTGGAATGGCTTTCTTATCAGCTTAGTCAAATGATGGTGACCCGATTTGTCAGCTTTATGGGTACAACAGCGATTGCAACTCATTTCTATACGAATACGATTGTGTATTTTTTTATGGTATTTGGAATGGCCGTCGGCGAGGGAACCGAAATTATTGTGGCTCGCCTGATTGGAGCTGGAGACAAGGAAAAAGCATATCATCAACTTTTACGTAGCCTGAAATGGTCACTAGTCATTACGATTGCTGTGATCGTGGCTGTATCCTTTTTCCGATATGAAGTGATGGCAATCTTTACGGATGAGCCAGCGATCATTCAATTAGGGGCAGCGATTTTGTTGTTCTGTATATTGCTGGAGCCGGGCCGTGTGTTTAACCACGTGGTCATTAACTCCTTGCGAGCAGCAGGAGATGTTCAGTTCCCGTTAATGATGGCCATCATTTCAATGTGGGGGATTAAAATCCCGTTAGCATATGTGCTAGGCATTCATATGGGATATGGTGTGCTGGGTGTGTGGATTGCACATGCATGCGATGAATGGGTACGAGGTATTTTTCACTATTTACGCTGGAAAGGCCGGAAATGGCAACACAAATCGCTGTTATCAAAGGCTGAGTTACAAGCGGAATCAGCATAAAGCTCATAGAGTTACTAGAGCAGACATTTTCCAATTGAATTGGTTGATGTCTGTATTTTTTTGCAAAAATAAGAAAATTGGGATGTTCAAACTTTTCAAAAATTGCTAGAATATAGTAACCTCGAACACAGTAGAGGTTTTCAAAGTTTCAAAGACGGATGGTTTCCGATTGAATCCATGAAGGAGGGAATAAGATGGAACGTAAAGTGCATATCATTCCTTACCAAGTGATCAAGCAGGAGCAACAAGTGAATGAAATACCGCGAGGAGTGGAGCTGATCCAGGCTCCTGCGGTATGGAACCAGACTCGAGGCCGAGGAGTAAAGGTAGCGGTGCTGGACACGGGCTGTGATTCGGACCATCCGGATCTGAAGGCGCGCATTATTGGTGGCCGCAATTTCACGGATGATGATGAAGGTGATCCGGAAATTTTCAAGGATTACAACGGTCACGGTACACATGTGGCAGGAACCATTGCGGCAGCGGAAAATGAGGATGGTGTCGTAGGTGTCGCCCCGGAGGCGGATTTGCTCATCATCAAAGTGCTAAACAAGCAGGGTTCCGGTCAATATGACTGGATTGTCCAAGGTATCTATTATGCGATTGAGCAACAGGCAGACATCATCTCGATGTCGCTTGGCGGCCCTGAGGATGTGCCTGAACTTCATGAAGCAGTAAAAAAGGCTGTAGCCAGCCAAATCCTGGTCATCTGTGCAGCTGGAAATGAAGGAGACGGTGACGATAGAACGGACGAGCTCGGCTACCCCGGCTGCTACAATGAAGTAATCAGCGTAGGTGCTATCAACTTTGACAGACATGCCTCAGAATTCAGTAATTCTAATAATGAGGTGGATTTGGTTGCACCAGGAGAAGATATTTTGTCCACCGTTCCGGGCGGAAAATATGCGACCTTTAGCGGAACTTCGATGGCTACTCCGCACGTAGCAGGTGCATTGGCGTTGATTAAACAGCTGGCAAATGCAAGCTTTGAGCGTGAACTCACCGAACCGGAATTATACGCCCAACTCATCAAACGCACGATTCCACTCGGCAATTCTCCTAAGCTGGAGGGCAACGGACTGCTGTACTTGACAGCAGTGGAGGAGCTTTCCCGTATTTTCGACACGCAACGCGTAGCGGGAATATTGAGTACAGAATCGTTGAAGGTTAAATAAGTCGTAACCACGGATTATAGCGACTCTCCTAAGCGGAGAGTCTTTTTGTGCGCTTCATATATTTGGCACACCTCCATTTACATCGCATTCATATGTCGGGTAACATGTATTTTAAGGAAATAGTATAGAATAAAAAGTGGGGAAATAGCATGGATCATATGATTGAAAAAGCCAGCCAGCTAAGACATACAGGACAGGCCAAGGAAGCGCGTAAGCTTCTATTAGAGGCGCTGGAGCAGGAGCCTAAAGATGCGGAGCTATGGTATCAGACAGCCTGGACGCATGACTCATTGGGCTTAGAGAGGGAGGCGGTTCCCTTTTATGAAAAAAGTCTAGGTATGGCACTATCCGCAGAATCCAGGAGAGGAGCCATCCTGGGATTAAGCAGTACATATCGTGTACTGGGAGAATACCACAAAGCCAAAGCGTGGCTGGAAACCG
Organism: Paenibacillus polymyxa M1; assembly: GCF_000237325.1. Taxonomy (NCBI): domain Bacteria; kingdom Bacillati; phylum Bacillota; class Bacilli; order Caryophanales; family Paenibacillaceae; genus Paenibacillus; species Paenibacillus polymyxa. The sequence goes on from NC_017542.1 coordinate 2,339,978, forward strand.
GGATAAACGAATTTTCGGACTACAGACCGTTTCGGGTATTTTACGCTATGGTGTTATATAATCTGGGAGAATACGGGAAGGCCATGGAGGGGCTGCTCATGGAGTTAGCTGAAACGACTGCTGACATATCCATACAGGAGTACTCCCGTGCAATTCAATATTATGCTGATAAGTTGGACCAGATCGAGGAATAAGTAGGCCGGAGCAAGGGCATAAAGTGCATTGTGTATATGCGTTTCCTACATAAAAAGATCACAGTCAGAGAGCATGGAGCCTCTTTATCTGACTGTGATCGTTTGCTTATTTATTGTCTAGCTATAGGACCGTATCTGGATGAGCTATGCTGCAATTATTGCGCACCCTCAGTAACAGCGATTTCTTTCTCCAGGTTTTCTCTGGACAGGTTGGCGGTCAAGTAATCCGGTGTATCGGGTAGCACAAGATGTAGATTGGATTTTTGGCAAATGCGAATTGTGCACTTGTCGACAACAAAATCAAAAACATGCCCGCCTCCAGTGCGTTCATCATTGATAAAATGGAGATGAAATCCGGCTACTCCAATCCCTTGGGCATAAGCAGGTGTCCAAAAGCCTGTGATCACGCCGGAAGCGTCATTAAAAGTAAAGGTAGGCTGTGACTTGGTTGCTTCGATAAAAGGTTTGTAAGGCTTCACTTGATGAGGCACGGTACGTGTCTTTACTTCACGAAAAGTGCCATCCATACGGAATGCATAGAACAGATTCCGGCTTGGAAACAGCTTTAGCAGCAGAGCTTCCAGCTCTTCACGGTGCATGGGATGATCAACAGTATATGTGAAATCTTCGCGGAAAAAGGTGACGGTGGAAAACGGAGTGGTTTCTTCCGGTTTTACGCGATGGGCCGTACCGTCTGGAAGCAAGTGATAAAATTCACCATCGAACGCGATCATCTCGCCATTCAGTTGATCAAAGGTACCGAGTCCAAAATCCCCGTGCTTTTGCAGCTCCTCAAAGGCAACAACTCCGTCATAAAGACCATCTAATAAAGCAAGCATGGTGGACGTTTGGTAAATATCATGATCAGTTTCTTGCTTGGTTTCCAGTTCTGCAACGGTCATGGCAATACACTTCCTTATTATAATTGTATGCATTTATTTTTGTTCTTTTTCAATAATAAACGTAAAATTTCAGTAAATAACATAAATAACTCAAAAAAATCATTAAAAAAACCTCAAACTTCCTAATTGTCATAAAGCCGCCACGAGTGATCCGTAGTCAAGACTAGTTTAATTGGTTTGGCAGCAGCTTGCGTCCCAATTGGACATTATCCTGATAGTCAATCGGGATATCAACGACCACAGGACCATCCGTAAGAAGTGCCTGCTGCAATACGCTTTCCAGTTCTTCAGGAGAGTGCACGCGTAATCCGGTAGCCCCAAAACTTTCTGCATATTTGACAACATCGACATCTCCAAATTTTACGCCAGACGTTCTGCCGTATTTAATCTGCTGTTGAAAGGCAACCATGTCATAGGTACCATCTCTCCATACGATATGCACAAGCGGAGAGTTAAGGCGTACAGCGGTTTCCAGCTCCATGGATGAAAAAAGGAAACCTCCGTCTCCAGAAATAGAAACGACTTTTTGACCAGGGTTGACGAGTGTAGCAGCAATCCCCCAAGGCAGTGCTACGCCCAATGTCTGCATTCCGTTGCTGAACAGCAGGCGCCGCGGTTCATACGAACGGAAATAACGTGCCATCCAAATGTAGTGTGAACCGACATCACAGGTGACTGTGACGTTATCATCAATCAGGCTGCGAAGTGTGCGAATAAATTGCAATGGATGAATCAGAAAATCATGCTTGTGGGCTGGAACAGCTGCTTGCTCGTTCAGATCATGGCGTAGACGATTCAATTGGTCGCAGGAGGATTTAGGTAGCTTTAAGGTAGGTAACTCTTCTGCGAGTCCACTCACAATCAGGCCTATGTTCCCGATTAATTCGTAGTCTGGTTGATAATCATGATCAATATCGGCTTGATGGTCATCCAGATGAATGAGTGTACGGTTTGCCGGAATGTTCCAGTTTTTTGGGTCGTATTCGATAGGATCATAGCCAATCGTCAGTACCAAATCTGCGGCTCCAAGAAGCATATCACCCGGTTGATTTTGGAACAGCCCCACTCTTCCAAAATAGTGGTCTTCCAGTTCACGGGAGATGGCTCCAGCGGCCTGGAAGGTTTCGACAACAGGCAGATCTGTATCTCGAATAAGAGCACGGATAGCTGCGGTGGCTTCAGGCGTGCTGGCTTTCATACCGAGAAGAAGTACGGGCAGCTTAGCTTTTCTGATTTGGTCTGCGACTTGTTTGATGAGCGCGGCAGGAGCGGTTCCAAGTTGGGGAAGGGAAACCTTCTCAATGGCTGTTACTTCGGATGACGAAGTCAACACGTCCTGCGGCAGGCTGACAAATGTGGCTCCAGGCTGGGCTGAGGTCGCAATCCGAAATGCATTAGCAATTGCTTCGGGTACATTATCGGGGTGTTCTACTTCAACACTGTACTTGGTGATGGGTTCGAATAGTCCGGCATTATCCATAGATTGATGTGTGCGTTTCAAGCGTTCGGATCTTGGGACTGCACCCGCAATGGCGACGACAGGATCACTTTCTGCATTCGCGGTGACAAGTCCTGTCGCCAAGTTAGACGCGCCTGGACCTGAGGTAACAATGCATACGCCCGGTTTACCGGTTAATCGACCGACCGCCGCTGCCATAAAGGCGGCATTTTGTTCATGACGACATACGATCAATTCGGGCCCCCGATCTTGAAGAACATCAAAAACAGAATCAATTTTGGCACCTGGAATGCCAAAAATATGGGTAACCCCTTGCTTGATCAAGCAATCGACAACAAGGTCGGCTCCTTTTGTATCGGATATAGTTTTAGTTTCAACAGCTTGCACTTTTGTACTCAATGCTACCACCTCTTCTTCTTCGTCTGTGAAATAAATTAATGAAATACTTTCAATGTAAATCAATGGATGTATATTGCAATTATAATACAATAACTGGTATTTTCAAGAAAGAAATTTTCAGAAAAAAGAAGAAAATCATATAAAACGTTTTCAAAGTTTGATTTATCGCGGAAATTAAAATTTGTGGAATTTTCTTGTGGTTTCGGTTATCGAGAAGGGTTAAGAACAGATCTCCCCAAAGGGGGGGAGATCATTTTTATCCGCTCACATGATAAAAATCACTTTCCTCTACAAAGGATAGCGGTTACAATGTAATTGTTGTTAACGTAAACATTAAATTTAAGGTGAAGTAAACCAGTATGACATGATGTACAGGTATCATATTATAGCTGTATTGCCCTGTACAAATCATATGGATTTCTTACTGCTATGGACAATGTAATTGTTAAAAGGAAAGTAGTGTCTCGAGCATTTTTGTTAACGTTAACAAATAGCTAAGAAACATGATTATAGAAGGGATGAGAAAGTAATGACCAAAACGTTTTTAGACGAAAACTTTTTGTTGAGCAATCCAACGGCTGAAACCTTGTATCATCAGTATGCCAAGGATATGCCGATTATTGACTATCATTGTCATTTAAGTCCACAAGAAATTTATGAAAATAAAAAATTCAAGAATATTACGGAAGCTTGGTTGTACGGTGATCATTACAAGTGGAGACTTATGCGGGCCAATGGGGTCGAGGAGCGATTGATCACGGGTGATGGTGAGGATTATGACAAGTTTCTGGCTTGGGCCAAAACTGTTCCTACATTGATCGGTAACCCGCTGTACCATTGGACGCATTTGGAGCTTCAACGCTTTTTTGGTGTCTATGAGTTGCTGAATGAACAGAACGCACCTGTGATCTGGGAAAAGGTAAACCAAAAGCTGCAAGGACCGGGCTATGGGGCACGTGAATTGATTGTGAACTCAAAGGTAACTGTGGTGTGCACCACGGATGATCCGACCGACCATCTCGAATACCACAAACAAATTAGCAAGCTGACCGATTTCCCAGTAGCTGTGTTGCCAAGTTTCCGCCCCGACAAAGCTTTGGAAATTAATCGTGAAACCTTCCAGCCATGGGTGGCTCGATTGGGTGAAGTCAGCGGATTGGATGTTTCCGGGTTTGAAGGATTTTTGAATGCGCTGGCAAGCCGGGTGCGCCATTTTCATGCTGCCGGAGGTCGGGTATCTGATCATGCGCTGGATACTGTAGTTTTTGAAGAAACAACACCGGAGGAAGCAGCAGCCATATTTAGCAAGGCGCTGGAGGAAGGCCATGTGACTCCTTTGGAAGAGGCGAAATATAAGTCGTACGTTCTGGTCTTCCTTGGCAAACAGTATGCAGAACACGGCTGGGCGATGCAGTACCATATTCATGCGCTGCGTAACAACAACACTGCGATGTTCCGTCGATTGGGACCGGATACAGGCTATGATGCTGTAAATGATGGCTCCCTCGCTCGTCCACTGGCAGCATTGCTGGACGCACAGGAACTGGCAGGAGGATTGCCGAGAACCATTTTGTATTCGCTTAATTCGGTTGACTATCCAGTATTGGCAAGTCTCGCAGGCAGTTTCCAATCCGGCGGTACAGTAGGGAAAATCCAGTTTGGTACCGCATGGTGGTTTAACGACCATATCGAAGGCATGCAGGAGCAGATGAAGCTGCTGGCTAATTACGGAGTGCTGTCCCGCTTTATTGGCATGCTGACGGATTCCCGCAGCTTTCTATCCTACACACGTCATGAATATTTCCGACGTATCCTTTGCGATTTAATCGGAACGTGGGTTCAGGAAGGCAAGGCCCCTGAGGATCTGGAACTGCTCGGAGCCATGGTACAAAATATTTGCTACAATAACGCCGAGCAATATTTTAACTTCCCAACGGTTGTTCATAGTAAGTGATGCTACTCTCTAAAGTGAGAACTCACTAACTTCAGAGAAAAGGAGCTCTTGCTAGGAGCTTGTACCAAACTCCCGGCAAGAGCCATTGAAAAACAAAGTAGATATCAATGAATATGTGAAAATAATTACAAGTATAGAGGAGTGTGTAGGTATGGGAGTGCCTATCGTGCAGGAGAGCGTCCAAACTGACAACAAGACAGGTGAGCATATTAGCCTGAAAGAAAAGATTTCGTATGGTATGGGTGACTTTGGAAACGGATTCATGTTTGATTTGGGGCAGCTGTATTTGCTGAAATTTTTTACGGATGTAGCAGGGGTCTCTGCTGGAGCCGCCGCAGGCATTTTCTTGGTCAGCAAGCTGTTTGCCGCCGTCTGTGATCCTATTGTCGGGTCCTTTGTTGATTATCGCAAACATATCGGTACACGTGGAAAATTTAGACCTTTTCTTATCGTTGGAAGCGTTATCCTTGCAATTCTTACGATTCTTACCTTTATTTCGCCGAATATTTCACCCACAGGCAAACTCATTTACGCCTACGCGTCCTATATGATCTGGGGGATCGGCTACTCTATTGTTAATATTCCATACGGCTCGCTGGGTGCTGCCATTACGCAGGATACTCAGCAACGTGCTTCGTTGTCATCTTTCCGTCAGGCAGGATCACTAGGCGCATTATTCGTAACCAGTGTCGTGGTCATGCCGCTTATTTTATTGTTTCCTAACCATCATGTCGGCTATCCGGTGGTCATGGGAATTATGTCATTCATTGGTGTGATCGCTTTCATCATATGTTACCGTGGAACGAAAGAACGTATTATTAGCCAGTCCGGGCCAAAAGAGAAGCTATCTTTAGGCGTGATTGTGCATACCTTTACGAATAATAAACCCTTGCTGGTACTCGTTTTAATGACGATTTTCACCATTTCCGCTTACAATATCAAGTCCGCACTGTTGATCTATTTTGCCGAATATAATTTGGGGCATGTAGAATTAATGGCGTATATGAATTTTATTATTATCGGTTCGTCACTGCTGGGTGTATTGTTCCTGCCCAAACTGGTGCGGCGCTTTGGTAAACGAAAAACAGCCATCTTGGGAATGCTGGTTAGCGTCATAGCCGATTCCATTAATTTTTTGATGCCTTCCAACGTATATATTTTCACAATTCTGGCGAGTATTTCGTTCATTGGTATTAGTATTCCCAACGGGGTTACCTGGGCATTTGTGTCCGATATTATTGATTACGGCGAATGGTCATCCGGGGAGCGCAAGGAAGGGATTACCTACTCCTTATTTAACTTTTCACGTAAATTGGCTCAATCCTTGTCTGGCTTTCTATCGGGTATTGGACTGGCGCTTGTCGGGTATGTACCGAATGTGGTTCAATCCTCTGGAACGCTGCTTGGAATCAAAGCCTTGCTTTGTCTTTATCCGGCTGTTGCCTTGGCTTTGGCCATGCTGGTAATCGGTAAAATGTACAAGCTGACGGACAGCAGACATGCAGAAATGGTTCAAGAATTACAGCGTCGACATGCGGACAACCGCGTATAATTTGTGAAAGTCTTCTTTTCCGGGCGGCTCCTGTGGTATGGTGGGTATATAATTTTTTTAGAGCCTCACTAAGGAAAGGATACGTATATGGCAGCTACTATTAAAGACATTGCCAAACTGGCTAATGTTTCCCATACAACCGTCTCCCGGGCGCTCAATAACAGCCCGCTGATTAAAGAAGATACGAAACGCAAAATTATGGAGTTGGCAGAGCAACTCAATTACATTCCAAATTACAATGCTAAAAGCCTGGTTCTCCAGCGCTCGCATACGATCGGCCTGTTTTTCACCAGTATTTCTGAAGGCACCAGCTCCAGCTTTTTTGCGGATACCATCCGTGGAGTTAATAACGTCATCGGGGTGGATTACAATCTGTTTGTGCGAGGAATTGACGATTACGCTGATTTTTCTGCTATTCATCGCAAGCGTTTTGATGGCATCATTCTGATGAGCCAAAGCGAAGCGGACAACCCTTTTATTTATCATGTACTAGGTCAAGGCATCCCGCTAGTTGTACTGAACCGGCAGGTGTCCGGGGCCGGGATTGTAAATGTGATTTCTAATGATAAGGAAGGCTCCTATGAAGCTGTTTCCTTTCTCATTGAAAGCGGGCATGAACGCATTGCGATCATCGAGGGGGTAGAAGGCTTCAAATCGACCCAGCAACGCCGCGAGGGTTTCATGAATGCATTAATTGATCGTGGTAAGCCAATCCGACACGAATATATCGTGCAGGGTCACTATGATACTGAAAGCGGAAGTCTGGCAATGAAGCAGCTGCTTGCCTTGAAAGAACCACCGACAGCGGTGTTTTGCTCTAACGATGATATGGCTATTGGTGCGATGAATGCGGTATTTGAAAACGGCTTGAAAGTACCAGAGGATATCTCTGTCATTGGTTTTGACGATATTGGTTTCTCGATGTATACGACTCCACCATTAACGACGGTCAAAAGACCGATTGAGCAGATTAGCGAGCGCGGAGCCGCTTGCATTCTGGAACGAATTCAGTCACCGTCCAATGAGGGCGAGCTTATATTTATGGAAACCAGGCTCATGAAGCGGAAATCGACGGCAGACAGACCACGCTGAGTTTTGTTATGTAAAAGAGGCAGGAACAATGCTCAAGCTCAAGCACTGTTCCTGCCTCTTTTTTGTTAAAATGAGCACTGCTTCGTCATGTATTTAACGAAAGAGATTGGTTTTAGCCAGTTCAACAATCTCGTCTCCGCGTCCGTTCAGCACGGCTTTCATCATCCACAGTGTAAAGCCTTCTGCTTGCTTAAGATTAATTTTAGGTGGCATGGACAGCTCCTGACGGTTCACCACCACATCTACCACAACAGGGCCGTCATGAGCCAATGCTTGCTGAATGGCATCCTCCAACATCGTAGGATCTTCAACCCGAATGCCCTTGAGTCCCATGGCTTGCGCTACAGTACCAAAATCAGGGTTAACCAGTTCAGTTCCGTTTTCCAGAAATCCGGCTGCTTTCATTTCCAACTCGACAAAGCCAAGAGCGCCATTGTTGAAAACAATAACTTTTACAGGCAGTTGATGCTGTTTTAGGGTGAGCAGGTCGCCCATCAGCATCGTAAGTCCGCCATCGCCTGAGAGGGCAATCACCTGTCGGTCAGGCTCAGTGGCCTGCGCACCGATTGCCTGCGGCAGTGCATTTGCCATCGTACCATGATTGAAGGAACCGAGAAGTCGGCGCTGACCGTTCATTTGTAAATAACGCGCTGCCCATACTGTGGGAGTACCGACATCACAAGTGAAAATAGCATTTTCCTCGGCGGTATCACTGATAACTTTGGCGAGATATTGCGGATGGATCGGCATATGACCTGGCTTACCAACCGCCAGATCGTCCAGCTCCTGGCGTACCTTGGCATAATGAGAGACGGTTTTTTCCAAATGCTTGGAATCATGCTCTGACGTTAAATGAGGAAGCAGCATTTCCAACGTTGCTTTTACATCTCCGCATAAACCATACGTCAACGGAGTGCGTCTGCCGAGATGGGACGGCTCTATATCTACCTGTAGGACAATCGCATCTTCAGGATAAAATTGTCTATAAGGAAAGTCTGTTCCAAGCATGAGCAGAACGTCACAATCCATCAAGGCATGGTACCCGGAAGAATACCCGATCAGTCCCGTCAATCCAGCATAATAAGGGTTGTCATATTCCAGATATTCCTTGCCTCGCAGAGCGGATACCATGGGAGATTTTAGCTTGTCACACAGCTGCATAAGCAAGTCGTGAGATTGAGCACATCCAGCGCCACATAGCAGCGTAATTCGTTTACCGTTATTCAAATATTCGGCCAGCCGGGAAATTTCAGAAGCGGACGGATGGACGACAGGTGCTGTGGGGTGATAGACATGTTCAGGGGTGGGTACCTTTTCCGCTTCCAAAGCTGCTACATCACCGGGAAGAACAATGACGGAAACACCTGAACGTGAAACTGCCTCCTGAATAGCCATGGTCACTGTTCTTGGAATTTGACGCGGTGACGTAATTACCTCACAAAAGTGACTGCATTCTCCAAAAAGATGCTCGGGGTGCGTAGCCTGAAAATATTCACTTCCGATTTCATCACTTGGAATATGAGCCGCAATAGCGAGTACAGGCACCCGATTTCGGTGACAATCATATAAACCGTTAATCAGATGCAGATTTCCGGGGCCGCTACTACCGGCACATACGGCAATACTGCCACTAAGATCAGCATCTGCTCCGGCTGCAAAGGCAGCCACTTCTTCGTGCCTTACATGAATCCATTCAATTTGACCATTGCTGCGAATGGAATCAACCATATTATTTAATGAATCTCCAACGATGCCATAGATTCGCTTGACCCCTGCATTGACCAAAACTTGTACAATAGTATCCGCGATTGTCTTCATAGATGCTCCTCCTGCCTAGTAAGTAGTGTTATCCTACCCGTGCTTTCTTGCGTCTATTCTGCTGAAATGTATATATGAACAAGGTCTCGGGAGAGGGTAATAGTTAGCCTTAACCGCCTTGGAACAGGTGCGAAACAACACATGAAGGACAATATACTTGCAGATTTTTATATAAACGTATATGTTAACGTGTTCATATTATTGTCATTATTATTTTTTAAAACTAAAAATATTGATAAAACTATTTTGTTAACGTGTGCATTATGATAAAATAACGGTGAAATCATTATGGTACTAGTGGGAGGCTACTCCGGATGAAACAAGTAGATGAATTAGACCAATTAAACAGAAAAAGCTTTATCATTACAGAACCGCATCGCGAGAGGGTACTACAATTCGGGGAAGGGAACTTCCTGCGTGCTTTTGTAGACTGGCAATTTGACAAAATGAATAAGCTGGCAGAATGGAATACAGGGGTTGTGATTGTACAACCGCAGCCAGGAGGTCTTGTGGAGAAACTTAACGTGCAGGATGGTCTTTATACGGTTATCCTTGAAGGAATTAAGGATGGGCAGGCCATGAAGGAACATACCGTTGTGGAGTGTGTCACCCGTGGAATTAATCCTTACGGTCCGGAATTTTTGGAGTATGAAGCGTTATCCCAAAAGCCAGAGCTGCGCTTTATTGTTTCGAACACGACGGAAGCAGGAATCGCTTATGCACCTGAGGATCAATTGGAAGATCGCCCGCAAAAAAGCTTTCCAGGCAAGCTGACCGCCTTTCTGTACAAGCGCTTTCAATTTTTTGAGGGCGATCAAAGCAAGGGACTGGTCATTATTCCGTGCGAACTCATCGACCGTAATGGAGACGCTCTCAAGGAAATCGTGCTGAAATATGCGAACCAATGGGAGCTTGGGGCTGAGTTTATTGTATGGATAGAGGAAGCAAATACGTTCTGCAACAGTTTGGTGGATCGGATTGTACCTGGTTATCCCAAAGACCGGATTCATGAAATCCAAGCGGAATTGGGTTACAAGGACGATTTGGTTGTTGTGGGAGAACAGTATCATTTATGGGTTATTGAAGGGCCACAGTGGCTTAAAGAAGAATTACCTGCTCATTTGGCCGGATTGAATGTACTGATTGTCGATGATATGGCACCATATCGTACACGAAAGGTGCGCATTTTGAATGGGGCCCATACGGCGCTTACACCTGTAGCTTATTTATATGGCCTGGATACGGTAGGGCAAGCGGTCGAGCATGATGTTATGGGCGAATATATCCAGTCATTGATTCGAGAGGAAATTATTCCGACACTGGACTCGCCAGCAGCGGAATTGAATGTATATGCCGACGATGTGATTGAACGGTTCCGTAATCCCTATGTAAGTCATTATGTCATGAGCATCGCATTGAATTCGGTGTCCAAGTTCAAGACACGGAACTTGCCATCCTTGCTCCAGTATGTGGCACAGCACAAGGCGTTGCCTGCCAAAATCGTATTTTCGCTGGCGTCCTTACTCGTATTCTACCGGGGAGACAGAAATGGCGAGTCGATTGCATTGGCAGACGAAGCGGAAGTATTGAGCACATTTGGCGAACTGTGGAGTACCTATGACGGAACTCTCGCCGGAGCGAAGCAATTGACTGAGCAGGTACTCAGCAAACAGACATGGTGGGGGCAAGATCTGAATCAGGTCGAAGGGCTGGCTGAACAAACAGCGCAGCACGTGTATGAAATTACAAGCAGAGGAATGAAGGAGACGCTCGATTCTCTAACCGGGAACAGCGTACCCGGAGCATAAGCAAGGAGGAGACTGGAATGCTGGAATTCATTCAAATTCATGATCAAGATAACGTGGCTGTCGCTTTGCGTGATTACAAGCAGGGAGAAACGCTGGCATGGGGAGCACAAAAAGAACAATGCGTGGAGCTGGCCGAGGATGTAGCGCGTGGGCACAAAATTGCGCTACAGGACATACCTGAAGGTGGGCATGTCCTGAAATACGGATATCCCATCGGTCATGCCATTCAGCCCATTCAGGCAGGTCAGCATGTGCATACGCATAATACGAAAACGAATCTGACAGGTGTGGAGGAATATACTTACAAGCCTAAGCCAGCTCCTCATATATATGAACAGGAGAGTCGGACGTTCCAAGGATTTCGGCGAAAGGACGGTCGTGTAGGGATTCGCAATGAGTTGTGGATTGTGCCGACGGTCGGCTGTGTGAATGGAATTGCCGAACTCATTTTAAATCGTTTTAAGCAGGAAGTGGGAGATATCTCACCTTTTGAAAATGCACTTGTGCTCAAGCATAACTATGGATGCTCTCAATTGGGCGACGACCATGCACATACGCGCACGATTTTGATTGATGCCGTGAAACACGCAAACGCGGGTGGCGTTCTGGTACTTGGTTTGGGCTGTGAGAACAATGAAATGAAAGAATTCAAAGAAGCCATCGGTGAATACGACTCGGAGCGGGTGAAGTTTTTGCTTTCCCAGGAGGTGTCGGATGAAGTGGAGGAAGGGGTAAAGCTGCTCCATGAAATATTTGCGGCCGTGCAAGAAGATCGACGGGAGCCTGTACCTTTGTCTGAGCTGAACATCGGCTTGAAATGCGGTGGATCTGACGGCCTGTCGGGTATTACTGCCAATCCACTGCTTGGGCGTTTGTCGGATTATATGGCAGCACAGGGTGGAACGACCGTACTGACGGAGGTGCCCGAAATGTTCGGCGCGGAGACGATTTTAATGGAACGCGCTGCCGATGAGCAAGTATTTGATAAGATCGTACATTTGATTAACGATTTTAAACAATATTTTCTGGATTATAAGCAGCCAGTATACGAAAATCCGTCACCAGGCAATAAAGCAGGGGGCATCACGACACTGGAGGATAAATCACTGGGCTGTACGCAAAAATCCGGGTCTTCCACGGTCACCGATGTCATTCAGTACGGGGAGCGTCTCAAGACCAAGGGACTTAATCTGCTCAGCGCGCCGGGGAATGATCTGGTTGCTTCTTCAGCTCTTGCTGCAGCGGGCTGTCAGCTCGTCATATTCACAACCGGGCGTGGCACGCCTTTTGGCTCCTTCGTTCCGACAATGAAAGTGTCAACCAACTCGCCGTTATATAAGGCTAAACCTCACTGGATTGACTATAACGCTGGTTCACTGGTGGAGGATGTCAGTATGGAAGAGGCGCTACGCAACTTTGTCGATTACATTATCGATGTAGCCAGCGGAACCTGGGTGAATAATGAGAAAAACAATTTCAGGGAGCTTGCTATTTTCAAAAATGGCGTTACGTTGTAAAGGGGTTGTAACCTAAAGGAGGCGGATGGATCCGCTTCCTTTTTTGTGTTTGAATACTTCTAAATACGCTGTTAAACTTACTGCAAAATATACTATATGGATATTCGCATAAGGGGGAAATACAGTGCAACATAAAATTATTGCTTATCGGGAAGAAAATCATGATCAACTCGTAGATATTTGGCATCGGGCAGTACGCCAAACGCACACATTTTTGTCTGAAGAAGACATTCAATTTTACCATCACATCATAAGTAACGGCGCTTTAAGAGAACTTGAAGTTTGGATGGAGTGTACGGTACTTCAGGAGCCGATAGGGTTTATCGGGCTGGACGGGCAGAAAATAGAAATGCTGTTTGTCGACCCTGAATGGCACGGACAGGGCACAGGCAGCCGACTCATCCAGCATGCTGAAAAAATAAAAGGGACGCACCTCAAAGTGGATGTGAATGAGCAAAACGAGAAGGCGCATGCTTTCTACAGACATTACGGCTTTGTACCAACAGGACGATCTGCGCTGGATGGATCACGCCGGGCATTCCCTTTGCTTCATATGGAACTGAACAAATGAATGCTCTATAGGCATCTACATTTTGAAAATTGGAATATATTATAATTTCCTTGCCACATGTCTGATTTTATGATATAACTTAATTACGCAATAAATACGTAATTAAGTTATTTTTAGTTGGAATATAGATCATGTTTTGTTTGATGAGTACAAAAGTCGGACAAGGAGGTGGGGAGGGTGGATGATCTTGTTCACTCCGACATCACAGATCTAGACACACTTGTTAACATGATTAAGCTGTCCTTTTCATTTATGGATAGTACCAATATGATCGCTTTATGCGACCAGCTGTATTCCCATGTCAACCAGAAGTATCAGGAGTTGCAGCTCTACAAAGCGTGCAAGAAACCTATACAACCCATACATACCAAACGGCCGTTAGTCTACTACTACGGCTACAGTCATCTTATGAAAGGCATGGCCTTCCAAAAACAAGGCAAGTATGAGGCCGCTCGAGATTGCATTGAAAAATATGCAGAGTTAGGCTGGTTTAATGGTCTCGATCCGTATGGAGAAGCAGAAGTGGAATATTATCGCCATGCTGCAAGAGCCAATTTATATGCTCTTGATATTTTATCGGGTCGTTCCGAGGTATTGCAGGAATACGTTCAATTTCTTCGTGACAATCCAGAAGAACTGTTACCGGGGCTTCTTTCCATTGTTGAGGGAGCGGCCAGACACGACTATCCTTTAGAGCGTGTGCTTGAATCATTTGCCGAACAAATTGAAGATTTCAAATATTTTGAAGAGCCTGTGAATGTATCCTATTATTTTCGCTTCTGCTATCAGCTGGCTCTTTATTATATAAAGCTGCGACAGTTTACGGTTGCGTTGGGCTATATTCTGCAATCTCTCAAGCTGTCCGATACCCTGGGTATGGAACATGAGCATGAGTTTAGAAAATGTACTGCTATATTTGAGATTTTCAGATCCCAAGCTACAGCAACACAGCAAGACCAATATATAACGATTCTGAAAGGAGTGTTAAAGGATGAAAAAATTGATTTCACGGCCGCTATCGCTCAGTCTGTTTAGTTTGCTGGTGTTTGTTACTAGTCATGATCTCATCACTGTGTTTTATCATGGAGCCAATCATTAATAAGGGAAAATGGTAGAAAATTAGTTGTTTTAATTAACCCAATAGCAAGTAAGCTCATTAAGATCAGGGCTTGCTTGCTATTGGTTTTTTTTGCGAGGAATATTTAGGCAGTGGTAGGCTTGTGCAACAAACTTTGTTCTAATGGATGCAATGAAATCCTTGTCTGTTGGTAAACGGGGAATGTTTCTTCCGTACTGTATGATCCAATCTTTAACGCTGCGTCCAGTGCCCGTAGCAAGGAGCCCACGAATTGCTCTGGCGAAAAGTAAATACTTTTCCCGACCATATGAATGTGAAGCTCGTTATGGTCACGGTTGCTTACAGACAGCAATAAACCTTGACCCTGAAAACCCGTACCGATTGCACGTATTTTGTTTATACTCGATAGCAGCATTTCCGTTTTCAGCGCACGTCCTTGTTCCTCTACAAACACAGATATCAGCCGTTTGTCTGTAACGATAACAATTTGGTTGCCCTGAAACGTATGGCTAAGGTGCAGGAAATCTTTATACACTCCAATAGTCTGCTCATGCGGAGAAACAATCCCCATTCGTACAAACTCATCCAACTCTGTGACGTCAGGCTCCTGATGATTTTTAATTCGTTTTTTGATACTGAACTGAATGGTCAAGATCCCCAAGATAGCTATAAGAAAAGCACTAAGACGGACGTGATATATAAAGAACATTAGGACGATAAAGCCGCCGAGTATCCATTGTCCCCAAGTCAAATAACGCAGCTTTTGCTGTGCCGTACGGCGATAATAACCGTATCCCTTTCCCGGTCGATACTCTTTATTAAACTTCGTCATACCACGCATCATGGTTAATCCATAGATTGATAAGACTGTCATTGCGAGTCCCAGAAGCGCCATAAACCATTCCTCAGCTGCAATGCCAACTAAAGTACACAGGCCAAACATGATGAGCCCTGCCCAGCAGGCAAACCTTTTTATCCGAACCTGTTTCTGAATCGAACGAACCAATTCTTCCATTCTTAATCCTCCTGATCTAGGTCATAGGTAATGATTGGAATTCTATATAGTCTTATCGTACCATCTGATAGTTTTTTTTGTGAATTAATAGATATAGAAAATCCAAAGGCTGGAAGAAACTTTTTACGTATTGTCCTATCTCCACCTGAACTTTAGACACCAAAATCAAAAAATCAAGTACTACTCATTAGAAACAAAAGCCCCTAAAATAATAAATGTAAGTGCTTACATTATAGAGAAGGGAGGTCTTCTGTATGAGTACAGGATGGAAAAATCCACAACCACAACCACAACCACAACCACAACCACAACCACAGCCATCGGTTCGATCGGGGAGATGGACGTCACTAGCCCGCAGATGGGGGGGGCAAAAACATTTGCAGACCATGGCACTACTTGGAGTGGTATGGATGATTATTTTCCATTACATTCCGATGTACGGCATTTTGATTGCTTTCAAACATTTTGACATTATTGGTACTATATCAAGCGCACCATGGGCGGGGTTAGAGCATTTTCGCGCCTTCTTAGAGGATGATAACTTCTGGTACATTGTCAAAAATACACTGGGTATTAGTCTGCTCAAGCTGGCGATCGGGTTCCCGTTACCTATTGTATTTGCTTTGTTTCTGAATGAAATCCGGTCTACGCGGTTCAAAAAATCCATTCAGACCATTTCGTATCTTCCTCATTTTCTGTCATGGGTCATTCTTGGCGGGATTTTAACCACGTGGCTGGCAGATACCGGATTGATCAATCAACTGTTACTAGCTTGGGGCTGGATCGACCAGCCGATTAGTTATTTAGCGGAGCCGGGCTATTTTTGGACTATCGTCGTCAGCTCGGATATTTGGAAGGAGCTTGGATGGTCAGCCATTATTTATTTGGCAGCAATGGCGGGCGTATCTACGGACATGTACGAAGCGGCCACCATTGATGGAGCAGGACGGTTTCAGAAAATGTGGTATGTCACACTTCCTGCGATCAAGGGTACAATATCCATTTTGTTTATTTTAGCGGTTAGCGGCATATTGAACTCCAACTTTGATCAAATTCTTGTCCTGCGTAACTCGCTGAATGAGAGTGCAAGTAATGTAGTTGACATTTATGTGTATCAGGTGGGCATTCAGCAGGGACGTTTTTCGTATTCTACTGCGGTAGGATTGCTGAAATCGGTTCTTGCTCTCATTTTGCTGCTGATAGCCAATTCTGTAACCAAACGGA
Organism: Paenibacillus polymyxa M1; assembly: GCF_000237325.1. Lineage (NCBI taxonomy): Bacteria > Bacillati > Bacillota > Bacilli > Caryophanales > Paenibacillaceae > Paenibacillus > Paenibacillus polymyxa. Next base: position 2,356,561 of record NC_017542.1, read on the forward strand.
TGAATAATACCTCTCTATTTTGAAGGAGGACGGATGTATGCAGCTATTGCGACGCAGAACAGCAGGCGAAGCGATATTCGATTTATTTAACAACGTTTTTATGCTGGTCATTTGTTTTGTAACGTTATATCCCGTGTGGTATGTGCTGGTGAACTCCTTTAACGAAGGGGCAGACGCAATGCGAGGCGGCATTTACTGGTGGCCGAGACTCTTTAGTCTCAGCAGCTATCAGGCTGTATTTGCCAACAGCGGCATTATGACTGCGATGGGAGTAACGGTCGCCAAGACGCTAATCGGCACGATTGTGCATGTGTTTTTTACCGCCATGATTGCATATGCATATTCCCGTAGAGAGCTGATCGGGCGCAAGCTGTATATGCTGATCGGCACCATTACCCTGTTTTTTGGTGGGGGCTTGATTCCAACGTATTTGCTGATTCGTGATCTCGGGCTACTGGACAGCTTTTGGGTGTACATTATTCCTGCGATGTTCAGCTTTTTCGACCTTATTATTTTTATGGCTTTTTTTCGGGAACTGCCGGATGCACTGGAGGAAGCGGCGAAAATAGACGGAGCCAACGATTTCGGCATCTTTTGCCGGATTGTGCTTCCTGTATCCATGCCAGTAGTAGCGACAATTGCCTTGTTTCATGGGGTGTACCAGTGGAACGATTATTTTACAGGAATGATCTATATCAATAATACGGATCTTCAGCCGATTCAGACGTATTTGTACCGGGTTGTTGCCCAATCCAGCTCTAATCAAATGATGTCTGCCGCACCCGGGATTGTCGCCCAGTCCGTTACTTCACAATCGATCAAGCTGGCGACGATGGTCATAACGACTTTGCCGATTGTGCTGGTATACCCATTCCTGCAAAAATATTTTGTCAAAGGGCTAATGATTGGCTCGGTTAAGGGCTAGCACATCATCTAAGGGGGAGATTTATGATGAACATTCGTAAATGGCAAAAGGGGCTGTTGGCTGTTGTTCTGCTGGTAGGACCGCTCGTGGGATGTACGTCCGGTGGCAATGGCACTGCCACGGAATTGAAAGATGAGAAGACAAAGGCTACGGCAGATGCGCCGGGCTGGAAGGCGGATACAGAGCCGATAACGTTTGACTGGTATTTGAATTTTTCCTGGTTCCCGAACAAGTGGGGGACGGATATGACTTCGAAGTATGTGACGCAAAAGACTGGAGTCAGTGTTAATTTTATCGTACCCGCAGGAAATGAAAATGAAAAACTGAATACCATGCTCGCCTCGGGCAAACTGCCTGATTTTGTCACGCTCAGTTGGGGAGAAGATGCAATCAAAAAAATGATCGAGGGCAAGATGGTGCTCCCACTTAACAAGTTGGCCGAGAAATATGATCCATATCTGATTAAAGTGGCAGACCCAGCTAAAATGTCATGGTATCGTCAAACAGACGGGAATGTATATGGGTATCCTAACGCGTCCTCTTCACCGCAGGATTACCAAAAATACGGCCAAAATTTTGTCTCCAATCAAACGTTTATGGTTCGTAAGGATATGTACGAGGCGATTGGCAAGCCGGATATGAGAACACCGGAAGGATTTTTGAAAGCGCTTCAAAAGGCGAAAGAGAAATTTCCGGAGGTGAACGGTCAGCCGCTGATCCCGATAGGGTTCCACGAATTTACGGATAACGGAAATTATTCTTTTGAAGACTATTTACTTAATTTTCTTGCCATTCCTCACGAGAAGGGCGGAAAACTGTATGACCGTCGTTCGGACGAAGAGTACATTCGCTGGCTCAAAACATTCCGCCAAGCCAATGAGCAGGGCCTGATCGCCAAGGACGTATTTATCGACAAACGTCCGCAAATGGAAGAAAAGGTGGCACAGGGACGGTATTTTGCCATGCTATATCAGCGGTCTGATTTTGCTACACAACAGGTGACATTGCATGCGAAAGATCCCAACTCCGTCTACATTGCAGTGGATGGACCTTCCAACAGTAAGCTAGAGCCGCCAACGCTGGCTGGGCCAGGCATTTCCGGATGGACAGTGACACTTATTTCGAAGGATGTGAAAGACAAGGAGCGGGCTATTGAATTTCTGACTTATCTGATTAGTGAGGAAGGGAACCGTGATCTGTATCTGGGGGAGCAGGGAAAGTTGTGGGATACAGTTAACGGTAAGCCAGCCTTCAAGCCAGAGGTACTGGAGCTGCTGAACAAGGATCGCTCTGCTTTTGACAAAAAGTATGGCGCCTCCTCCACCTTCTGGATGCTGATGGATACAAATATGAGTTTGCAGTGGGCGCCGCCCAGCGTCGAGCCGTATAAGCAGCCGGAAGATTGGACGAAAGGCAAGACCCACAGCTTCTCCCAATATGAAAATATCAAACCGACCGGAACCTCGGCAGAAGGCATTGCGTCAGGCCAGATAGACAAAATTTGGGGCAAGGCATTACCGAAGCTGTTGCTGGCTTCCTCGGATGAGGAGTTCGATCAGCTGTTTGCCCGCTTTTTGGAAGACCGCAAAAAAGCAGGCTATGACAAGGTATTGGCTTATCAGCAAAAAGCCTATGAGGAAAACATCAAAAAAATGGAACAGTTCACGAAATGATCTCGTTCAATACTTTATTTATTGAATGCTAAGGATGTGATTTCATGTCAGGCCGTGTACGTTCACAGATGAAGAGCCTGCTGCGCCGCCACATATGGCAGTGGCTGACGGATACGGCCGATCAGCTAGGCGGTTGCTCTCTTCAAGTCAAGCTCATTGTCGCTTATATCGGAGTCATTTTAATCCCGGTTGTAGTGTTCTCGCTTTATACCTTTCATCAATTGTACGAGAACACCATGCACGACATTACCGTACAAAATCAGTATGTACTCGATACAGAACTGGCCCAGATTCACAGTAATATGGAAATTATGGAGCGGACCGCACAGCTTGCGATTTCAGATCGCAACGTACTTCATTATCTAACCGAGGAACGTGAAATAAGCAGCGATGAGCTGGTTCAATTTAACTTAAATGTGTTTCCCAATTTACAGCACTTGCTCTACAGCAATCCCAACATTGAGAATATCCGGCTGTATACAAATAATCCCCAGGCCCATGAAATATGGCCCATGATTTTCAATGAATCACGCCTGCCTAAAACTTCCTGGCTGACAACAGCTCAACATCAGCAAGGAAGAATATGGTGGGATATATACAAGGGACCTAAAAGCTTATTGCAGGGGCAAGCAGGGCAGGAAAATGAAGCGGTACAGTATATGGCATTGCTGCGTGAAATTCAGGCAAGCGGAGGAAGACACGCAGGTTTGGTGGAAACCAATATGAGGCTAGAGCTCTTTTCGCCTAGAGTATTTGGTACCCCACCACGTGATTATGCATGGCAAATGTTCATTCTAAACGCCGAGGATTCCATTCCAAACGGTGGAAAATTAGTGTCTTCTACCGATATAGCTACAGCTTCCATTCAGCCTGATCCCATTCCGATCCCTCTGTCCCATGTGCACCATCTGTTACAGTCCCGCGTTCAGGGACAGGGTGGTGCTTTTGACTTTACCTATGGGAATAAGCCTTATCTTGGTTTGTACCGTTATATAGAAGGGCTGGATGCCTATCTGCTAAATATAGTGGCGCTGGACGGTCCGCTGAGTGACCTCCGTCACAAACGCAATGCCATGCTACTCATTATTTGTATATTGATATTGTTAATGTCCGTCATTTCTTATACCTTGCATGCTCTTATTCTCAAGCAGCTGCATACACTGCGTGAATCTATGAAAAGAGTACAGAAGGAGGGCGACTTTCAGCTTACAATCCCGGTATATGGGCGGGGAGAAGTCGCGGAGCTGGCTCTATATTTTCGCAGTTTGCTAAGTCGGATTAACGTGCTCATTGCTGAGGCTGTACAGAAGCAGGCCGCTGCTCAGGAGGCAGAATTGCAAGGACTCAAGCATCAGATTGATTCCCATTTTCTATATAATACATTGGAAAATTTAAAAATGATGGCGGAGATGGAACGACAATATCCGCTGTCAGATGCTCTCACTTCCCTGGGTTCGATGATGCGCTATAATCTTCAATGGTCCCGGCCGTGTGTTGCGTTGCGCGATGAAATTCGTCATATTCAGCATTATGTGGCCATTATGAACATTCGCCATGACAACCAAATTGGGCTGGACATCCGCCTGTCGTCAATGTTTATGGAACTGGAAATGCTGAAAATGTCGCTGCAGCCTATAGTCGAAAATGCAATAAAGCACGGTTGGAGTACATTGCGAAGACCATTCCTCATCACCATTGAAGCCTACTCCAAGCAGGATATCGTTGAATTGCGTATACAGGATAACGGAGTGGGGATATCTGAAGAAAGAAAGAATGCCATTATGGCTGGTCTGATGCATTCGGATATGGATTCCTACGAGCCCGGAATGCATGGAGGGATCGGCTTGTATAATGTGCATCGCCGTTTGAGTATGCAGTATGGCGTAGGTTATGGCATTAAACTGGACAGCATTCCCGGCCAATCGACGACAGTAACCCTGATTTTGCCTAGACGTCATATCACGAGGGGGGAGGACTATGACGACCAAGCTGTTGATTGCGGATGACGAAAAGAACATTCGAATGGGGCTTCAAGCCATGATCGAACGGGAATATTCCGGTCTCTATGAATGCGTGCTGGTTAAGGACGGAAAGGAAGCCTGGCAGCATGTAATGGAGTTTTCACCCGAGTTGGTGATAACGGATATCCGTATGCCGGTTATGGATGGAATTATGCTGATGCAGCATATTCGCAAGCTGGAGCCAAGAGACAGACCTTTGGTGATCATTCTTAGTGGATATGACGAGTTCCAATATGCGCGTGAAGCGATTCGCTGCGGAGCACGGGAGTATTTGCTGAAGCCGATCGTGAGGGAGGAGCTGTTCGGTGCGCTAGCAGTTTTGAACGAAGAATTGCAGCAACGGAACTCTCTACTAAACGATCGTGTTGATAGCGGGGAGATAGATAGACAGCCTAGCAGAACGGACGTTGCTAGTGCGATTGCTGATAGAAGCGGCAGCATGACGCGAGCAATCCAGTACATCCATGCTCATTTCAGCGAGGATTTGAACATGGCGGTAGTATCCAATTCAGTATCCTTGAATTATACGTATTTTAGTCAGGCATTCAAAGCCTATACAGGTCTTAGCTTTGTTCAATATTTAAAGAGGCTGCGCATTGCAGAAGCCAAAAAGCTGCTGGGGCGTCAAGAGGGCAAGATTTATGAAATTGCGGCTACTGTGGGCTTTGACAATGCCAAGCATTTTAACAAGGTGTTCCGTGAACTGGAAGGGATGTCTCCGCAGCAGTTTCGATTGAAGAATCTAGGGGGTAATTGAAAGTGAGGATGGAGAAAACTTCACTGCCTTTTTACCCTTATCCTGATATAATGAATGAAGGTAAACATAACCATGGCCTTCGATAGTTTGTACACATATCAGATAGACGCCTAACGGAAGGGGATAGCATATGGTTATTTATGAAACGGATCAAGCTTATATCATGACGACGCAGCATGACCATGCCCATATTTCAGGTGAGTTGGCTTCACAGTGGGAAGACAGTGCCTTTAAGAATAGACGCCATAAACAGGATTTTATATATGCAGCGAGGGAGCATGACCGGGGATGGATTAGGCTGGACGCTGCTCCTTTCTGGAATGATTATGTGTCAGCACCTTATACGTTTATCGATTTTCCGCTTAGTCCGCGTTTTGTTTTTTATCGTCTTGGGATTGATGAAGTCGAGCAAGAGAATGCGTATGCGGCGTTGCTGTGCAGCTTGATGTACAAGGAGCTCGTCGGACGGACCGAGCATGAAAAAGCTCAGGACAAGCAGATTACGCATGCTTATCAAGAGGCAGAGGAACAGCGTCGCCAGAGGCTCAGACAGGAGCTGACATGCGGCGTAACCTTCGAACATCAAGTGCGGACGGATGTACGGAGAATGTTGTTTTGCGACGAATTAAGTCTGTTTTTATGCAGCCGAGAGCCGGGTACCCCTACAGCAGATTATGAATGGTTTGCTGAAGGGTTGAGCTTCCCGGCTGTTCGTCATGAAAGCGAACGGGTTCGGGCTGAGTGGTTATCGGATCAGACGGTAGGTTTGTCCTTTTTTCCTTTCAAGGGCAATGTAGAGATTACTCATACCTTCAAGAAGGTGAGTAAAGAGAACATTCGTACCTCGGGTCTTCTAGAAGCGTACCGTTCCTCCGAATGCACGCATCGAACCTTTACCATTGAACATATCATGGAAGTAGAAGAACAGAAGGAGAATGCTTGACCGTCTAATCATTCAGCCTCGAACCGATGTGTTGTGCGTTGTTCGTGGTTGCAGAGCAGCGTCAAAGCAGAGCCTCCCTGAACAATTATTCAGAGAGGCTCGCGTGTTTCTTGCTTTAAAATTTAACGATTACGATTTTGCAGATGTTTTTGCACGGTTGACCATCGTCTGTACCTTATTCAATACCTTATCGCGTGCTCCTTTATTTTTCATCAGATACGTTACACCCATTCCCAATGCTGCTACTACCCATTTTTTATTCTTCATCAATAACGCCTCCTTATGATCATGTTGTCATACGCTAATGCCTAAAAAGCATCCAAAATGTGAAATGATGAACGGGATTTTACGATTTAGTGATTCCTTGCACTTGTTCCGCATAACTATGATTTACCCTTTCCATCACATCTTACCCGTTCCCTTGGTAATGAAACGATTACGACTGTCTTTTCACGTTTAATGGATATTATCAAATATCCTGCCACAATGGCTTCAGACGCACATGACAGGGAGGTCTTTGTTATGAGAAAGAAGGAAGTGGTTGCCATGCTGCTCGCCGGCGGACAAGGCAAAAGACTCAAAGGACTGACCCGCACACTGGCCAAACCAGCAGTATTTTTTGGAGGAACTTATCGTATTATTGATTTCCCTCTCAGCAATTGCTCTCATTCGGGAATAGACACCGTGGGCGTATTGACCCAATATGAGCCGTTGGTGCTTCATTCCTATATCGGCGTAGGCAGCGACTGGGATTTGGATCGCCTGGATGGAGGAGTTTTCGTTTTACCACCGCACGAGAAAGAGAATGGAAACAACTGGTATCGGGGCACAGCGGATGCGATTTATCGGAACCTGCATTTCCTAGATCAGTATGACCCGGAGCATGTGCTCATTTTGTCAGGGGATCACATTTATAAAATGGACTATAGTCGAATGCTCGACTACCACAAGGAAAAGGGAGCCGATTGCACCATTTCTGTCATCAATGTCACGATTCAGGAGGCCCAACGATTTGGGATACTGAACGCCGATGAGGACCTGAGAATATACGACTTTGAGGAGAAGCCTGAACAGCCGAAAAGCACACTGGCCTCTATGGGTATTTATTTATTCAAATGGGATGTGTTGCGTCACTACTTACTGGAAAGCGCAAGTGATTCTGAATCTTCACACGATTTTGGCAAAGACATCATTCCGCTATTGCTTCAGCATGGCCGGTCGCTGTATGCGTACCCGTTTGCTGGGTATTGGAAGGATGTAGGCACAATTCAGAGCTTGTGGGAATCTAATATGGATCTTCTGGTTCAGGACCCGCCGCTAGATCTGAATGACCCGTTCTGGCGCATCTATACCCGCAGCCCCAATCAGCCTGCCCAGTATATAACCCAACGGGCGATCCTGAAAAACAGCATCGTAAATGAAGGCTGCATGGTGGATGGAGAAGTAAGGCACTCCGTACTGTTTTATGGGGTTGAAGTCGGTGAAGGGAGCGTTATTACCGATTCTGTCATCATGCCGAATGTAAAAATCGGACGCAATGTACGTATTCATCGGGCTATCGTAAATGAGAACATGGTTATTGAAGACAACGCAGTCATTGGACCTGAAGATAGTCTGGATGAGATTATTTTGTTCGATCAGGAAAGCCAGCTTCATGCACGAATATAACTCGGATAAGGACGGTGTCCGCTATGAGCCGACTCATTGGAGTGATCAACCTGGATCACGAATTGGATCAATTGAAGGAGTTGACTTATTTTCGGTGCGGGGCCGCCGTACCCTTTGCTAGTCGATATCGGCTCATTGATTTCACCTTATCCAATATGATGCATGCAGGGGTGCATGATATTGCACTGTTTATCCGCCGCAAATACCGTTCGTTGCTGGATCATTTGGGTGAAGGTCGGCCATGGGATTTAGACCGCAGAAGAGGCGGGTTGTTTATTTTGCCACCGGACTGGAACGATCCGACGGACACATCACGTGGGGATTTGCAGCATGTGCACAACAATCTGGACTTTTTCCATCGCTCATCAGGGCAAACCATTGTTCATGCAGGAACTCAGCATATCAACAAGGTTGATATAGAGGATGTATACCGATATCATCTGGAGAAGAACGCGGATGTCACCCTCGTATACAAACCCATACACCAGCTCGAAACGGAGCATGCACCGTGTGTACGGCTGGAGATTGATGAGAGCGGACGAGTGACCGGTATTCATCAGGAGCAGGATCATCATAATATTTATCTAGAAATGTTTGTGATGGACAAAAGCTTGTATCTGGATCAGGTAAAGCATTGCATTGCTCATCAGGATAGTCATTTCTTTCGCGATGCGATTCAGAAAAATCCAAGTGGCCTGCGCATCTACGCGTATCGCTATGATGGTTATCATGCAGTTATTAATTCCATTGAAAGCTACTATAAAAATAGCATGAAACTGCTGGATCAGGAGCAATATCAAGCTCTGTTCCAGAATCAGCCGGTGCATACCAAAATCAAGTATGAAGCCCCGACTCGTTATACGTACAGCGCCGAGGTGGATCATTCCCTTGTTGCCAATGGCTGCACCATTGGGGGAAAGGTCGAGAACAGCATTCTTTTTCGTGGCGTGCGGGTAGAGGAGGGCGCGCGGGTAAGCAACTCGATTATTATGCAAAAATGCGTCATCCGTAAAGGGGCAGTTGTGCAGAATGTGGTTTTGGATAAGGACGTGCAGCTTTCACCGGATCGAACTCTGATTGGCGACATTAGAGTTCCCTATGTGATTGCCAAGAATAGCGTGATTTAATAGATCATACTTAGCCATAAAAACGGAATTAACAGGAGGTACAACTTTGTTCAGCAATAAAGAAGCATTTAAGCAGGCTTTTCGAGAGCAACTGGTCGGAAGGCTGGGTAAATCGATGCAGGAGGCTCAGTCGGAAGACGTATATAAGGTTTTGGGTGGCATGATTCGTGAACAAGTCGGCAAGAATTGGGCCGAAACAAACCAAGCCTACAAAGAAGGACAAGAGAAGCAGGTTTATTATTTTTCACTGGAATTTTTAATAGGTCGTCTATTGGGCAATAATCTACTGAATTTGGGCGTATTGGATATGGTTCGACAGGCATTAGGGGAATTGGGCTGGGATCTGGAGGAAATTGAAGCACAGGAAGCGGATGCTGGGCTAGGCAATGGTGGTCTTGGCCGTCTGGCGGCTTGTTTCATGGACTCATTAGCATCCCTTGGCTATGCAGGACATGGCTGCGGAATTCGATATAAATATGGTCTGTTTGAGCAGCGTATTGTGGACGGAAATCAGGTCGAACTACCGGATTACTGGCTACAGAAAGGGAATGTATGGGAGGAACGCCGTCCTGACAAAAAGGTCGAGGTTCATTTTTGGGGACGCGTGGAAACCCGTGAACAAGATGGACGTCTTGTGTTCGAGACACGGGATGCCGAAACAGTCTGGGCTGTCCCTTACGATATTCCGCTGGTCGGCTATGGTCATGCGCAGGTAAACACGCTGCGGATTTGGAGTGCGGAATCCGCGCTTGATCCCGTTCGAGGACCAATTCGAGGAGAGGGCGGTTATTACCGCTTTCTCGACTACAATCGATCAGTAGAATCCATCTCGGCCTTTCTCTATCCGGATGATTCCAATTATGAGGGCAAGCTGCTTCGCTTGAAGCAGCAGTATTTCCTCTGCTCGGCTGGATTACAGAGTATTTTGCGTACGTTTGAGAAGCTTCGTTTACCTTACAGCCAGTTGCCCGATAAAATAGCACTGCACATTAACGATACCCATCCGACGCTGGTTATACCGGAACTGATGCGTATTTTGATGGATGTGAAAGGCTTGGGGTGGGATGAAGCGTGGGATATTACGACACGGGCCATTTCATATACGAATCATACGATATTAAGTGAGGCGCTGGAACAATGGCCCGTCAACATGGTGAGAGAACTGCTTCCTCGGATTTACTTGATCATTGAAGAAATGAACAAACGTTATTGCGCTATGCTATTAGAGCGTTATCCGGGTCAGGATATCAAAATTGGCGAAATGGCGATTATTCACGGTGAACAAATTCGCATGGCTCATTTGGCTATCGTCGGCAGTTATAGCGTTAACGGAGTGGCTGCATTGCATACGAAAATTTTGAAGGAACGAGAGATGAAATCATTTCATGAACTATATCCTGACCGGTTTAATAATAAAACAAATGGGATTGCCCATCGCCGTTGGCTGATGCACGCCAACCCGGAGCTGGCAAGCTTGTGTGATGAGACGCTCGGTGTACGCTGGAGAACCCATCCACGTGAGCTCATCGACCTGCTTCGTTACAGTGAGGATGAGGCGTTCCAAAAACGAATTCAGGCGATTAAGCAAAATAATAAGATCAGGCTTGCTGAGCATGTATTTGCAAAACAGGGTGTTCGACTGGATACATCCTCCATTTTTGATGTGCAGGTCAAAAGGTTGCACGGATATAAGCGACAACTGCTCAATATTTTGCATGTGATGCATCTATACAACCAGCTCAAAACTAATCCTGCACTGGATGCAACGCCACGCACATTCATTTTTGGTGCGAAAGCAGCCCCCGGTTATTTTCTCGCCAAACAGACGATTAAGCTCATTAACAATGTGGCAGACACCATCAATCGGGATATAGATGTCAAGGACAAGCTGAAAGTCGTTTTTCTTGAAAATTATTCGGTCTCGTTGGCGGAGCTGATTATTCCTGCGGCGGATGTCAGTGAACAGATTTCTACGGCAGGCAAGGAAGCATCAGGTACAGGCAACATGAAATTTATGATGAACGGCGCACTGACTCTGGGCACATTAGACGGTGCTAATGTTGAAATGCACGAAATGGTAGGCGATGCCAACATGTTCATTTTTGGATTGAAGGTAGATCAGATTGAGGACTATTATCAGAATGGACAGTATTCGGCACGCAAAACAGCCAACAGTGATGAAAGATTGCGTGAAGTGCTGGATCAACTGGTGAATGATGCTCCTTTTACGCGGCATGAACGGGAATTTGAGGCCATTTATCAATCCCTGATTGATCATAATGATGAATACTTTGTGCTTAAAGATTTTGCCGCTTATGTAGATGCGCAGGCTCATATTGAGCAGGTGTACCGGAATCCCTCGGAGTGGACACGACGTGCTATTGTAAATATCGCTCATTCTGGAAAATTCTCCAGTGATTGTACAATCCAGCAATACGCGACAGAGATTTGGGACCTTGTACCTTTATCGAGCGATGTCAATAAGCGAATTGTGTTCTAAAATAGCGAAACAGGCGGAATAGCATTGCTTTTCGAACGCTGAGGGTTATAATGACAGTATAGACTAAGTAAGGATGGGAGTTGTTCGACCTCATTCCTGAACTTGAATACGTACTGTTGAAGGAGTCCTCCTATTGATAAAGTTCAATCCGAAAAGGCTCAAACCTCATAAATCAAAGAAGAAATACAACGTGTTTCAAAATATATGGCGGGCAATTCGTCTGAATTTTATCAAGCTGTTGCGCGCCCCTGGAGGAGTTAAAAAGATCTCTTTGGGCTTCGCCATTGGCTTTGGTCTGGAAATGATCGTGATTTCCACGGCTTCTCTGGTATACCTCGTGTTTTATCCGATTGTTCGGTTGTCTGGTGGTTCGCTGCCTGCGGCCATTGTGGGAAACGTTGTAGGCAAGCTGACCTTTTTGCCGATTGTACTGATGCCATTCGCCAAGCAACTGGGAGCTTGGATTTATCCATCACATTATCCGGTGCATGTCAGGGGCGGTCGACTTCACGAGCATTCTTTTATGGAGCTTTTTCACGGCAACTGGTCTGTATTCAGAGACCTACTGCACGGAGGTCTCCACATCCTGATCGGCATGTCCATTTTCGGTATCGTGCTGGGTATAATTTCGTATTTTGTCATTCAGGTTTTGTATAACCGTTCGCTGCACAAACGGTTGGAAAAACGGAAGCTGCGTCATGGCGCAGGATTTTCGCCTACCCGATTGCTGAAGAATGGATAATTTAATGCAAAAGAAGAAGCTCCTTAAGCCTATCTTGTAGGCCTAAGGGGCTTCTTCTTTTGGATTTATGCAACTTTTTACTTTTGTGGCACGTCTAAGGATTATGTGTACTTGTATCCTATGAGTATTTATAGACACAGGAGGAATCGACGAAATGAACAAATGGAATTCTATCACAGCTACAGTCGCAGCACTCTCAATCCTGTTGGGAACGGCTCCAGTTGTAATGGCACAGCAACCCGCTGCTGCCACAACCACAGCTTCAAATGCACAAACTTCTGTTAACCTGGACCCGACCGCCACTAAGCGTCTGACGGATGTCCTAAACACATTAGCAGGGAAACAAACGATAGAGTTTACAAGTGCGGACACTGACGCATGGACGGTTTACGGTACCTTGAAAGGGACAGCAAATGCAGATTTCATCCAAAATTATGATTCCAAGAAAGGAATCGTGCAGTCCACCAGCATCATTTATAAGGCCGCTGATATGGATAAGGTGATGCCCCCTAATTTGCGCAGTAAAGTTGCGTCATTCCTGAAAACATTCGATACCGATAAAGTTTTCAAAATAGAGGCCATCTGGCGTGTATATTCCCCGATTGACGAAGGAGGATTCAAAAATTACTGGGTGCTATGGGGGAAAAACCAAAGCATTTATATTCACCTTGATCAAGGAAATAAAATAACGGCCAGTTTTTTGTATTCACTCAAAGACGTTAAAGCTGCCCTGACCAACAAAGCGAACCGTTCGCTAAAAACACTGGGCATTCCTACAACCAAACCGTTTGAATATACGCTTCGTCAGCAGGAGAAGAACGATACCGTCTGGCACTTCAGGGATGAGGATGATATAAACAGCGTGCAGATCGGCGTGAAAACCGGTAAAGTATGGGCTGTAAAAAATGAGTATGGCAAGGACTGGGATGGAGATAAGGATTTTGCCAAAGCATTTGCCAAGCCCAAGCTCAGCAAAAATCAGGCACTTTCAGCCGCCAAGTCGAAAGTACAATCCTTTTTTGGAATTAATCTGAAGGGATATATTGTGCAAATAAAGAAAAACGAATATACATTCTTGAAAAAAGGTGCAGCTACCGTTGTGGGGAAAATCAATAAAAAGGGCGTATTCTACTCACTGGAAGCTATACCTGCAAATGGAATTAGAAATTAAGTAAAAGGGATTTCATAAAAAGCGTATGATCTGTAAAAGAGTCGTACGCTTTTTAGCAATCATTTTTATAATATTCGCTTCTGCCGCTCAAATCGTTTACAATACGTGTGCATACAACACTGGACGAAAGGTTAATGTACATATGAGGAGTGGTGAAGTTGCGGAAGATATGGCAAATCTACTTAACAGACTGGAGAAATGTTTTCAAAGTATCGACCGGGACTTTATTAGTCATTGGCATCATTCTTTTGCCTTCTGTCTATGCATGGGTGAATTTGAAAGCAATGTGGGACCCATATGCGAATACATCTGGTATTAAAATTGCAGTAACCAGCCAAGATCAGGGTGCTGAGGTGAATGGTAAAAAGATTAATATCGGTGACGAGGTTATACATAACCTTCAAAATAACAAGAAGCTGGGTTGGACTTTTGTTAATGAAGCAGAAGCACGAAAAGGGGTACTGAACGGTGATTATTATGCCAGCCTACTGATTCCGAAGGATTTTTCAGAGAAAATTACAAGTGTGTTGACGGAAAATCCGCAAAAGCCGGAAATTGATTATGCTGTGAATGAAAAAATCAATGCAGTAGCTCCGAAAATTACCTCCTCAGGGGCAACCTCTCTGACAAACCAAATTAGTCAAAACTTTATTGAAACGGCTAGCCAAGCAGTTTTGACGAAATTGAAGGAAGCCGGAGTCAAGCTGGAAGAGGAGCTTCCGACAATTCGCAACATTGAAAATCGGGTGCTGGAGCTAAATAATCGATTGCCTGATATCGATCGATTGGGTAAGCAGGCATTGGAGCTGGAGCAGAATTTACCGAAAATTAAGGCTCAAGGACAAAAAATCATTGCATTGAAGGAAAAAATACCTGAAATCAATCGCGCGGGCGACCTGGTGCTTAAAATAGATAAAAACTTGCCTGAGCTGGACAAGGTGGCCGCAGTCATTTTGGATATCCAAAAAAGACTGCCTGATATTCAAAAAGCCGGTGATCGAATTGTTGAACTGGATCAGAATTTCAGTAAGGTAGAAAGCGCACTGGCCACCGCCTTGGAGGACACGCAAACGGCCCTTAAGGTCATTAATGCTGCCCGGACAGCACTGCCGGAAGTACAAAAAATAGCCGATACAGGCAAGGATTTTACAACTGGTATTCTTGACTTTCTGGATAAAAACGAGGGTGCGCTTGATTCGATCGGAACCGTAGTAAAAGAAGATTTACAGCTGGTGCAACAAATTGCGAATGAAGTTTCACAGATTACAGGCATCATTCGTGGTGTGGATTTTGATCCCAAAGCAGCACAAGCTGCAGCGAATCGGATTAGCGGCAGGCTCACGACTGCTGTAGGTGTGTTGGATCATATTTCTCAATTGCTGAACCGTGTGAATGGGTATTTGCCTAGCCAGCCACTGGATTCACTTATTTCCCGGATAAGCGGGGTAGAGGATCGCTTTCGCCGATTGAATAGCACGGTTACTAGCATTGGGGATGCTATTCAGCGCGGTGAGAAACCAGCCCAAAATCTGCTGGATGATGCTGACCGCCTTGCAGGAGAAATCAGTAGCGGAATTGACAGCATTTTGGACAATTATGATACGGAATATGCACCTGCCATTCAAAAGGCGCTGGATCAAATCAAATCCGTTGCCCGCAATTCTGCCAATGTGTTGACCACTGCTCAAGAGCAGCTCCCGAATATTGAAAAGCTACTAAATGACGCACAGGCCGCTGCCGAATTCGGGCAGCAAGAGCTAACACGTCTCCAGCAGGACTTGCCACAATATCGTCAAAAACTGCATGAAGCCGCTACGACGATTCAGGGACGCATGGGCAAGTTTACGAATGCTGTGAACAAAGCGGCAGACTTCGTGAAGCACGATTTGCCAACGGTTAAAAGTAAAATTCATCAGGCGGCAAACTTTGTACGTAATGATTTGCCGAAGGCGGAACAACAGTTTATTAAGATGGCGGACTTGATTGAAAACAAATTTCCTGAAGCTGAAAAAGCGGTACATCAGGTAGCCAATTTTGTCAGAACCGATCTTCCTGCTGCCGAGGATTCCATACGTCAGGCAGCAGACACGATCCGCAAGCTTAAGGGTGAAAATGCACTCGGAAGAGCGATTGCGTTGCTTAAGGGAGATGTGAAAAAGGAAAGTGATTTCCTCGGTAGCCCGGTATCGCTGAAGCAGGAGCGGATATACCCGATTCCTAACTACGGCTCTGCGATGTCACCTTTTTATACTACATTATCGATTTGGGTAGGTGCGATGCTGCTAGTCTCCATGTTTAGGGTAGATGTGGATGACCCGGAAGGTCAATATAAAAGCTACCAGGTGTATTTCGGACGGCTAATGACCTTCTCCACAATTGGTATTTTTCAGGCGCTAAGTGTATCTCTCGGTGATTTGTTTCTGCTGGGAACATATGTGGATGCCAAAGTAGCATTTGTACTGTCCTCTATGCTGATCAGTCTGGTGTTTACGGCCATGACCTATACCTTGGTTTCAGTGTTCGGCAATATCGGCAAGGGTCTCGCAGTCATCCTGCTGGTGCTCCAATTCTCCAGTTCAGGGGGGACATTTCCCATTGCGACGAGTACAGCTTTCTTTCAGACCCTGAATCCGTTCGTACCGTTCACCTATGCGGTTAGTCTGTTGCGGGAAACGGTAGGAGGGATGTTGCCTTCAACGGTAACACGAGATGTAGTGATGCTGTTTGTGTTTATCGGAATTTGCTTCTTGTTTGGATTGGTGCTTAAGAAGCCGCTCAGCAAACATACGAAGAAAATGGCTGAGCGAGCGAAAGAAACGAAATTAATTCCTTGATTGTTGAAAAAAGAGTGAGTTACGGTGGTTGAGGTGAGCGGCTCCGCGAAGGATTTGATCTTACGATCGGTGTTGCCACGGGATTCTTTAGATTGGAAAGGAAAAGGTAAGAATCCCGTGGCAAAGGCGAACGTTCTGCTTCTCCAGATTCAAATCCACCGCTCCGCTGGTAACCACCTTAAAGTCACTTCTTTTAACATTCGGTGGGTAGTATGAGGAGGGCCTCCGCATGTAATGCTTCGGCATGGTGCGGAGGCTTTTTTGCATGCGCTATCCACCTTTTAAAATGCATTTTGGGGTGTTTCAAAGGGGGGTTATTCTGGTGAATGAAGTGGGTATGGTCTTTATTTATGCAATTTTTACGGTATTAAAAATCCTTAAGCAAAGGCGGGAAACAGTATGGAGTATTCATACTTAGGAAAGTCAGGCTTGAAGGTTAGTCGGTTATGTCTGGGCACAATGAATTTCGGACCGGAAACTGAAGAAAAGGATGCTTTTAAAATTATGGATGCCGCGCTGGATGCGGGCATTAACTTCTTTGATACGGCTAATGTATATGGCCATGACCGTAAAGGCTGGACGGAAGAAATTATCGGACGATGGTTCCAGCAAGGCGGTGGAAGACGCGAAAAGGTCGTATTGGCGACCAAGGTTTACGGGGACATGAAAAATGAAAATGACGGACCCAATGCAGGATCAGGCTTGTCTGCCTACAAAATTCGCCGTCATTTGGATGCGTCGCTGAAACGTCTGCAAACCGATCATGTAGAGCTATATCAAATGCATCACATTGACCGCAATGTGTCATGGGATGAATTGTGGGGTGCATTCGAGTCCGTGGTGGATCGTGGACAAGTTGGTTATATCGGTTCCAGTAATTTTGCAGGCTGGCATATTGCGGTGGCTCAGGCCGAAGCGAAGGCACGTCGTTTTCTGGGTCTGGTATCGGAGCAGCATCTGTACAACCTGAACGAACGTTCGGCTGAGCTTGAAGTATTACCGGCAGCTCAAGAGCTGGGTCTGGGTGTAATTCCATGGAGCCCGTTGGCGGGCGGACTGCTGGGACGCAATGCGTTAGCAGGTACAGGTTCCCGCAGCGCACGTGCCAAGGAGAAGGTAGAGCAGAATCGTGCGAAGCTGGAGCAATTTGCGGCGTTATCTCGCGAGCTGGGTGAAAAGGAAGACGTGATTGCCCTGGCTTGGGTGCTATCTCATCCGGCCGTGACGGCTCCAATTATCGGACCACGGACATTAGAACAGTTAGAGGATGCTCTGCGGGTACCTGAGGTTAAATTAAGTGAAGATGTGCTTGCTAAGCTGGATGAGATTTTCCCGGGTCCGGGAAAACCTGCACCAGAAGCCTACGCTTGGTAATATTGATTGACAGTAAATCGGCAAAAAGCAGCAGATCAGAAGCATCTTCTTTTCTATGATCTGCTGCCCAATATGCACTAAACGGAATCTGCCTTTTTAGTTAGTATTTGTTGAACACTCGTCTTTTGATGTGATACATAGCTATGCAGACTCATGCCAAGGATGACAATGAACATACCCATCCATGACCAAGCAGAAGGGAGGGGGATAGACAAAAAGATTAATTCCCCCATTAGTGCAAAAAGCACTTCCAGCGATTGTGTTGCTTCTACTGTGGCCAGCTTTTGCATATTTCCATGTACCTGATCTGTAGCCTTAAAAAATAAAACCGTAGCAATTACCCCTGAGAACACGGCCACCAAAGCAGACTGTATGGTCTGATCCTTGCTTGGCATTCCTGCGCTGAAAACTCCATATAATGAAAGCAATAACCAAAAAGGCAGGCTGGCTATAGTCATTCCGAGCACACGTTGATAGGCATCTAACCGCCCTGCACAGACTTCCATCATTTTGCGATTACCTAAAGGATAGGCGAAAGAAGCCAGTATGACAGGCAATATACCGAATAAAAAATCTTGAGTAGAAATAGATTGCGACTGTTCGACCTGCATCACAATAATTCCGATTAAAATAATCAGAGACATCAACAATCCTTGGATCGGTATTTTTCCTCGTACTTTGACAGGGCCGTTCTCCGTTTGGACAACCTCAGCAAATAAAGGAACAAGCAAAGAACCGGAAATAATGGTTATTTGCCAAGTCCCTGCAATCAACCACCCCGGTGAATATGCGGATGCGAAGCATAACGGAGCATAAAATAAACCAAATCCAATGAAGCTCCACCACAGCCACATTCCCGGTTGTTCCTTCATGACTTTCCAAAGAGGCTTGAGCTTATGTTGGGCCATTACAATGACGAACAGCATAGGAACCATAAACAGATAGCGTAATGAAGCACTCCAGATCCAGTTCCCCCCAGATAGCTCCATGGACCGGTTGAGAACAAATGTAAAAGCAAAAAAGAAAGCCGCTAACACACCTAACCAGATTGAGCGCATAGCATTCTCCTAATTCTTTAAGTATCGTTATTTCTCATATTAATTACTTTAGATCATTCATTTCAAGAGTTTCTTTACAGTTGACAAAGCAAAAGGAATGCTGTATATTTCTGAATGCTGATTTAATAGTAATTATTACGATTAATGGTTGATAATAAGCTAATATTAAGGGGAGTGAACCAGCAATGAATAAGAAACCAATCCCGGTAACCGTGTTGAGCGGGTATTTGGGTGCAGGAAAAACGACGATTTTGAATCATGTTTTAAACAATCGAGACGGAATGAAAGTAGCAGTCATTGTCAATGACATGAGTGAAGTAAATATAGATGCCGAGCTGGTTAAAAAAGAGGGCGGCTTGTCCAGAACAGAAGAAAAACTGGTCGAGTTGTCTAATGGTTGTATTTGCTGTACATTACGTGAAGATTTATTGCTTGAGGTCAAGAAGCTAGCGGAACAAGGCGAGTTTGATTATATATTAATTGAATCTACGGGCATCAGTGAACCCGTCCCCATCGCTCAAACCTTTACCTACGCCGATGAAGGAACGGGCATTAATTTAGCTTCGCTGGCAAAACTGGATTGTATGGTGACTGTAGTGGATGCGAACCGTTTCTGGCATGACTTTGAATCAGGAGAAACGCTGCTGGATCGTAAGCAGGCTACTGGAGAAGATGACACACGTGATATCTCGGACTTGCTAATTGACCAGATTGAAACTTGTGACGTATTGATTCTGAATAAGTGCGATCTGGTTCAGCCCGCAGAGCTGGACAAGCTGGAGGGTGTGCTGCGGAGATTGCAACCTGAAGCACGAATCATTCGCACTTCCAAGGGAAAGGTCGCGCCTTCGGACATTTTAAATACCGGGCTGTTCAACTTTGACAAAGCTAGTCAATCCGCTGGATGGATTCGCGAGCTGGAGCTGGAAAGCCACACACCGGAGACGGACGAATATGGAATCAACTCTTTTGTTTATCGGCGTAGAAGACCGTTTCATCCTGCAAGATTGGCAGAATTTACGAGCTACTGGCCGGAGGAAATCGTTCGCGCCAAAGGCTTGGTCTGGATTGCAGCCCCTCAGGATTGGGCGGCGAGCATCAGCCAGGCAGGGCCATCTATTCAATTTGGTCCAGCGGGAAGTTGGCTTGCGGCGTTGCCAGAAGAAGAACGGCAGGAAATCATTGCGGCCAACCCTGAGGTTCTGGATCATTGGGAGGAGCAGTGGGGCGACCGCATGAACGAAATCGTTATGATCGGTATCGGAATGAATCGGCTGAACTTGGAAGAAGAGCTAGATGAATGTCTGCTGAACGATAGCGAAATGGATATGGACTGGTCCAGCTTTGAGAATCCGTTGCCTTGGCCAACAGGAAGAAGCTAGTTGATCCATTCAGTAATAAAGTCCATACACTTTTTGGCGGCTGGAGCCATGTTCTTTAAGGAGACAGTAGCGATACCGACGGAACGGGAATATCGTCCATCCAAGGGCCGAATACAAATGTCATAAGGGTTTTGGACTAAAATCATTTCGGGAAGGATACTTACGCCCAGGCCATTTTGCACCATAGCCATAATGGCATGATCATCTTCTAATTCATATTTGATTTTCGGAACAAGCTTGTGCTGGGAAAAAATTCTCTGTACATCTGTATCACAGCCTGAAGCCGGCATAATGAAGGGTTCATTGAGAAGCTGATCCACACGTATGCTTGTCTGCTCCCGAAGCACATGATTAGACGGAAGTACGCACAGCATTCTTTCTTTTTTTAACGGTAATACTTCCAGTCCATCGAGAGTAGGCAGATTAACGAAGCCAAAATCAGCTTCTCCGCTAGCTATCCAATGCTCTATGTCATGGTAGTTCCCGTCGAGCAATTTTAGTTCAATAAGTGGGAACTGCTCGTTAAACTTTTGGATGATCCCAGGCAACCAATGGATGGATACACTTGAGAATGTACCTATCTTTACAGTTCCGGTCTCCAGTCCTTTGATGAGGGCGACCTCTTGATACAGCTTTTCATTCATTTGGATGATTTCTCTGAAATGCTTCATCAGACGTTCTCCGTTGCTAGTCAATTGGATGCCTGAACGTCCTCTAATTAAAAGAGTTAGGCCCAATTCATGCTCCAAAGCAGAAACGGCATGGCTAATAGCGGATTGTGTAAGATTGAGAAGTGCTCCTGCTTTGGTAAAGCTTCCTGCTTCTATTACGCTAAGAAAGACCTTATATTTAAACAAATTCATGTGTCCTCCAACATAGAATGAAATATATTCATACATAGTATCATATATATTCATTTTTTTTATCTCAGCTTTGTAGTTATAATCGAACTTGAGAAAATGCCGATTAACCATTCATTTCTGGGAGGTACCTATGAGTTCAATTGCAAAAACACCACAGCCCCCTTATTATGCAGCTATTTTTACTTCTGAACGTACGGAAGGGGATGGCGGATACGGAAAGATGGGGGACAAAATGGTGGAACTGGCTGCCAAGCAGCCTGGATTTCTAGGTGTGGAAAGTGTTCGTGACCAAAACGGAGTGGGCATCACCGTGTCCTATTGGGAGTCCTTGGACGCTATAAAACATTGGAAGGATAACGAGCTACACAAGCTAGCACAGGAGAAAGGAAAATCTGATTGGTATAAAGCATTCGGTTTAAGAGTGAGCAAGGTAGAACGAGATTATTTTTTTACAGTGTAAATAATTAAGTAAAAGGTCTGTTCATATTCAGTTCATAAAAGTGGATTATTCTCTCTATAGAAATCGTTGTAGGGAGGAAATGAAAGTGGATTATACAGACAAAAAAGAAACCCTGGCCATTGAAGCAAGAGGACTAGTTAAAACTTTTGGTGATAAGTATGCGGTACATGGTGTCGATCTAATTGTGCGTGCCGGCACGATCTACGGAGTGCTTGGTCCCAATGGGGCAGGTAAGACGACGACCATCCGAATGCTGTCAACGTTATTGCGACCTGATGGGGGATCGGCGCGTATTTTTGGACACGATGCAGTAAAGGAACCGCAGGTTGTTCGTCAATTAATTGGCGTAACGGGTCAGTACGCATCGGTCGATGAGTCGCTTAGTGCTACCGAGAATCTGATTATTTTCTCCAGGCTGCTCGGACTGGAACGTGCTGAGGCACGTCATAAGGCAGCGGAGCTGCTAGAGGAATTTGGATTGTCTGAAGCAGCCAAGCGACCGTTAAAGCATTTCTCCGGAGGCATGCGCCGCCGACTGGATTTGGCCGCAAGTCTTATTGCCAAGCCGCCACTAATCTTTCTGGATGAGCCGACTACCGGACTGGACCCGCGCACGCGTGTTCAGATGTGGGACACGATCCGGCGTCTGGTGAAGACGGGTTCCACCGTATTGCTCACGACCCAGTATCTCGATGAGGCGGATCAGCTTGCTGATCGAATTGCGGTGATCGATCATGGTCGGGTAGTCGCCGAGGGGACGGTAGATGAACTGAAAGCGGCAGTGGGGTCGTCAACTCTGCAACTCAGAGTGCAAAATCAACAGGATATCGGAAGGGCTGCTCGAATCGTTGAACAAGTGCTTTCAGTCAAGTCCAGCGTGTCGGTGGAGGCTGGAAAAATTATTTCTCCGATGGCTAATGCCGATCGGGTGACGGACCTGCTGATTGCTCTCCGTGCTGGAGAAATTCACCTGGCAGAGATGAGTGTGCAAAAGCCAACGCTTGACCAGGTGTTTCTGTCCATCACTGGCCAAGGCGTACAAGTAAATGAGCAGCAGACGGCCCATGAAGCACCTGCCGTAGAGGGGGTGAGAGCATGAAAAACGCTACTGCTATGACAGCTTCTCATCGCACCTTGAAAAAGTCTGTGAGTTTCAAACAGGCGTTCGCCAACTCCATGACGATGGCCTACCGGGGCATTCTGAAGATCAGGCATACTCCTGAGCAGTTGTTTGATGTCACGCTCCAGCCGATTATTTTTACTCTTATGTTTACCTATATCTTTGGCGGGGCTATCTCAGGAGACGTGCAGCATTATCTACCGGTCATCATTCCAGGCATCCTCGTCCAAACAGTCATCTCGACCTCCGTCGTTACCGGTGTGCAACTGCGGGAGGATATGGACAAGGGAGTGTTCGACAGGTTCAAGTCACTTCCGATCGCACGTATTGCCCCTTTGGCTGGAGCTCTGCTGGCCGACAGTCTTCGTTATACTATTGCGACTGTACTTACCTTTGCCATGGGGTATATTTTGGGGTATCAACCAGAGGGAGGACTGCTGAGTGTTGCGATCGCTGCACTTCTAGTCATCGTGTGTTCCTGGGCGGTCAGCTGGATATTCGCCTTCTTTGGCGTGATTGCCCGCACGGCCTCAAGTGTACAGGGTATCTCCATGATTGTTCTGTTTCCACTTACCTTTATTTCCAACGCATTTGTGCCTGTAGATACTATGCCTGGCTGGCTACAGTGGTTTGTGAACGTCAACCCGATTTCACATCTTGTGAACGCGGTTAGAGAGCTTGCGAATACGGGGATGATTGGCGGAGAACTGGCGATCTCTTTGCTTGGGGCGGCAGTTATTGTGGCGATCTTCGCCCCGCTTACAGTTCGTGCTTATATGCGTAAAGCATAGGAAGGGTAACTCTTGACGAGGATGAGAGATTCAAGGCAGAGTTAGTCTGTAGTTAGGGGGTTAAAATGACACGTGTATTAGTGGTTGATGATGACCCGCATATTCGTGAACTCGTCGGACACTTTCTGAGACTGGAAGGTCTGGAAGTCGTCGAGGCGGTGGATGGTTTGGACGCTATGCGCTTGTTTGATGAAACTAAGGTCGATTTGCTTGTCCTCGATATCATGATGCCAGGGATGGATGGCTGGGAGCTGTGCCGTAAGCTGCGCGAGCAGACCGACCTGCCGCTGCTGATGCTTACTGCCAAAGGCGAGACGTCACAGATTGTAAAAGGCTTCGCGCTTGGAACGGACGATTATCTTGTTAAGCCCTTCGATCCTATGGTGCTTGTTGCACGCGTAAAGGCTTTACTAAAACGCTATCGGATCATGGCTTCAAAATCGGTGACTATCGGAGATCTTGTCCTGCGCAGCGATACATTTGAGTGTCAGGCTGGAGAGCAGGGAATTACCCTGCCACGCAAGGAATTTGAACTGCTCTTCAAGCTGGCCAGCTATCCTGGCAAAACCTTTACACGCGACCATTTGATCGAACAGATCTGGGGTTATGATTACGAGGGAGACGAAAGAACGGTTGATGTGCATATCAAGCGCCTTCGGGAACGATTTCCGGAGGCAACCCAATCCTTTGCGATCCGTACGATCCGGGGATTGGGGTATCGGCTGGAGATAAGGCAATGAAGCGGGAACCGGGGTTCCTTCGTATCCTTGCAAGATTCATGCTCGTGTTATTGGTGCTGTATCTTAGCTGGACTGCTGCGTATTTTATTACGGCGGTGATCTATTCACGCTTGTCATGGACTCCGCATGAATTGTTCGTCTATCTTATTAATGCGACACTTGGCTTTTTCTTTTTCGGTATAATTAGTATGACTGTGAGGCGCTTTATCCAGCCTAGAGAACAGCATTTTTTTACCGAAATGATCGATGCTTTAAAGCGAATTTCAGAAGGGGATTTTCACATAAATCTGGGATGGAACTTTGGCACGAGAAACGGAAACCATGATAGGACACATCCTTATATACAGCTGGTGGACAGCATTAATGATATGGCGGCAAATCTGAAGGTCATGGAAGAACTGCGGGAGGCGTTTATTTCAAACGTATCCCATGAAATTGGCTCGCCCCTGACCTCAATCATAGGTTTTGCTAAGGCGCTCAAGGACGATAATCTGGATCGGGAGCAGCGGGACCGATATTTGACGATTATTGAGACAGAGTGTATTCGTCTATCCAAGCTAAGCGATAATCTGATGAAGCTGGCGGTGCTGGATTCGGAGCGGCATCCGTTTCATCCGTCCTCTTATCGGCTGAACAAGCAACTGATCTCGCTTATCCTCGCCTGCGAACCGCAATGGGAGGCTAAACAAATTGACATGATTGTGGACACCCATAACGTTCAGGTCAACGCGGACGAGGATCTAATGGGCCAGGTGTGGGTGAATCTCCTTCACAATGCTATTAAATTCACCCCACAGGGTGGAAGCATATCTGTTTCTCTTTCAAGTAATGGTAATCAGGCAGTTGTCTGCATTACTGATACAGGACCGGGTATTAATGAACAGGATCAACAGCGCATTTTCGAACGATTTTATAAAGCAGACAAGTCACGAACCCGAACCGCAGGAGGTAGCGGCTTGGGACTTTCCATCGCCCATAAAATAACGGAGATGCATAGCGGCTCTATTTCTGTGTCCAGCAAGGTGGGGGAAGGAACGGCGTTTACAGTATTGCTGCCTCTGCAAGAGGAAACAGTAAAGGGGAACAGCAACCATGAAATGAGCGGAAATAGTGGTGATTAACCGGGCTATTGCTGACACTGGTATGCAAGCGTTGATATAGGTTCGACACAGGCGAAAGAAGTTCATCATGATTTATACAATGGTGGGTTTAGACTACAAGCGCTCGGTACAATTACCTACAGCATGGCTGGTACTACTAAACAACAGCTTACGAGTTCATTTGGGAGAATGATTTAAGAAGAAATATGGGACTCCTTACCTTGTTGGGTCATATTAATCTGTAAAAAAATCAAGAAGACGTTTCTGGTACATCTGGAAACGTCTTCTTGATTTTTCATTTTCCAAATCCATTGGCTAAGTGTATGACGTTTAGGAAAGAGTCAGATGTTAGCGAATAACAATGTTTTAGACTAAACAATAAAGAACTAGACTGAGATCAATAAAGTTATAGACTGGAAAATAAAGTATAAAAGATATAAGCTACAAATATGCTTTTTTCTTGAGCCCTCTCATATGATGAGAGTAATTCGGTATTCGAGGAGATGATCTTGATGAACAAGAACATAGGGATTAAGGATATTTTGGTAAGGTTCGACGAGATTTCGAAGCATTATGTTCGGGAGCTGGACAAGTATAGTCTGGCGGAACTGTGCCGCAAGCCAAGCGAGAACGAATGGTCGCTTGGGCAAATGTACCTGCATCTGCCCCATTCCACGCTGAACTTGCAGCTCCGTCTTGCGGAGCAGTGCATGGCGCTCGGTGGCGGCAGCGAGGAGGGCGGCGGGAAGACGGAGGCCGGCCATGCCGTGTTTGAGCAAGGGAGTTTCCCACCGGTTCGCATTCAGGTACCTGCCGACTTGCAACATACGCCTCCTCAGCCAGAGAGCAAGGAGCAGCTTGTCGCCAAGCTGGAGGAAGCAAGGCGCCGCATGCATGAGATTGGGGCGTCGCTACAGAACATAGACCCAGAGCGGCTGCAGCGAAAGGCGACTCATCCGGCCGTAGCCTTCGGCGCGTTAAACGCGGTCGAATGGTTCACGATGGTGGAGATGCATTACCGTCATCATCTTCTTCAAAAGGAGCGGCTGGACGCTTTCTTACAAACTGCAGAGTTATTAGACTAACGGGACACGAAAGTTGAATGTTGACCACAACAGCGGCCAGTCTAGGATTTTATTTTCGCGTCCTTATCTGCCGCTGTTGCATTTGTCGGTCAGTCTAAAACACTTTCTCAAAAGATGACGACCTTTGAAGTGGACAATCGCGTAAAATCAGCAACTCCAGTCTACAACTTTATTTTCTTCGAACATCAGAACCTTTACGTGGCTATGTTTGTTGCAGCAAATTTGATAGAAATCAGGGGTGTTTCTGGAATTTATTCTTACGGGCCATTCGTATGTGTCAGGAATTAGATGTATTTATCGGTTTCATCTCTTGTATAGCTTCCTTCAAACTTTGTGAGCATTGTTCATACAGCTGTTTTCTTTGCTGCTCACTGGAACCAGATGCGAGTTTTTGCAACTCCGTTGTGCATTGCTCCAGCAAAGTCAGCACGGCTTGATTCGAATCCTTCACCTTGCTTAGCTGCACATTATCGCTGTATGGGTCAATATATAGCTCCCCTTGGGTGTCTACCTGGGCAAAAAACACATCTTTGACCGTTAGACTCTTTTCCTTTAGCTTGGCATCCAGCCATTGCTGAGTAATCCCCATATATGCCATTTGTTGTTCCATGAGTTGTCCATCCATAATGACAGCTGTGGGTTCCTTCTCCGGTAATTGCAGCATATTCAGATCCTTAAGTGTCACAGGCTGCTTGTCTTTGGTTAACAGCACGTTGACTTCACCACTGGTTTCCATAAGAGCAAATTCTACATCAGCTACTCTAAATACATTCTTGCTTCGGAGCTGCTCCATGAGTTCATCCAGGGTAAGTCGTTCTTTTCTCAGATTATCCTCTAAAATTTTGCCGTCTTTGATCAGGATGGTTGTCCTTCCATCTGTTATATCTCTGACTTTCTTGCTTTTGATTTGCAGATATTCTATGCCAAGTGTTGTCAGTACCCATACTGACAAGGCTATGAGGCCTAAATACCAAGTGGATTCACGCTCCATAGGAATGGTAGCGGCCAGGTTACCTATCGTGATTCCTGTTATATATTCGAACAAGGAAAGCTGGGATACCTGACGTTTTCCAAGAATTTTGGTGATTAAAAATAATATAGCGACAGCCATTAATGTGCGTATAGCAACCTCGGCCCAATCCTGCATTTGCTCAACCCCATTTCATTTCGCCACAAGGGCGCTACTATTCCAAGGATATCCGCGTCAAGGCACATTTAAACTCCAATTCCCCTAAATTTAAATAACCAAGCTGCCAATAAGCGATGAAATACATTAAAATTTTCTATCGTTCAATTACCATTGTCTATTACACAAGCGATTGACGGAAAAGAGGGAGCAGGATACATTATAGATATAATTCTTATTTAATTCATCGGGATTATAAACATTAAACTCACGGAGGTATGTATATGTCGTCCAAACCTAAAGTTGTAGTGTGGAGCAAAACCGGCTGTCATTTTTGTGGAGAGATCAAATCGTACCTGGAATCCCAAAATCAGCCGTATGAAAATATCCAGGTGGACGGAAATGATGCACTGCGTGATGTGTTGGAGACCAAATATGGTATTCGTTATGTTCCTGTCGTAGAGATAGGTGGAGATAACAAATATGAAGCACTTCTTAACCCGGATCTGGAAGAGCTGGGTAAAGTGCTGGAAAGTTATAATCAAGCGGTATAACAATTATATTCAAGAGAGGTGGAAGAGTCATGGCTAAGAATAGACAAATTAAATTGGGTGCGATTATTCACGGTGTTGGGGGAAGCATGACGACTTGGCGTCACCCTGATGTACCTGCGGATGCAAGTATTAATTTTGATTTTTATAAAACGCAGGCACAAAAGGCAGAGGAAGGGAAGTTTGATCTCGTATTTATTGCAGACGGTCTGTTTATTAACGAAAAATCCATTCCTCACTTTCTGAACCGTTTTGAGCCAATTACGATTTTGTCTGCTTTGGCTGGGGTGACGAAGCATATCGGATTAGTTGGCACATTGTCGACTTCCTATAGCGAACCGTTCACGGTAGCACGCCAGTTTTCTTCCATTGATCATATTAGCGGAGGTCGTGCAGGCTGGAATGTGGTGACTTCCCCGCTGGAAGGTTCTGCTCTTAACTTTAACAAAGGTGAGCATCCATCGCATCCACAACGCTATAAAATTGCCGATGAATACTTGCAAGTTACCAAAGGACTGTGGGACTCGTGGGAAGAGGATGCGTTCGTTCGTGATAAGGAAGCCGGCGTATTCTTTGATCCTGACAAGCTGCATACACTGAACCACAAAGGTGAGTTTTTCTCTGTGCAGGGTCCGCTAAACATTGGACGATCCAAGCAGGGACAGCCGGTTATTTTCCAGGCAGGTTCCTCAGAAGATGGAAAAAACCTGGCTGCCAAGGAAGCGGATGCCGTATTTACAGGACATGAAACATTGGAGGAAGCACAGCAGTTTTACCGTGATGTGAAGGAACGTGCAGTACGCTATGGCAGAGCGGAAGAGGATATTGTCATTTTGCCGGGCATTTCGCCGATTATTGGCAGCACGCCAGAGGAAGCGGAACGTAAGTATGAGGAGATTACCAATTTAGTAACGATTGAGGCTGCGTTAAAATATTTGGGGCGTTTCTTCGATCATCACGATTTCTCACAATATCCGCTGGATGAGCCATTCCCTGAGCTTGATGGTATTGGCAGTAATTCATTCCGCAGCGGTACAGATAAAATCAAACGAACAGCCAAAGAGCAGAATTTGACGTTGCGTGAGGTTGCGTTGCGTTCAGCTACGCCGAGAACCTCTTTTATCGGAACTGCTGAGCAGGTGGCAGATCGAGTGCAAGAGTGGTTTGAAAGAAAAGGGGCAGACGGATTCATTATCGGTTCCGATGTGCCAACGGGCCTGCATGATTTCGTAAATCTAGTTGTGCCTATTTTGCAGGAGCGTGGCATTTATCGTCAGGATTATGAATTTAACACACTACGTGAAAACCTGGGTGTGCCTATTCCTGAGAATCGTTATACAGCAGCCAGATCCAAAGTGAAAGTTGACGCATAACAGAAGGAGGGAAAGAGATGTCCAAGGTTGTCATCCTATCGGGCAGTCCGTCTACACAATCCCGTTTATACGGTTTGATTCACTATACAACTGAGCAGTTGCGAGAGGCTGGAGCGGAGGTTACATTACTGAATGTGGTCGACTTGCCCGCTGAGGATTTGATCAAAGCTAACTTTAATAGTCCCGACGTCACAGCAGCGCTTGCGTTGATTGCAGCAGCGGATGCCGTCATTGTGGCTTCGCCAGTATATAAAGCGGCCTATTCAGGGCTATTGAAAATATTTCTGGATCTGGTTCCGCAGGAGGGACTGAGAGGGAAACCTGTCTTGCCTTTATTTATCGGCGGTACACTCGCCCATCTGCTGGTTATTGACTATGCCCTGAAGCCGGTTCTGAGCGCATTGGGGGGAAGACATATTCTTGGTGGGGTGTATGCAGTGGATCAGTGGGTCGAGCGCCTGCCGGGTGGAGCATATGGGTTGTCCGAAGAGTTGATTGTACGATTGGAACGTTCTGTTAAAGAACTCAATGAGCTATTGAAGTTATAGATATTTTCAATATTTCCATTGACAGGTCGTTCAGTGAGTTTTATGATACAAAAAAACCAAGTTAACTCATTGGATAAATGTATATAAAACTTACTGGGGGACTTGCGTATGAATATCGAGAATATTGAAGCCTTTGTATACGTGAATCATTATGGAAGCTTTAACAAGGCGGCAGAAGCATTGTTCTTGTCACAGCCCTCTGTCACAGCCCGGATTCAGACGCTGGAACGCGAGCTTGAGTGTAAGTTATTCGACCGCCAAAGCAAACAAACGATTCTGACGGAGGATGGACGAAAGTTCCTTCCTTATGCGGAGCAGATGCTGCAAGTGCTGCAAAAAGGGAAGCAAAAGCTTCAACAGCGCAAGAAAGCCCCTCAGCAAATTCGAATTGGCTGCACGATATCGGTGTCGAACTATATCATTCCTGAAATACTAAAACAGCTTCGTGCTCGCTATCCGGAGGTTAACTACAAAATTGTGACCGCTACGACGGATCAACTGCTACATAAGCTGTTGAACCGTGAGGTAGACATTAGTTTTGTCCGTAAAGTGATGCATCCGGCTATTCGTACGCTTGCCTTTTATGAAGATCCGATTTCCCTGTATGTATATGAAGGCCACCCGTTTACGAAGACAGGAAAGGCCAGCATACAGGATATCCAGCGTGAAACCCTGGTATTTTTTGAATGCGGCTCATTAGATTGGATGAGGATTCATCGATCTTTTGAATCACTGGAGCAGCCACCGGATATTGCTTTTCAGGTAGACAATGTGGTCACGGCCAAAAAGCTGGTATTGCAAGAAGCGGGCATTGCCTTTTTGCCGGATGTCTGTGTGAGCCGTGAAGTGAAGGATCAGAAGCTGTTCCGTATTCATATTCCGGAGGTGGCTGGGGTATCTATGCAGATTAGCATAATCGCAACCAAAGAAGACTGCGCAGTGTCCTCCGATTTTGCAGATGCACTGACAGAAGGCTTCAGGGAGGCTGTTTTGTTATAGAAAAGTCCTATAGGTTGGTGGATTGACGTATTGGATTACAGGTGTTAAATTAATCACATCCTAAAACCGATTAAGTTTATAGGAATTGTTAATTATTAAATATTATAGCTACCATGTATGTCGCAAACTGCTGATATGCAAAGAGATGAGGGGGATTCATATGAAAAAGTGGTTTGCAATATTGTCTGTTATGGCAATCATTCTGGTGTTGGCAGGCTGCGGTTCCTCAGATGACACGTCTAGTGCGTCAGGTTCAAGCGGAGACGTGAAGAAAATTATTGTAGGCACAGGCACTCAATTTAAAAATGTATGCTTTATTGACGAAAACGGAAATTTAACAGGCTTTGATGTGGAGCTGATTAAGGAGCTGGACAAGCGCCTACCTCAATACGAGTTTGAATTCAAAACGATGGATTTTGGAAATTTGCTGCTCAGTCTCGATGCCGGCAAGATTGATCTGGTATCGCATCAAATGGAAAAAAACCCGGAACGCGAAGCCAAGTATCTGTTCAACAAAAATCCGTATAGCATTTTTCTAAACAGAGTAGCTGTAGCGAAGGATAATAATAGCATTCATTCCATTGATGATTTGAAAGGGAAAAAGGTACTTACCAGTCCAACCAGTAATGCGGCGTATGTGCTGAAAGAATATAACAAAACCCACGGAGATGCTCTGAATATCGTGTATACGAGTGGTGCAGCCAATGATATGGTGCAACAAATTACGAGCGGCCGTATAGATGCTACCGTTACGACAGACTTTGCGAACCGTTTTAACACCGATGAAAAAGGAGAAGTAGCTCTGAAAACCGTTGGTGATCCTTTAACTCAATCAGATGTACTATATGTACTGAACAAAAATGAGCAAGGATTGGCGGATGACCTGGACAAAGCCATTCAGGAAGTGAAGGACGACGGTACGCTGTCGAAGCTGAGCATTAAATGGCTTGGAGAGGACTTCACGAAGTCCCTGGAGGATGTGAAAAAAGAGAGTACCAGCAGTAAGAAGTAAGGATAGACTTGGACATTTCAGCGGTCAGGGTACTTTATGTATTCTGACCGCTGATGTATAGAAAGGAGGCAGGCATATGAGCAGAGAGTTCAATATTGATTATGTTTTTAGCTTTATCCCGAAAATGCTGTCCTATTTGCACATCACCTTGTTTATTGTAGCAAGCTCGCTTGTGTTGGGACTGATCATTGGTCTGTTGGTTGCGCTGCCTCGCATGTATAACATTCCATTTCTCAAACGTGTTTCTCAGGTGTATGTTTCCTTTTTCCGTGGGACCCCGATTCTAATTCAATTGTTTCTGGTGTATTACGGCCTGCCAGAGCTACTAAAGCTGGTGGATATCAATTCCTCCAGATGGGATGTGTTGTGGTTTGCCGTAGCGACCTACGCGCTCAATAGTGGAGCATTTATTTCCGAAATTATCAGGTCTGGCGTAGGTGCTGTAGATCGGGGACAAATCGAGGCTGCACAGTCCGTCGGCATGTCAGGCTATCAAACTTTTACACGTATCATCTTGCCGCAAGCGTTGGCTGTAGTGGTTCCGGTATTTTCCAATCTGGTCATTGGCAATCTGAAGGATACTTCGCTGGCGTTTACGATCGGTGCGATGGAGATGACAGGAAAATCGCAAACATTGGGTTCGGCTACCCAGCATTTTGTGGAAACGTATATCGCGTTGTCCTTTATCTATCTAGTGATCAGTCTAATTGTACAAAAATTATTCAAGGTGCTGGAAAATACACTTCTCCGGCATGAGCATAGAGATTCAGTACAGAAAGAGCCCGCCAAACGAAAAGGTTTTGTGTTGCGTTACCTGAGAAGTCCTCGTCTGAGTAAAGGAGGTAAAGGCATATGAGTCTGGACTTTGGATTTGTATACACCGCCTTTTTAGGATTGTTCTCCGCGTTGCCCAACACTTTAATCATTACAGTGGTTTCCGTGCTGGCAGGGTTGGTCATTGGGATTATAACGGCGTTGGCACGAATTTATAACGTTCCTGTGCTGTCCCAGATCTCTCACGGTTACGTTACTTTTATCCGAGGTACACCGATGCTCATGCATCTGCTGCTTATTTATTTCAGTTTGCCTTTGTTGATTGATGCAGGAGCGAAGCATTTCGGATGGTCACTGCAATCCAAAGACGTTCCTTATATGGTATTTGCACTCATTTCGTTCTCCATTACCAGTGGCGCCTATATGTCTGAGGTCGTCCGTTCTGGAATCCAGTCGGTCAACAAGGGGCAGATTGAGGCGGCTTATGCGGTTGGTATGACGACATGGCAAGTATTAAGACGCATTGTATTTCCGCAGGCATTCGTGGTGAGTTTGCCGAACCTGACGAATTCTGTTATTGGGATGCTGCATGGTTCTACCTTGGCCTTCACCGTTTCGGTCACAGAAATACAGGCTCAGGCTGAAATTCTGGCATCCACAAACTGGAAATATTTAGAGGTGTATATTGCGGCAGCTCTGCTATTTTGGGGATTGACGGTATTGATTGAGCGAATATCCGGCTTGGTGGAGAAAAAAATCAATGTATTTAATGGAGGTCGAGCATCATGATCCGTCTGCAAAATATTACAAAGTCGTTCGGCAAACATGAAGTGCTCAAAGGCATTGATTTGACCGTGAACAAAGGCGAGGTCGTCGTTATTTTAGGACCAAGCGGTTCAGGAAAAACAACCTTGCTACGCTGCATTAATTATCTGGAAAAGCCGAATGACGGAGAAGTCAGCATTGGAGATTTTACCTTGAATTGCAAGCGACCTGCGAAGAAGGATGTTGTGGCCTTGCGTAAAAAGACGGCTATGGTCTTCCAGCAATATAATTTGTTCAAGCATAAAACCGCGCTGGAAAATGTCATGGAGGGACTTGTCGTTGTCCGCAAGTTTAAGCAGGAGGAAGCGAAAAAAATCAGTGTTGAAGTGCTGGAAAAGGTTGGCCTCGGCGAAAAACTGAATCATTATCCGAGCCAGCTATCCGGTGGGCAGCAGCAGCGTGTCGGCATAGCGCGTGCTTTGGCGCTGAACCCGGAAGTGATTTTATTCGACGAGCCGACTTCGGCGCTGGACCCTGAGCTGGTGGGTGAGGTGCTGTCAGTAATCCGTAAGATTGCGAAGGAAGGCATAACCATGATTGTCGTGACACATGAAATGGGCTTTGCGCGCGATGTTTCAAACCATGTGGTATTTATGGATGGCGGTCATATTATCGAGGAGGGCACACCAGACGCCATTTTTAACCACCCCCAAGAGGAGCGTACCCAACAATTCCTGAAACGAATTACACCAGAATATAACTATTCAATTTAGACGGGAGAGGGAGACATGAGCATTAAAATCGGAGTGTTGGATCAAAGCCCTATACACGAGGGTGAAACGGCGGCACAGGCCCTTCGTAACACGATTAAGCTGGCGCAGCGTGTAGAAGAATTGGGATTCACGCGCTTTTGGGTATCAGAGCATCATGATTCCGAGCAGGTTGCAGGCTCATCGCCAGAAGTACTCATTTCCCATCTGTTGGCACGCACCGAGCGTATTAGAGTCGGGTCTGGTGGGGTGATGCTTCAGCATTACAGCCCATATAAAGTGGCTGAAAACTTTAATGTGCTAGCCTCTCTTGCACCGGGTCGTGTAGATTTGGGCATCGGACGTGCGCCAGGCGGGTTGCCAAAATCCACACAGGCGTTACAACGCAACGTGCATGATGCACCTTCTCTCGAAGAGAAAATTGATGAAGTAAGTCGCTATATTCATAATATCCCGCCTGAAGAAGGACCGCTGGCCGGATTACAGGCGAATCCGATTCCGGAAACACCAGCAGAGATTTATGTTTTGGGTACAAGTACAGACAGTGCTGGAATTGCTGCGCGTTTGGGGTTACCCTATGTTTTTTCGCAATTTATTAATAGTAGTGAGCAGGTTGCACTGGATTCATTCCGTACGTATCGGGAGTCTTTCGATTACAGTTATGGACGTGAGCCGAAGGCACTTTTTGCGCTATCGGTTATTGTGGCAGACACTTCCGAAGAAGCAGCGGAGTTGGCAGGTGAGCAGAAGCTGTACAAGATTCACCTGGCCAGTGGCAAAACGGCTACGGTGGGTGCGCTGGAAAGTGCAGAGGAATTCGGTAAGCAATCGGGTGAAGAATATACAATTGAAGTTACACAAGCACAAATTAACAAAGGAAATAAAGATGAAATCTATGCTGTGCTGACGGAAATTCAAGCGAAGTATCAAGCAGATGAGCTGATTGTAACGACAGGCATACGGGATATCGACAAGCGTGTGCGCTCATTCGAGTTGTTGCATGAAGCTTTTGCCGGGTTGCCTGTGCAGTCCTAGATACTATTGACATAAGAAAGTTGTAACCAATATGGATTCACGAAGGAGGAGTAGGGATGAGTGGATCAACCGGGACGAAGGAGCAGGTTTTGGAGCAGAAGTTGGTAGAAATTCGCCGTCATCTGCACCGTTATCCCGAGCTGTCTAACGAGGAGGTTGAAACTACCGCCTATATTCGCCGCCTGCTCGAAGAACAGAATATAACTATTCTGGATGTGCCGCTGCGTACCGGATTGGTAGCGGAAATCGGCGGACAGCAGGACGGTCCAACTGTCGCGCTTCGTGCAGACATTGATGCACTGCCCATCCAGGAGGAGACGGGATTGCCTTATGCTTCGATATATCCTGGCAAGATGCATGCCTGCGGGCATGATTTTCATACGGCATCCCTGTTAGGTGCAGCCGTATTGCTGAAGCAGCGGGAGCAGAAGCTGAAGGGGACGGTTCGACTGGTGTTCCAGCCAGCCGAAGAGAAAGCCAAAGGCGCTGCCCAAGTGCTGGACAGCGGTGCGTTAGCAGGGGTGCAGGCCATTTTCGGCCTGCATAACAAGCCAGACCTGCCCGTAGGCACGGTCGGCATCAAAGAAGGTCCGCTAATGGCAGCGGCAGACGGATTTTACATCGAGGTGGAGGGTCTGAGCACACATGCGGCAGTGCCGCATGCAGGGATTGACCCCATCGTGGTATCGTCACATATCATTACGGCGCTGCAATCCATTGTGAGTCGGAGCGTTAACCCGCTCGATAGCGCGGTCATCAGTGTCACGAAGCTGCACAGCGGCAATGCCTGGAACATCATTCCAGACTGCGCTCATTTGGATGGAACAATCCGCACCTTTGATGAGAATGTTCGAGCTCAGGTGGCTGAACGCTTCGAGCAGATCGTCAAGGGCGTAGCTGATGCTTTTGGTACGAAAGCGAACATCCGCTGGATCGAGGGTCCGCCACCTGTGCTGAACGACAGTAAGTTGGCTGTGATCGCGGAGCAGGCGGCCGAAGCAGTCGGCCTGGAGGTCGTTCGCCCCATACCTTCCTCGGCAAGCGAGGACTTTGGGCTTTATCAGAAGTACATCCCTGGTGTGTTTGTCTTTGTCGGCACTGCGGGAAGCCAGGAATGGCATCATCCTTCCTTTGATTTGGACGAACGCGCACTGCCGGGAACAGCGAAGCTGCTGGCTTCACTGGCTGATTTGGCATTGAAATCCATAGAGTAGGAACCCGATCCTACTCTATGGAGCTGATCCCCTCTCTATTAAGAGGGGATCTTTTTGTTTGACGGTATATTATTCCAATGATAATATAAAATTGTTATTTAATTCAAAATTTAGAGTGGGTGTAGGTGAGAGAACAAACGTTGTCATTTTAAATGTGCTCGTAAAAATAACAGGTACGGAGGTTGAAAAAATGCCGAAGAAAAAAGGAATGATCATGGCTTCTTTTTCATTGGTAATGGCTGCTTCTTTACTGGTTGGCGGGGCTAATGTCGGTTTAGCAGCCTCAGATTTGGAAAGTACTTCGAATACAGAAACAATGAGTAATAGCTTGGCTGCCGCTGAACTACCTGCTAAATTTAAGCCTTCGGTAGAATGGGTTTGGAAGAATAGGATGGTCAAAGAAGGCTCAACCAACCGTAAAAACTTGATTTTTGATCAAATTTATGCAGGCAAAGGAACACTCAATTATGTAGTTCGCTGGCAATCCTCTAAAAATATCACTCTTCAGCAGCGTAAAGATATGGCTTCCATGCTAAGTCGCCAAATAAATAACTGGAATAAGCAGTTAAAAGGATATGATGGCTGGCCGTATGATCATATTACTGTAAAAATAGTTGGTTGGGCCGTTGCAAATCCGTCGCAGATTCTTAATAAACAATCTAATGAAATCGTTTACACAGATACGATTACCGATGACTTAAGTAAAACAGACCCCAATATTCCTGCTAAACTTCCGGTTGCTCCTAATGCACTATCGAGATTTGAACATTTTATGGACCCTAACTATACTTATCCGGGTGGACTGGACAAGCGGTTTGATATGTACTTATGGGGAACGTCTAATTTTCAGGGTGGAGCCGGTGGTGACTGGGGACAACGTATGCCTGATGATTATATCCTGAACACCTTGAATTGGGATGAAGTTCAGATTACTGAGCATGAGATGGGGCATGGATTCGGCTTGCCTGATTTCTATGAAGAGCACGAGCGTCCACCTGGCGGGTTCCCTGTGCCTACGATTATGTGGGCCGGAAATTCTCCTAAGATAACAGAGTGGGATACCTGGATGTTGCGTTATACCTGGAGCCAGATCAAGAAGGACACCTCTCGTTTTCCTACCCGATAAAAGATACGTAGAATAGAAATATAGGTATTCAAAGGTTGTCTCCTGCGATTCTTGGTGGGTGATAACCTTTTTTAGGATATTCGGATTTTATGGTGGAGAAGGGCTTATAGCTGATCCTTCTCCAATTTCTCGATCAAGGTGGAAAAATCGATTCCCAGCAAGATTATTTCTTCTGGCTCACGAACAACTCCAACAGGTGGCATATTAAGCATCGGGAAGTTTTCCTCCTGTAGATCGTAGCTATCAAACCGCCTCTGGTACTTAGGCTTACGTTGCTTTTTAAGTCCCTCTGTAAAGAGTATCTTGGCTCGTAGGGCTTCAAAAGAGTATCCCCTGCCTAAACGATTAATGACTCGAACAAGGCTGTTTAGAGATTCCGTATAAGCGTTTGTAATGCGATGGTCGAAGTAGGCGAATATTTCCTGTTCCCAGTTCTTCATAGCCTTTGTAAGTGGTTCAAAAGCGGATTGCAGTTCAGTTGGTATTTTAACTTTCCATTCGTGGTATTTAAGGAATGCCGTCTGTCTGCTATCACATTCCCAAATATCGAAATATGATTCCTTTAAGTCATAAGCAGTGCCGAGAGAAGGATGATTTTTTGTCCAAAGGTCAAGCGTAATCTTATCCATCTCTGTAAGCTCTATACGGCGTTTTAGGAGGATAAAACGGTCGTGCATCAGCCCGCGGCGCTCTCTTGGCGATAATCCGTCTCGGAGCTGCTTACGAATGGTTTCTAACGCTTGGTTTGCCATACGGACAACGTGAAACTTATCGACGATGATAAGAGCTTTTGGCAATATAGCCCTCACGGCGTCCTTATATGGCTGCCACATATCCATTGTGACGTATCGTATTTGTCCTCGATTTGGAAGGCGTGAGAGGTAGCCTACAACGGTTTCCTTGTTACGATTGGGCAAAACGTCTAACAAAGTATGTTCCTCAATGTTGGTTAAAACGCATCTTGGCTTAATAATGTGTATTTCGTCAATCCCAAGCCAATTAGGAGTTTCAAATCGAAGCGTTTCTTTAAGACGATTAATGTAATCACGAAAGATGTTACGTATCGTTTTTTCATGCAATCCAACATCCTCGGATATGCTGACAAATGTGCGTTTAAGGCTTTGCTTCTCTATATAAGACAATAATCGTTTGGTGCAGTTTCGCTTTTCGTCTATGGTGTGGTTTAAGTGTTCCCAAAAGGTTCGATTGCAGTCTCTACAGCGATACCTCTGACGCTTGATAAGAAGGCCTACACGCTTGCCGTGAATAGGCAAGTCCATGCAGATCTGTTCCCTGCTATCGTGTTTGTAGAGGTTGGCTATGCACCCACAATGAGGGCAAGCCAAAGGTGGAGAGTTCGTCACCACTTGTATTAGAAAATCAAATTCATTCTCACTAATACTTAGGATGTTGAATTTTGAAAGATTTAGAATATCCATATGAATTTCTTCTATGCATTTATGATGCAAGTTCCTTTTTTGTTTTTGCGTGACTGGTCAAAATACCGCTGAATATAAAGGATAACAACGAACCGGCAAAGCATATTGCCGCAAACATGCCTACGGCGGAAAAACCGTTAAAAGTCGCGTAAATCAGGCCTGCGATCCAAGAACCGAGCGTTGTCGCAGCGTACATGATTGAATTGGCCAAGCTGGAGATCGTGCCGCGGATGGTCGGATTTAATGAATTCAGCATTCCCAATATTAGGGGAAAAGCGATCCCCATGTTAACGAATATGAAAAAGTAAACACTTTCGAAAGCCGCAACCGACGGCAAGAGAGGCAAAAAAATAAAACATATGATAGAGACAAGAAAGCCTACAACCAGCGTATTGAAACGGTTTAACGTTTTGATCACATAGGCACCGCCGAAGCTCCCGACTATATTCCCAAGACCAAGAAAAAACATTACGTATCCCGCTTGATCAATTGAAAGGTGAAAGCGATCCGTCACCCATTTTCCAATGAAAGAAAAGGCAGCAAAGAATCCACATTGAAATAAGAAATGAGCGAGGAAAGCCTTTCTCGCCATTCGGCTATTCAATAGTGGGATGTATCTACTGAAAACCGGAGTCTTGGTTTTTTGGCCTTGATTTGGTTTCATTTTGGGCAAAGCATAGAAGATGAATACTGCTACCAATAATGCACATGCACCGATTGTAAAAAAAGGATAATACCAATGGGTTGAGGCAAGCAGACTTCCAATAGGGATGCCGAACGCTTGGGAAGCAGCCAAGCCTGCCATGACGATTCCTGATACTTTGGCGATTTTTGACGTTGGAAACAGAGCAGGGATCGAGGCCCAGACTTGAGGCGCCGTAAATGCTGCGCTGACTCCGGCTAAAAAACGGAAGAAGAACATTGACCAAAAACCTGTGGCAAAGCCGCATAACATGGTTGAAACCGAGAAGCATACCATGCCGGCAAGCATTACTTTTTTGCGGTCCCATCCATCGGAAAGCGGTCCAGCAATCAGTGCAAAAATGGCATAACCTAAAGCATAAGACCCCACCATCCAACCGGAATATTCAGTCGGGATATGAAACAAGCTCTGAAGAGTGGGGATGAGCGGAGAAATCAAAAACGTATCCGTACCGATAACAAACATGATGAGGAAAAATAAAGCAGTTAATTTGATCATTCTAATCACCCTTTTTAGTTAGTTCTATAGTTCAAAGATTATCGAACTAATGAATAAAAAAAAAGAATTTCTTTCTACAACGTATCCAGAAATCCAGGTAAGTAAGTTTGAAATGTCTCCAAATCGATGCTCATATACTTCGTTTGAGCTTCTTTTCGTACCTTGATCAATTTCGCCTCCTTTAAAGCACGCAAGTGATACGAAGTATTCGATTTCGTAGTATCGCGAATATGTCCTACTTCTCCACAATTCATTTCCTTCTTGCTGGCGTATAGAGCTCGTATGATGTCCAATCTTGTTTCATCGGCTAACGCCTTAAATATTTTGACTCTGAGCTCGTCATTTATTACTTTTTGAGTAGTCATAAAACCATTGTACTAAGATATCGCTACAAATCAAGTCTTTAGAAAAATACCACCATATTCTCCGATTTTTAAGGCAAATGTTTTGATTTTGTTTCCACCATAAAATCCGAATACCCTTTGTTTGTTTTATAGATAAACAGTTTGACTCTAACGGATCTGGCTTTGGCCTTGCATCAGTAATGTGCTAAATTCTCGTATGAATGAATCACTAAGAATGAACGGATGTACGATAGTATGTATAATGGACATCAGATATGAAAGAAAAGAGGACAGAAAGCGATGAGTCACAACGTGAATGCTCCTTACGATGTACATGTAGCATACGGACCGGTGTTTGAACTGCTCAGCAGCTTACACACTTTTATTTGCCGCAAGGCTTACAAAAAAACTGATTTATCATCCGGGTGGGCGGAACAAGTGCGTGGAACGCTGTCTCCAAGTCTGTCCGCGTTACTGGAGTCCATGGAAATCAATACAGATTGGAAGGTTATTTATGGATTTGTCTGTATGCTTTCTGATCAGGGGGGCATTGAAGAGGTCGTAGACCGCTTGGAAAGCCAGACTTTACCGGAATTAAAACAACAGGCATCAGCCTATGGGATTCCGCTGTCTGACGACATGGAGAACCTCCGTAAACTTGCTTTACAACTGCTATCCGGCTGGAACGAGGAGTATTTTAGTCACATGGATACAAGGATTCTCAGCGACCTGAAACTGGAAGCTGAACGCAGAAAGCGGGAGAAGAACGTATATAGCTCTATGGAGTGGGTGGATCGTATAACTAATGGATTCCGATTCGAGCCTTCCGCAGGACTAACGCAGGTGTTGCTGGTACCGCAATATCATTTTCAGCCGATGAAT
Source organism: Paenibacillus polymyxa M1 (assembly GCF_000237325.1). Classification (NCBI taxonomy): domain Bacteria; kingdom Bacillati; phylum Bacillota; class Bacilli; order Caryophanales; family Paenibacillaceae; genus Paenibacillus; species Paenibacillus polymyxa. Next base: position 2,398,054 of record NC_017542.1, read on the forward strand.
ATTATTTATCAATTTGGCTCACTTTTGTTATGTCATTATTCAGCAGGAGTATATGTCCAGGAAGATGATTTTTTATCACCACAAGAATATCGTATGATTCGAAGTTTGGGGGAGAAGAGCAGGCTCAAGATTTTAAAATATTTGTACCAGAGCCAATCTCCGCGAACCTTTATTGAGATTGTACGTCATCTCCAGCTATCCAAGGGAATCACACACGATCATATATTTAAGCTCCGTGCCGCTGGCTTCATTCATGCACATTTTGATGGCGAAACATTGCTCGGCTACAGTGCACGGCTTGCAGCTGTGGATGAGATGCAAGGGAGTATCCTTGGCTACATGGAGCGAATATAGAATTATTTGTTTGCCAAGATCATCGGGAAGTTTGATCGTTTTTGATTATGCAGACGATTCATTATATCCATGCTGTAAAAAATATATAGTAATCAGTAAGAGACTGCCTCTCAATCTACTATTAGGGATTGAGAGGTTTTATTTATATTTGTACATGAATTCGGATCGATGTTTATGAGCAGATTTTTTATATAAAAAAATGCAGTTCTCCCTTTACAGAACCCCAATAAATTCCTATAATGAGGTTTATCTTCTTAATCACAACTTGTTCTATCGGAATTTAATAATTTAACTCGGGGGGATTATGTTGAAAAAAGGTATTATTTTACTTAGCAGTCTGCTTCTAGCGAGTTCTACCTTGCTGGCAGCTTGCTCTAACGGTGGATCGGATAGCACCAACAATACTACTGCCCAAAATAATGGGGACACACAGACAACTGCTATAGCGCAGCCATTAACAAGTCTGGTAAAGGCTTCTGATATGTCCAAATTGCCGGAAGTGTCTAAAAAAAGAAACGACACCATTATTGTCGGCCTGACTGACCCGGCCGGGGTATTCACTCCGTATTTTAATCAAAGCGGCTATGACGGCAACGTCATTTCGCAGTTATGGACTCCGCTGGTGACCGTAGACGAAAAAGGGCTTCCACTGCCCAATCTAGCGAAGAGTTGGGATATTTCCAAGGATAATCTGACGTATACGTTTCACTTGGTTCCCGGTACCCAATTCAGCGATGGCTCGCCTTTGACAGCAGAGGATGTCGCTTTTACCTGGACGTTGATCTATGACAAAGCTTATCCTGGCGACAGCCAAATTCGGAAGCTGAACATTAAAGGCGGTAGAGCCTACAGGGAAGGCAAGGCAAAGCAAATTGATGGAATTAAGGTAATCGATCCACAGACTATTTCAGTAACATTGGAAAAGCCGAACGCGCTGGCTCTAACCATTCTCGGTGAATATGTGCTGTCCAAAGCTTACTACGGCAAGGATTATAAGTTCGGACAGCTGGATTATTTTAAAAATCTGCATGGTAGCCCATTGGGGAATGGGGCATATAAGCTTGAAAAATTCATTCCCGGGCAAGAAGTTCGTCTGGAGGCGAATGATCACTTTTTTAAAGGCAAGCCGAAAACGAAACACTTCATTTATAAGACAGCGGAAGGTGATGCATGGCAATTCATCGAAACAGGTGATACCGATTTTGCTTCCTTTACCGCAACGCAGGAAAATATCGACAAGCTGAAAGGGCTTGGCTTTTTGAATATTCTTCCATATACCCCGAGCACCTACGGATATTTGCAACTCAATCTGGAAAATGAAAAGCTGAAGGATAAAAAGGTTCGTCAAGCATTGACCTATGGATTGGATCGCAAAAGCATTTATGTTGATGCAGCACAGGGAGCAGGGGCGGTCGCCAACATTCCGGCTTCTCCTATATTCTGGTCATACACGACCGATGGGATCAATCCATACAACTACGACCCGGAGCAAGCAAAAAAGCTGCTGGATGAAGCAGGCTGGGTAGAAGGCAGTGACGGCATCCGTGAGAAAAACGGTCAAAAGCTGACCATTCACTTGCTGACCTCTAAACGTCCGGAAACAGATACGTTTATTGCGCTTGCGGCTGAGAACTATAAAGCGATTGGTGTTGACCTGCAACCGGAAATCTTCGCAGATTTTAATGCGATGGTCGCTAAAGTAGAAGGCAAAGATTATGATCTCGCGGCCTTCTCGACAGCCATGCTGACAGACCCATCGGATGGAATTGAGCCATTCGTCAATGGTGAAATCAAGGGATATAACAATCCGAAGCTCAAAGAGCTCTATGAAAAAGGCTTGGCTACGACGAATATAGAAGAACGCAAGAAAATATATAAAGAATTATATGTGCTGCTAAATGATGAACTCCCTGTTATTTTCACCAACTACAAGAAGACAGTATATGCTTACAATGGTCGGATGGAACATGTAAAGGTCAGCCCATTCATTGGCTTGTCTGGTAATCTGTTCGAATGGTCCCTTAAATAAGCCACCTTTGCAGGCCCCTTGTGAAGAACGCCAGGTTCGGATCAAGGGGTCTCCCAAATGGAGGATGCGTAATGGGTAGCCCGACCATGAATTGAAAGGAGTCTGTCATGAGCTCGTTTTTAACGAAAAGACTGTCGTATATGATTATTATTTTGTTGGCCGCTTCAATGATGATTTTTTTCCTGTATGCCATGACACCGGGAGATTTCATTAGCGGTAATCTGAAGCTATCGCCAGAGAGAAAGGCGGAGCTCAGGGAAATTTACGGGTTGAATAAGCCTATTCTTGAACGCTACGGAAACTGGCTAGGCAACGCGCTGCATGGTAATTTCGGCTATTCGCTCGCCCAACAGAAACCAGTGCTGACCTTGTTTAATGAATATATCTGGAACTCGTTCTTGTTAGCCATTGTATCGACTTTCCTGACCTGGCTGATTGCGGTCATTATTGGTGTAGTAGCTGCTTACAAGCAGTATTCATGGTTCGATACGTTGGTCATGGTGTTAATTTTTGCCGCGATGTCTGTTCCATCTTTTTTTATTGGACTATATCTAATCAAAATTGCGGCGGTCGATCTGAAGTGGCTGCCACCGGGCAGCATGCTTAATACGGGCAGTAACGCTACAGGCTTGGAGTATGTGAAGGAGGTTCTCCAGCACATGACCTTGCCGGTGATCGTAATGACACTGCTGGGATTGGGTTCGCTGACCCGCTACTTCCGCAGCAATATGATCGACGTGATCCAGCAGGACTATGTCCGCACAGCCCGTGCAAAGGGCTTAAAGGAAAGAAAGGTGCTTTTTACACACGCATTGAGAAATGCATTATTGCCTGCGATTACGCTCGTTGGCTTTGAATTGCCTGCGCTGTTTGGCGGATCTCTGATTATTGAAAAGATTTTTAACTGGCCCGGGATCGGTCAGTTGTACATGCAATCCTTTTCGCTTCGGGATTATCCGCTGCTTATGGGCTTTACGATGTTAATTGCCATATTGAGCGTGATCGGGACGCTGTTATCCGATATTTTGTATCGCATTGCTGACCCGCGTGTGAAAGTGTAGTAAGGGGGCTAAGGAATGTCATCCGTGAGCAGTAATTTGAGCACGAGCAACAGCAGACTGCGCACAACTGCCAAATCTTCAATGTGGCAGCAAGCGCTCCGGCAGCTGTTCAGAAACAAGCTTGCTATGGCTGGACTACTCGTCGTGGTATTTATGTTTTTGCTCTGTTTTATCGGTCCGTTATTTTCTCCTTATTCCGATAACAAAACGAACATATTAATAATGAACAAAGCGCCGAATATCCATCACTGGCTAGGAACAGACAAGCTGGGACGGGATGTGCTGACACGTGTGATGCAGGCAGGTCAAATTTCTCTTACTGTGGGTTTGGCTTCTATGGTGTTGTCTGTTTTTTTAGGAGCAACGCTAGGGGTTATATCCGCCTATTTTCGCGGAATTGCGGATCAAATCATTATGCGCATTGCCGATTTGCTGCTGACTATACCCAGTTTACCATTGCTATTTATTATGGGGGCGCTGTTATCTGACTGGAAGGTTCCGCCTGATCAACGGATGTATATCGTCATGTTGATGCTGAGTCTAGTCAACTGGCCGGGGATTGCACGGATGGTGAGAGGTCAGATGCTTAGTTTACGGGAACGTGAATTTATGCAAGCCGCGACGGTGCTAGGACTATCGAATCGCCGAAAGCTCTTTAAGCATCTGCTGCCGAATATTTTGCCGTTGCTGATCGTTATCGCTACATTGAATATTGGCGGAGCTATCTTGAGTGAATCTGTACTTAGCTTCTTTGGTCTTGGGGTGCTGCCCACGACACCGACTTGGGGCAATATGATTGATGCTGCCAACAATGTATTGGATTTTCAGCAACGACCTTGGTTGTGGATACCGCCAGGCCTGTCTATTTTTGCTACAGTCATCGCTATTAATATTTTTGGTGACGGGCTGCGGGATGTACTCGACCCGAAACATAAGAGGTAGGTGATCATGCACCATGGACAATTTACTTTCTATTGAACATTTAAGCACTCATTTTTATACAGAAGAAGGAACGGTCAAAGCGGTGGATGATATCAGCTTTCGCGTGAAGCCGGGGGAGACGGTATGCATTGTGGGTGAATCGGGCTGCGGCAAAAGTATTACCGCCATGTCGATCATGGGCCTGATTCAGAGTCCCGGTGGTAAAGTGGCAGGTGGAAGTATCCGTTTTGAGGAAACCGATCTGCTAGAGCTTAGTAGAAATGAGATGCGCACGATTCGCGGACATGAAATCTCCATGATTTTTCAGGAGCCGATGTCTTCATTAAATCCGGTTATGACCATTGGTGAACAACTGTCGGAGCCACTGATTGAGCACTTAAAGATGGGCCGAAAGCAAGCTCGCAAGCGGGCACTGGAGTTGGTTGAACAGGTCGGTATATCCCGACCGGAGCAGATATTAAAAAGCTATCCCGATGAACTGAGCGGAGGGATGCTGCAGCGCATTATGATTGCCATTGCTGTTTCTTGCGGTCCAAAGCTGCTTATTGCGGATGAGCCGACCACGGCACTGGATGTAACAATTCAGGCACAGATTCTCGACATGCTGCGTGAATTTAAAGCCCAGTCCAATATGTCGCTTATGCTGATCACCCATGATTTGGGTGTTGTTGCGGAGATGGCAGATTATGTAATTGTGATGTATGCGGGCAAGATCGTCGAGGAAGGCGAAGTGGTGCAGCTATTCAATCACCCCAAGCATCCCTATACACAAGGCTTGCTCAAGTCCAAACCGGTGCTTAATCAGCGCCAAAAGGAGCTGTATTCCATCCCTGGGCAGGTGCCTAATCCGCTAGAGCTGACGACGTCCTGTTATTTTCATGACCGCTGTGGGCATTGTATGGACATTTGTCGTATAAAGGAGCCTACATTAAAAGAAGTTGCAGCTCAGCAGAAAGCATCCTGCTGGTTGTATGAGGAGGCGGTTGTTCATGGCTGAGCCGTTGCTGGAAATAGACCGTTTAAAAACGTACTTCCCGGTGAAGTCGGGGTTTATGAACCGTACTTCAGGACATGTGCGGGCAGTAGACGATATAAGCTTTACGATCCGTCAGGGTGAAACCTTTGGCCTGGTGGGGGAATCGGGGAGCGGTAAAAGCACGGTGGGCCGCACGATTGTTAGATTGACGGATAAAACAGATGGTACCGTCAAATACAAAGGGGTGGATCTCCACAGCTTGTCAGCCAAAGGGATGCAGGAATTTCGTCCCAAAATTCAGCTGATCTTTCAAGACCCGTACAGCTCGCTGAATCCGCGTGTACGAATCGGAGATGCCATTGGTGAGGCGCTGCTCGACCACGGTATAGCTACCAAAGAAGAGGTCCGGCAGATCGTGCTGGACGTGCTCAAGCTGTGCGGATTGTCGGAATATCATATCGACCGTTTCCCACATGAATTTTCAGGAGGTCAACGTCAACGGATCGGCATTGCCCGCGCGTTGGCGCTCCAACCGGATCTGATCATCGCTGATGAGCCGGTGTCAGCGCTGGATGTGTCCATCCAGGCACAGATTATTAACCTCTTTGCTAAATTGCAGGCCGAGCGGGGGCTGACATATTTGTTCATCTCTCACGATTTAAGTGTAGTTGAACATTTATGTTCCCGTATTGGCGTGATGTACCTAGGCTCTATGGTCGAAACAGCTTCGCGTGACGAGCTATTCGGCAATCCGCTGCATCCGTATACGAAGGCGTTGCTGTCGGCTGTGCCTATTCCGGTGCCGAAGCTGAAAAGAGAACGTATTTTGCTAAAGGGGGATATTCCAAGTCCGGTGAATCCGCCTTCGGGCTGCAAGTTTCATACTCGCTGCCCCTTTGCAATCGACCGTTGCTCTCAAGAGATTCCACGCTATCGTGAAGCTCGTCCAGATCACTGGGTGGCTTGCCATTTGGCTGAATGAACGAAGTTAAGTCAGCAAGTTTTGCAGCCGTTGACACAGCAGAACGTTCACCGCAATAAAAAGGTTCTGCTAGATCAACGGCTTTTTGCTTTGAGGAATCCGTAGCTACGATCTTCCGTTTCGTGAGAGTCATGGGGAATCTTTACGATGGAATATATTATCATGAGTATTGATTCTCCTCAGTTGGTTAGGTAGAATATGGACGGGTTAAAAATAATACATAACAAGCGATTACATAATGTGGATATGTCAGATTATGTATACCTCAGGAGGAGCTACAAGATGGAAGTGAAACAGAGAGAGGACTCCTTTTGGAGTATGGTCAAAAAAGGAAATAAATCTTCAGGCTCGGCGGCATTGGGTAATACTGGCATTGCCCTGATTAAGGGGATTGCTTTTGCCTTGACAGGCAGCGGCTCTATGTTTGCTACGATGATGCATTCCATTGCGGATGCGGTGAACCAAATGTTTGTATTTGCGGGCAGTGTATTGGCAGAGAAAAAACCTACGAAACGTTTTCCTACCGGCTTCGGACGGGTAATTAATCTTTTTTGTATGGTTGCCGTTATTGTCGTAACGATTATGGCCTACGAAACTGTATTGGAAGGAGTTCATTTGCTGCAGCATCCGGCCGAATCCGCACAAGGATTTTGGATTAATGTAGTGGTGCTGGTTTTGTCATTGGTGGTTGACGGATTTGTATGGAGCAAAGCGATGAAAGAAGTGCTGCATGAATCCAGAGTGGAAGCGAAGGGGCTAGGTATTTTTACCTCTGCCTTTCGTCATGTGGGACGTGCTGCGCCACCAACCCGCTTGGTGTTCTATGAGGATTTGGTAGCAACGACAGGCGGGGTACTTGCCCTGCTTGCTGTAGTTGTCACATCGCTGACAGATTTTAAGCTGCTGGACGGGATTTCGAGTATTCTCATCGGCTGTCTGATGGTCGGTGTAGCTTTCCGGGTCGGTTATGACAACATGGTGGGCTTGATTGGTGTATCTGCACCTCCTGATATCGAAGAACGTGTGGCTTCCATTATTTTGGCAGATACACATGTGACCGATATTTCTCAAATGCGTATTTTGCAGGAGGGACGTTACTATCACGTCGAAGGGGTGATCGAGCTTACTTCGGGCATGACGCTGGCAGATGCTGATGATATTAAATTTAGAGTCGAGGATGCTCTGCTGCGTGATCCTAATATTTCAGATGCCGCATTGGGGATTCTAGAGGATGACGGGATTAGAAACTGGAAACAAGAGAAGCCTAAAGCGTAGAAAAATGGACCAAAGCGAATCTGGACGGAACTCAAGAACGTAAATAAGAACCTTCATGACCACGACAACGTGGCGTGGAGGTTTTTTTATATTTTTCCAATTATATTCTTACCCCCCTTTGAATTTAGGCAGATTGTTAGATACAATGAAAGCGTTAACAAAAAAAGAAAGTGAAACGAATGCTTCTCATGGGGAGGAAATGCGAATGAGTCTTCTGAAGGAGGCTTGGCCTGCTTCGCGGCTCGTCAACGCGCTGGCTGGCGGAGTGCAGAATTCGGCAAGACAACGGTTAAGGAGCAATTGGACCCAAAGGCTGCGGGCAACTGTCGATGAACCGGCATACGCCGAGCTTTGGAAGGACATCGAACGTATCTGCAATGATGTTCGGGAAGCACCACGGCTTGAACTACCGTTGTCTCTGTTCCAGCAATTTGCTAATACAGGGGAGCGCAAGCCGTATGAGGATGTATACTTTGAACGGCGCGGACGACTGGTTGCTATCGTGCTGGCAGCAGTTGCCGATCCGGAGCATCGGAAGATGAGAGAGGTGGAAAGCGGACTGCTGGACATATGCACCGAGTACACTTGGGCGCTTCCTGCACATGTCAACGAAGAGGACACTGTAACACCGCCTTGGCAGCAGGTGGATTTATTCGCATCAGAAACAGCGCAAATGCTGGTTGAAATTTTATTGCTACTTGGAGAACGACTGGCTGATCACGTAGTCGTTCAGGTACACAAAGAGGTTGAACGCCGTGTACTGGAACCTGTGTTTTGGCAGCCTCACCATTTTGAGTGGGAAACGGCAGAGCATAACTGGTCGGCAGTATGCGCTTCAGGTTGCGGAATTGCTGCATTGCTGCTGGCAAAAGACGACTTTTCCAGAGCGGTAGCCATCGAGCGTATGCTGGGTGCACTGGATTGTTTTTTGGCAGGCTACAGAGAGGACGGGGGATGTCCCGAAGGCGTAGGTTACTGGGTGTATGGCTTTGGGTATTTTATATATTTTGCCGATATGCTGCGTGAGTTTACCGAGGGAGCTGTGGATATTTTGAACTCAGAAAAGGTAAGACAAATCGCAGCCTTTGCAGAACGAGTCCATCTGTCAGACGGTATTTTCGCTAATTATTCAGATAGTAGTGAAACTGAACGGTTGCCTTCTGGACTCATCTCTCATGTGAATTTTTTGCAAGGACGCCCATCTACACTCCCCTTTCGGGTACCTGGTTTGTTGGAAGATCCGTGTCGCCGCTGGGCTCATGTATTGCGTAACCTAGTCTGGACCAATCCCTTGGTATATGGATGCGGTGAAGCCGTAATCGATTATTTGCCGCAACTCGGCTGGTTGATGTGCCGCAGCCTCTGCTCTAGTCATCATGGATCTGGGGGACAGCAGGATAACCCAGGTGCCGCACTTGCATTTTCAGCCAAGGCTGGGCATAACAATGAGCCGCACAATCATAATGATCTTGGACACTTCATCCTTCATGGCGGTGGCGAAAATCTACTCTGTGATCTAGGAGCAGGCTTGTACACGAAGGCCTATTTTTCACCAGGACGGGAGTCGATTATCAACATTTCCTCCAGCGGTCATTCCGTGCCTATCATTAATGGAGTCACGCAGCAATCCGGAGCAAAGGCAAGGGCGGTTGTGCTGGATATTGCTATGGATGAGCAGGAGGGAGCACAGACAGTTACAAGCTTTAAGCTCGATTTGACATCTGCTTATGCTGTAGATGAATTGGTTGTTTTCACTCGCTCCTTTGCCTGGAGTGTGCCGGAGGGTAACGAGGGAGCAAGGCTTACTGTCACAGATCATTTTGAGTTTGAGACGTCTGGTATGAACGTGAAGCCGTGGGAGGTGGAGGAGCTTTTGATCAGCCGTATTCAGCCTCATACAGGAGTAGGCTTCGTGGAATGGAAGGGAACGAACGCAGTGGTTAGGCTAGATTATGATGCTGGCGTGCTGAGACAGCGGCTGGAGGCTGTGAAGCATATAGATCATGACGGAGTGGCTTTTGTGTTTTATAAGACATCACTGCAACTAGACTCTAATCGCTGGAACGGTTCAGCAAGCATCGATTGCAATCTGTTTTTTACCATACATCAATCTTCATGTTGAATGGGAGGCATACAGAATGAATAAGCTTCAAACAGGCAGCGTGTACCCTTGGCAGACGGAACTGGAGAGATTTATAGAACAGGTGGAAAGCGCACCAAATCGAGAAAATGATGGATGGACTCACGAACGTAAGCTGGATGTGCTGGAAAAGCTGGTTCGCGCATATGCCTCGTATCAAGATGAAAACGGAGCTATCATTGATCCTCATTCTGAAAGTGAACGGTATTACTCCACTCCATCCTATGCGTTGGCTGCGGCTGTGCTGGTCAAAGAAGGCCGGCATGATTTACTTGAGTCTGCTGCTGCGGCCTTGACGCATAGCATAGCCTGTGTAGTCGAGGAAAAAGCACCAGATCATCACCCGGACTTTTTTCCAATTATGATGATGGGGGCGTATCGTATCCTTAAAAATCTGCTGCCAGAGCAGGCCACGGCTTGGAAACAGCAATTGAGCAGGATTCAGCCTGAGCAGACCTACATTTTTACGATGAGCAAAATGAAAAATCCAAACCGGATGATCAACTGGAATGCGATCATGATTTCCGGCGAGTTTTTGCGTGCCACTGAAGGGATTGCAGCCGATTCTGAGTGGATGGAGACGTATATCCGCAACTACCACTTACCTCGCTTTACCAGTTTGGGGCTGTACCAAGATGGTCCGCTGGATCGGCCCAATAGCCCATTCGCCTACGATATTGTCACACGGTTTCATCTAGGTGTGATGCTGGAGAACGGATATAATGGCGGCTGTGCTCTCGAAGTGCGTGACTACCTTCGCAGGGGAGCACTCAGCTCATTGCTGACTTTATCCCCGCATGGGGAAATTCCTCCGCGTGGAAGAAGCGCGCAACACCAATGGAACGAAGCGGCTGCGGCCTTTGTTTTTACAACACATGCGCAGCAGGCGTATACAGCAGGCGAGTATGGGCTTGCAGGTGCATTTCGGCGGGCAGCAGATCTATGCTGGCAATCGATTGGCCGTTGGCAGACCGATGATGGCAAACTGCATATCGTCCGCAACCATTATTCATCTGAGGCACGCCATGGCTTTGAGGTGTACTCGAATCATACCTGCTACAGTCTGTGGACGGCAGCTGTGCTGGCCCATACGCTCCTACATGGGAAGGAGATTGATTGTATTCCTCCAACCTCTATCCCGGCGGAGATCGGCAGTCGGGTATTGGCAACGGATGGCTGGTTTCAGACCGTCATTGCAGCTGTAGACGGGCAGCAAATGTTTGTGCAAACCTCAATCAACGATCCGTACAATATTCCGGGTATCGTACGTATTCAACGTTCTGCGTTGCCATCTCTGATCGGCCCATCCTCAGCAGGACACGCAGATCGCGGCTTTACGGGTTTCGCGGAGGGAGATATTTTCCCGCTGAGCTATACACCCGCCTGGCAAACCGAAGACGGAAAGTGGCACAGCTTGTCAGAAGGAATCCCTGGCACATTGGAGTTCGACCGTGATGGAGGGATTGATCCGCAGGATGGCGGAGGAAACGTACAGATGGAGCGCAGTTCAGCATCTGATGGAGAGACAGACTTTACTCTGCTGTGGGAAGGTCCATTCCCGGGAGTGAGGGAAATCCGAACGCATTATCGTCAGGTGCCTGGCAAAATTGAAGTGTCGTATGAGCTTCAAGGCAATATTCAGAATGTAGGGGCACTTATTCCATTGATGGCGTATGACGGTCGGGAACGAAGTGTGATTCATCATGTGATGACAGCCGGGAAAGAAACTGAAAGCATTCGAGTCGAATACGCAGGCGCAAGCCTTGAAGTCATCCCCACGACGGAAGGAACAAACGTGGTATGGCCGGAAGAATTGACTGCCGTAGCCTGCCGAAATGGTTTGCTTAAGGGAGCGCGTCTGGAGTGTGGAGGCAGCCGCATTTCCTTTATCATTCGGTTACCTGAATAGATTAGGTCGGGAGCCATAGTTATCTTCAATCCTGTGGAAAGGGAGAGGAAAAAGAAATGACAAAATCAGAAGCATGGCTGGAACAATCGTGGGAGCTGGCACTGAATAAAACGCTTGCCTTGGCGGCAAGACTGGGGGACGCCTTTCCACATGTTGCAGAGGGTGGACGTTATGATAATTGTGAGGAAGCGTGGTGGACAGCAGGCTTTTATCCGGGACTGCTATGGCTGGCCCATCGGGCACGTCCTGACAGTGAGACCGCTAAAATTGCACAACGCTGCGAGGCTCGATTGGAAAAAATACTTTATAATAGCGAAGCTGTAGACCATGATCTCGGCTTTATTTGGCTGCTCAGCGGTGTGGCCGCCCATCGGTTGACTGGTGATGCAGAGTCCAGAAGACGGGGGTTATTGGCTGCTAATTTGCTGGCTGCTCGTTTTAACGTGAATGGCCGCTTTATTCGCGCGTGGAACTTCCACTCGAAGGATATGGATACACGGGGTGTTGCGATCATAGACAGTATGATGAATTTACCCTTGCTCTATTGGGCCTCGGAGGAAAGTGGAGATCCACGCTTTGCTGCTCTCGCTGTTCAGCATGCAGATACCGTGGCACGTGAGTTCGTTCGTTCGGACGGCTCCATCGCGCATGTAATTGAGTTCGATCCGGAGATTGGAAAAAAGGTCGCCGAGCATGGCGGACAGGGATTTGCTCCCGGTTCCGCCTGGGCACGCGGCACGTCTTGGGCGCTGTACGGTTTTACGCTTTCGTACGGGTACACGCGCGATCCGCGTTATTTAAAGGTAGCCGAGAACACGGCTGACTTTTTCCTGTCCCAACTGGGCGATGCTTGCCTGCCTGTGTGGGACTTTAGAGCAGAAGAAGGGCACCGCGAAGCATGGGATTCGTCAGCTGCAGCCATTGCAGCTAGCGGTTTGCTGGAACTAGCAAAATATTCGGCACGTGCAGAGCAATTTACCAAAGCTGCAGAATCCATCCTCAAGGGCTTGCATCACACAGGTACGGCATGGTGCCAAGAACATGAGGGATTGCTGATGAACGGAACCGTACATTATCCTGAGCAAAGACACATCAATGTGCCCATTATCTACGGCGATTACTTCTTTGTCGAAGCATTGGCAAAGCTGCGTGGTGAGGAAGGTTTGTTTAGTGTGGAGGCAAAAAACATAGTGCGTTAGATGGTCGGGAACAAGCTCATTCGAGTTGAGTTGTTGCTTGTCAAATCCACAGAATAAATAGTGTGGCGGCGTATGTGTAATCTCATTTACACATACGTTGTTTTTTTATCCGTGAAAAAGGCTGATTCTAATTCGATGCCAAAGTACTACGTATAGGTAGATAAGAGACTGTGGCGCGCTTATTTCGTGCCCACTCAGAGTAAAATTACGGTGTATAAGCGCTTAAATCCTAAAAGAATGTTCATTTTAATGCATGAAAATAGGTCCTTTTACTTGTATATGATGTTTCTTCTTAAATTGACAAATTAGGGAAGTGAGCCTATGATATCTCTTTGGGTAAAGGAATAAAATGGATTTTAACGAATGCAAAGGAGTTATATCATTATGACAGTGACAAGTGATAGTGTGAGAAAGATTTACGGAGGATTTTGGGTGAGAACGGCAGCGTTTATCATTGATCTGATCATTCTCTTTGCCATAGTCCTTTTAGTTGGGGGGACATTTTCCATAATTCCAGTTCTTCTGGATATAGAGGAGACGGGTTTCATACTAGAATTTTTTATTTGGATGCCGCTGATTCTTTGGCTTGTGCTACCATGGCTATATTGTGGTTTTTTGGAATCATCGAAAGTACAGGCTACGCCGGGGAAGCTTGTGTTTTCTCTAGTTGTAGTTAACAGCAAAGGAAACCGTCTAGGATTCTTACACGCATCCGGACGGTACTGGATTAAAGTCATTTCTTTTATGCTTGTTCATATTATTTACATTGTGGTTGCTTTTACTGCGAAAAAACAAGGAGTCCACGATTTATGTGCCAAAACCTTAGTTGTAAATAAAAAAGAGTTGCAGCGACATGAGCAGCAATCATCCTTGCCTCCAGCAGCTTCTAACATCATAAATTAAGGAAATTAACGTTGCGGAAGATGGAAGGGTACTTCCTTCATTTATCGGGGATGAACTTTTTATTCTGTCGGATCAGAGTCAAGAAACAATTGCAACAACCCAGAAACCTGATGAATAGTGAAGTGTGGAAAACGATTCCTGCCGTTCAGAATAAACGGGTATATACGCTCGACAGTTCGTGGAATTTTGATGATGCCATTACGAGAGAGCGATTGCTGTAACAAATTCCAGATTTGATGAAGCAAAAGTAAACAAGGAACCAGCCAGCGCCTGAAAGCATTCGCTGGTTTCTTTGTTTTCTCATTATGTCATGAAAAAATTCCATTGTGACAAAATAAAAAATGTAAGTTATTCTTACAGTTTACATGTTCTTTTTAGCTTGTTTTGCGTTATAATGAAAGGATGCACATTATGAACGAATTGGAGGCACAGCCCGATTGACTACTTACCCTTTTGCCTTTGATCCGTCCAAGCCGTTTATTGAGCAGGCAAGTGACTGGATTGCAGATGTATTTTATGAAGTTTTGCCTGAAGTCGGCTTTGAGGTTCGGGATGAACAAATTTATATGGCATTCCAGCTAGAACGTGCCTATAAGGAAAAAAAGACCATTTTTGCAGAAGCAGGTGTAGGCACTGGTAAAACGCTGGTATACCTGCTGTACGCTATTGCATATGCCCGATACATGAGAAAACCGGCGATTATTGCCTGTGCGGATGAATCATTGATTGAACAACTGGTGAAGCCAGAAGGAGATATCGCCAAGCTGGCGCGGCATCTAAGCTTGACAATTGATGCCCGATTAGGGAAATCGCCAGATCAATATATTTGCTTGAACAAGCTGGATGAGGTGAGAAGCGGACTGGATGAGGACGCGGATGTTTTTCGCGATATTTATCAGGGTCTGCCTGATTTTGTCCATTTTCCAGATACGTTACAGTCCTTTACTCCATACGGGAACCGGAAAGAGTATCCTGAGCTAACAGATGGACAGTGGAGCAGACTTGGATGGGATGTATTTCAAGACTGTCTCGTCTGTCATCAGCGTCATCGTTGCGGACAGACGTTGTCTCGTGATCATTACCGCAAAGCGGCAGATCTGGTCATCTGCTCCCATGACTTTTACATGGAGCATGTATGGACCTATGAAGCGCGAAAGCGCGAGGGTCAGCTGCCATTGCTGCCGGAGCACAGCTCTGTTGTTTTTGATGAAGGACATTTGCTGGAGACAGCGGCACAAAATGCGCTTACTTACAAGCTTAAGCACACTCAATTTGAGTCTATTATTACCCGACTGCTAGAGGGAGAAGTGCGGGAATCTCTGGCCATGACGATCGAAGATGCAATCTCCCAAAGCGAGGTTTTGTTTGCTGCGCTCAATAAGAGCAGTCAGCCAGTACAAGGGTCTAACCGCAAGGAGTTTATCCTGAATGAATCGTTGATTCGGGAGGTGAACCGTTTTGGTGAACTGATCGGTACGATCGAGGAAGAGCTTGTGTTTGAAAGCGGGTTATTCTCTTTGGATGAGTATCAAGTCAAAATTGTAGAAGAACATTTGGAAATGATTCAAACTGCTTTGGCTTTGTTTAAGCGTCCTGAACTTCTCATTTCGTGGGTGACAGAGGATCAGGATGGATTAACGCTTGTGGTTATGCCGAAGATGGTAAAAGAGATTCTCAAAGAACGAGTATTTGCGCAGCATATTCCAATCGTATTCTCTTCGGCTACACTTTCCGTGGAGGGTTCATTTGACTATATGGCGCAGAGCCTCGGTATTGAAAACCCGCTAACGTTTTCCGTCGCTTCACCTTATGACTACAGCGATCAGATGCAAGCCGCACTGTACCCGCTACAAGCGGGACATAATCCAATCCAGAGGGCGCTGATGCTGCTGGAGAAATCGCAGGGAAGAGCGCTTATTCTGTTTCCTTCTCAGGAGGAACTGACTGCCTTCCAAAGGGGTCTCTCTGCTTACCCAGAGGCATCTGCCTATCGTTTTCTGTATGAAGGCTCGGCTGAAATTAGCCATCTGATCTCCGCTTTTCAGAATGATGAGGAAAGTGTGTTGTGCGCTGTTACATTATGGGAAGGATTGGACATCCCTGGACCATCCCTGTCACATGTCATCATCTGGTCGCTGCCATTTCCTCCGAATGATCCGGTTTTTACGGCTCTGCGCAAGGATGCAGCAGATCCGTTTACTGAGATAGATATGCCTCACATGGCACTTAGACTCAGACAGGGCATAGGGCGTCTAATCCGCTCGCGTAATGATCAGGGCTGGATCTCGATCATGGGTCAGGATTTGAATCGTCCAGAAGTACGCACACAAGTTGAACAACTACTGCCTGCTGGCGTAGAATGCACCATAATTGAAGGAAATCCGGAGGGAATAAAAACATGTTGAATTTTACAGCATACACAGTAGATCAAATTAAAGATGCTTTTGGTATTTTGAGTGGACAGCGTTATGAATTTATCATTGAGGTAGAGGTAGAGGAAGACGACGAGCTATACACTGAAAACGGAATATATATCCGTGCTCTTTATTTAGTAGACGAGGAAAAGACAGGACTGCTGAAGTATGAATTGTTTGAAAAAGCAACGGATCGTTACATTGAGCTTGAACTTGAAGAGGATGAGCTGCAAGCAGTTGAAAACTTCTGTAAAGAACATGTACAGGATGGAGCAGTAAATTAACAGTAAGGACACTTTGCTAGCACAGCTAGATATATATTGCAATCTATAATGAGGATATCAAGGAGCCTTTGCATGATCGGGCTCCTTTTTTCTATGACCAGTGAAGAAACTTATGTGATCTAACGCAGTCTGTCCCACACATTCACCATAAACAGCATAATACCCGCCGCGAGTAACACCCACCCTATGACGACCCACACCCTAGCCTCTGCAATCGCGTAATTTTTACCTATGATACCCAATATCAACACTGGCAGACTGATGTTATGTATCCAAAAGTGGATACGTGCCAGAATCGTAACTGAAAGTGCAGGAAAGGTCACATAGATCAGACCTATGATCCCAAGAGTCGTCCAACCCAGCAAATGGATATGAGACTGAATAGGGGACAGGCTATAATCACCCGACACGCCAATGATTAGACTGAACAGCACACCGAGGGCAAAATATACAGCAGCTATCTTTAAACATTGCTTACCCATAGATGACATCCTCCTATGTTAGACGTGGGTATTTTGAGAGATATTTACCATCATATCGAGGCAGAATATCAAGGGTGTGGGTATTGTGACTGGTCCATTTGACAAAAGCTTCAAATACACATAAAATCTTATTGCATCAATACTTACCGCATTACTATGTTTTTGGAGAAGACAGCGAATTTCTCCGACAATGGGCGCTAATTTTTGACCATTGGTTTATTTTGGATTCGCCATTAAAAGGAGCCTGAAATTATGAATGTATATCGCAATACCCTTGAACTCATCGGGCGCACGCCATTAGTGGAGCTGAATAGCTATTCTCTACCCAGAGGAATTCGCCTGTTCGCCAAGCTGGAGTTTATGAACCCCGGCGGGAGCGTAAAAGACCGGGTGGGAAAGGCTTTAATTGAAAAAGCGTTAAAGACAGGCCAGTTGAAGCCGGGCGGGACTTTAATAGAAGCAACAGCAGGTAATGCAGGTATTGGTCTTGCGATGGCCGCGCTTCATTATGATATTTCGGTTATTTTTGCTGTGCCTGAGAAGTTCAGCCAAGAGAAGCAGGACTTGATGAAAGCATTGGGAGCACGTATCGTTCATACCCCGACAAGTGAGGGAATGAAGGGAGCCATTGAAAAAACAAAGCAATTGGCTGCTGAAATCAAAGATGCATACTTGCCGCAGCAATTTAGCAATCCTGATAATCCAGAGGCTTATTATACGACAATGGGACCTGAAATTTGGAACGATCTGGACGGTAAAGTCGACGTATTCGTGGCAGGAGCAGGCTCAGGGGGCACATTTATGGGAACCTCGCGTTATCTTAAGGAGCAAAATGCAGCCATTAAAACTGTCATTGTGGAGCCTGAAGGGTCCATTTTGAATGGAGGCGAGTCAGGCCCTCATAAAACAGAAGGAATCGGCATGGAATTGATCCCTGAGTTTGTGGACAAAGGCTATTTTAATGCCATTCATACCATTAGCGATGTGGACGCATTCAACCGCGTCAAGGAATTGGCCGAACGTGAAGGGATTCTCGTGGGCAGTTCCTCCGGTTCTGCCCTCCATGCTGCTTTACTGGAAGCAGAGAGCGCACCGGATGGTGCACATATTGTCACCATTTTCCCAGATAGCAGTGAACGTTATTTGAGCAAAAAAATATATGAAGGCGGGATATAAAATGAAACGCAAAACAAAACTGATTCACGGTGGACTCCCTACCGATCCTCATACTGGCGCGGTTAACGTTCCTATTTATCAGGTAAGCACTTATGAGCAAGAGGAAATCGGCGTTCATAAGGGATACGAGTATTCGCGTACAGGCAACCCGACTCGGTTTGCACTGGAAGAGCTGATCAAGGAACTGGAGGAAGGCACACGCGGTTTTGCTTTCGGTTCGGGTATGGCAGCGATTCATGCAGTGTTTTCCTTGTTTAAAGCAGGGGATCATATTTTGCTGACCGATGATGTATACGGGGGCACTTATCGTATTGTAAGCAAAGTGCTTAGTCGGATCGGGATTGAGTCCACATTTGTGGATACAACTGATCTGGAGGCTATTTCTAAAGCAATCCGTCCGAATACGAAGGCATTGTATGTCGAAACACCAACAAATCCGCTGTTGAAAGTTACTGATATCCGCGCAGTTTCAGAACTGGTGAAAAAGCATGAGCTTTTGTTGATTGTGGACAATACATTTGCTACCCCTTACTGGCAGACGCCAATTACACTCGGGGCTGATATCGTCGTACACTCCGCAACCAAATATTTGGGTGGACACAGCGATGTTGTAGCCGGTCTGGCTGTAGTCAACAGTGAAGAGCTGGGCGAGCAGCTTCATTTTCTGCAAAACGCCATTGGCGGTATTCTCGGTCCGCAGGATTCATGGTTATTGATTCGTGGTATCAAAACCTTGGGTCTGCGTATGGAAGCAATTGAGAAAAATGCAAAGGAAATTGCAGCCTTTTTGGAAAAGCATCCGAAGGTTAGTAAGGTGTACTACCCTGGGCTGGAAAGCCATGCACAGCACGAGCTGTCCAAAATTCAAGCTGAAGGCTTTGGCGGCATCATTTCCTTTGATGTAGGTAGCGATGCTAACGCGGTTGCCCTCCTGAAAAAAGTAAAGTATTTTACATTGGCTGAGAGCTTGGGAGCGGTTGAAAGTCTGATTAGCGTTCCAGCACGTATGACGCACGCCTCCATTCCGGCAGAACGCCGTGCAGAGCTAGGTATTACAGAAGGCTTGGTACGGATTTCGGTTGGGATCGAAGATCTGGAGGATTTGATCGAAGACTTGCAGTCAGCATTGTAAGAAAATAAGCATAATGATCAAGAGAGGTGGCAGAAGCTGCCTCTTTTTTTGTTGTGAGAATAGCTTCTTTTTTGAAAAGCACGGAGGAGTACGCAGAGGTGGTAACGAATAGTTTTATATAGTTCAATTGAATGTTAAACGGAATATAACGCGGCTACGTCTCTGAGGACACAAAAACCTGGAGGGGGAATGTTATGAGGTTCACACATCTGGAAAAAGCAACTACTGTGCTGTCGGATCATCCGGTACGTCTGGCGTCTGCTTATGCAGTCGGCCCAGTCGAGCTTCCGGAAAATTGTGGTGTGGGCAGGGAATGGTCGAGTCATTTTACGCAAGAGGAATGGAATTTGGAAAAGGCTTGTGGTGAAGATGGAATCGAGCTTTCAGCAGGAGGAAAGGCAGTGTGCCGATTACTGACCGAGCTTGACCCTCGGACCTCTGAACTGAATCTAGGTGTTTTTCCGCCTTTGGCTGAACACGAAAGACTTTTGCTGGTTTCAAATCTACGTTGTATGACTGCACAGGAAGTGATTTTCAGACCGTTTGAAGGAACCGGACAAATTTGGATAGATGGCACATTGGTATATGCCGAATCCGGTCCCTTTCGCTTGTATTTGGAGGAAGGTGATCACACGGTCGTTATCATTGCTGCATTTATTCCTGATGAGGCCCGCTCTATTCGTATCAGTGGAAATCAGGTATGCGATGAACCAGATGTGATAGAGCTGCATCGTGAATTCGTAGAGCGTAATATACGTAATCATATGGCATGGTTAGAGGTTGAGCAAAGTGCTGGCAGGGAAGGAGAAGACAGCCCGATTTTATTTTATTTGCTGCGTAAGGATCGGATACTTCTTCCCTCAGATCAAACGTTATGGGTCGAGGTAACGAATGATGAGGGCTTGAAGCTGGATCAGTTTCCAGCCCATTGGGAGCAGGAGCAAAGCTACGCCTGGGATGAGGAGAAGATCGGGAATACGGGAATGCTGCACTTCACCGTTACCTATCGGGATTATGAGGCTGTAGAACATCATTTTGTGTATTCGGTACTTGTGCGGCCTTTGTCAGTCGTCGTGGAGGGCTTGCAGGAAGAGTATGACCAGTACATGCAAGCCTATGCTAAAGATGTTCTTCATTCTGCGCAGAAAATACAAATAAAGGGCCTGCTTGAGGAATTAAACAGGTTAACGGATTCGCCGGAAGATCCTTTTGAAATCTGGGATTCCCGGGTGGTGCGTGAATATATTAAGCTATTAAAACAAATTTTTATATCTGGACATACCGAACAGTCACAGCACTCATCGTTACTTCAGAAAGAACATATTTTTTTGACGGCCGACGGCATTGGTGAAGGTTTTTTTGTCTCCCGTTTGGACAATAGTTTGCAACGGTATACCATCCAGCTTCCCAGCAACTACACGGCTGAGCGACGGTATCCTCTGATCGTTCTAATGCCTGGCAAGCGATATGAGCTGGGACTGCCGGATTTTCAGAATAGAGGTTTTGGGCGGGGTTGGGAAGACGAGGCTATATTTGTTACTTTTTCGTGTCGTGGCGTTACGCTGGGCAGTTATATTGGAGAAGCTGCTTTTTTGGAGGGGCTAGATGTCATACTGCAAGCGTACCGAGTGGACGAAGAACGTATCTATCTGACGGGTTACTCAAATGGTGCATATGCTGCATGGGCGATGGCACAGGCTTATCCTTCTCGGTTTGCAGCTATTGCGGTAATCTCAGGGACGCCACACCCCAAGCATCTGAAAAATTTGATCAATATTCCAATATTGGATGTGTGTGGTGACCAGGATTACTTATTTGCCCAAGCATACACAGCTCCGGTAACCGAGCTTTCATCGAACCATTTTAAAGGTGTGATAGAGCGGCAGTCTAATCATTGGGATACGCATGAGTTAAGACTTTTGGATGGCATACTGGGTTGGCTTATGCAATGGAAAAGAGTTGCTGTACCTCAGCGTATTGCCTATCGGACGGAACGGGGCAGACATAATCGAGCTTACTGGCTGGAAGTGACACGCATGGATGAAAACGAGGAATATGCGGAGTTGTATGGCGAAATGAGTTCCACGGGTGAATTGGATATTGAGACTGTTCACGTCGAAGAATTTGTGATTCATCTCTCACAAGAGGACATGTCCCTGGAACTGGCCCAAGTTCGTATCGGAGCCCGCATTTTCATGTTGGATTTACGAGAATACAGCCGCTTTCGCTTTGTTAAAACACACTCGCACAAACGCCCTTCACCCGAATACCGTTTGATTGCTGAACGGGAGGGAGAGAGCTGTGAAGACTCCACCAAAAATGCGGATGCAGCTAAGAGTGTTGCGGATTTGCAAAGCGTGGGAAGAAATGGTGCGAGTCACGGTATGGGTGTACTTGATGTTTATATGAATCGACTTCACATTGTTCTTCCATCCAGTTATGCTACACCAGAGGAAGAGCAGGCGGTGAAACGAACGGCGAACGCCTTAGCTAGTCCGCGGACAGCGACTTGGAACCCGTACATTGGTGTTCATTATCCCGTGGTTTCTTCTAAAGATATTTCAGAGAAAGAACTGGCTGATAGCAACGTGATTTGTATCACTTCGGCCTTGTCCAGACATGAGCTGCTTCAAAAGTATCAAGCTCATCTTCAAATTGAATGTACCGAGGATGGGTATACATGGGGTGACGATTTTACGGCAGGCGAATACTGTTTGTCATATATTCAACCTAGCCCATGGTCTGCAACCCAGCAGATGCTTGTTGTAGCGACCAATTCACCCCGTCTGCTGGGTAAAAACCTTTTTATGCGCAGACTGATTATGCCCGGATATTTTAATGGTCTACACCCGTATTTAAATAAAGAGATTATTGTGTATGATAGCAAGGGAGTACGAGCATTTAACTTTACTTCCATTAAGCATGCGCAGCATAAACTGCAAGGTCAATAAAGATGCATGAGCGTCATTATAATCCATATTTAAAAAACCGTCTGGAGGCACATTGGCGATCCTGACGGTTTTTTTGCTGATCCATTGCAGTGATTCCTTGACTGGGATACGTCATATATAAAAGGGCATTATGGCAACTCAGCTTTTATACTGCTCCATCAGGTACATGATCTTCACTTCATCGGCCAAATCTCCAAAGGGTTCTAACGGATTCTCCTGGATGATATGATATAAACGTTGGATTCGTTCCTTTGGCAGCTTCCGAACATATCTGGAAATGAAAGCGGCATGGGTGACTATGTAGCGTTTTTTACGGATAGCGGCACTGGCTACGCGAACGAGAATATCTTCGCCTCCTGCCATTTCTAAAATACGGCGCTCATAAAAAGCCACATACCGGAATGTCCGATCCTTAATCAGCTCACGATTGAGTCTGGCAACCTCTCCAATGTATCTGACCATAAGGGGTTCAAAGCTTTTGATCAGGAGAGGATCGAGCGTTAATTCCATATCTTTGCGAAGAACAAATGATTGCAGCAGAGCGACCTGCTGGAGCCTTATCCGATCATTGTGAATGAGTACGGCAATTTCGCGTAGCATTTCATAGCAGACACGCTCACTAAGTTGCCGCAGGGCAACTGCATTTTTCTGATTCACGTTCAATCCTTCCTGGATCTGTCCTATACGCCCTCTGAAAAGGCGTATAAGCTGCCTACGCTGTTCATAAGGAACAATGCGCTGCTGTAGAAGGATCAAGGGCAACAGGAGAAACGCACCGACGATACCACACAGTAGCATTTGCTGTGACGAGTGACCGAAAAAGATAGAAGCAGCCAGCAACGCGATGCCGACGGCAAGGTCTTTATGAAAATAACGTTTAGCTCTGAGTTTGGCATATTGCTCTACAGGAACCAGCGTATCCCGACCACACGATGTACATTTCTCTTCCCAAAGGGCGGTGAATTGTCCGCAGCGCTTGCAGACTCTCAGCTTTTGGAAGGCATGCTCTGTGCGGGTAAAGGGGCGAAATTGCACAGCCTGTTTGGAGCTAATCATTGCGCTCACTTCTCCGGTTCAGCAGTGCGAGAAGCTCGGTGTCGATTTGTGTAATCGACGGGGCGCGTCTTTTATGTATATAGTAGATTAGTGATTTAATGGCGACAAAAAGAAACATAATCGCCAGACATCCGTATGAGATCATAGTGTACTTCCTCTTTCTGTTTAGATTTTTATTTTACTGTTTTACATGAACGGGTTTCGCTAGGGTTATTTTTGTCGTATAAAGGAGAAGGCTGGTGCCCGATTGCCCTCGTTGGGGTATAATTATATCATTACTGCAGGATATTGGTAAAATATCGCGGTATAATAGGCTTTTTGGTCGTATTCAGGCCGCTCGGACAGGATTTTCAGCTGGCGCTCATGTAAAACTCATTATAATTTAATAGTAGTGGAGTACAACTGTAATTTAGAATGAGAATTAATCGGCAAAGGGGTACAAGCGATGTTTAGTAGAGACAGAAAATGGTTTTTGGTCATCGGAATCATATGTACAATGATCATGTCCTCGATTTTGGCCTGGCAGCCACAGACGGCGAATGCCGCTTCACCCTCAGCTTCTAAAGTGGATGCGGTGCTGGTAGTCGATGTAAGTAATTCAATGAACACCAGTGATCCTGGGAAAATTGGCAATGAAGCCATGAAAATGTTTATTGATATGTTGTCAACACAAAATGACAAGGTTGGGATTGTAGCCTATACGGATGTCGTACAGCGCGAGAAAGCCTTGCTTAATATTTCATCCGAAGCAGATAAGCAGGAGCTGAAGACATTTATTGACGGGCTGAACCGGGGAGCGTATACTGACACCTCCGTAGGTGTCAAGGAAGCGATCCGTATTTTGCAGGATGGCAAAACAGCCGGGCATGCGCCTATGATCGTTATGTTAGCTGATGGTAACAACGATTTTAATAAGACGACAGGCCGAACTGAAAGCCAATCCGCTCAGGATATGGCACAGGCTGTAGCCGAGGCTAAAAAAAGCGGTGTGCCGATCTATACCATCGGTTTGAATGCAGATGGAAAGCTGAATAAAAATAAACTCGCCGACATCGCGCAGCAAACGGGTGGCAAGTCCTTTATTACAAGCTCGGCAGACGATCTACCGAACATTTTGAGTGAAATTTTCGCCAGCAATTTGAAATTGAAAGTGGTGCCCTTGCAGTCCATTACGGCAAACGGCGACTATCAGGACGTTACAGTAACCGTACCAAACGATAGCGTGCTGGAAGCCAACATTTCGATCATGTCCTCGAAACCGGTGGACGCGAGATTAATAGACCCATCGGGCAACACGAAGTCGATTCCTTCGAGCGATGTACTGCTGTCCAAGTCCAAAAGCTACTCGCTGATTAAATTGCTCAAGCCTGTGGCTGGCGACTGGAAGCTTCAAGTCAAGGGAGTGCAGCAGGATAAGATTGATATTAATCTGGTATTTAACTATGATTTGGAATTGAAGCTGGACGCACCGCCTGCCAAATCATACAAAAAAGGTGACTCGGTTCAAATTCGTTCCTATCTGACGAGCAATAACCAGCCGTATCAGGATCAGGAATTGTATGCGAATATGAATGCGGTCCTGAAGGTCAAGGACCTTGATACCGGCGCAACGAATGAAGTGCCCCTAACAAACGCAGGCGATGCTTTTACCGGCTCCTATACGATTCCGGATGAGCATGACTATGAGCTAACCGTCAGAGCAGAGGAGAAGAGCTTCTACCGTGAAACGCAGCCTGTAACCATCAGTGCCAAAGCTGGGGCAGCGAGCGGTACGAATACTGGCACAACTCAGCCTACGGCACCTGCTGAAAAGTCTAAGCTATTGCCACTCATTCTTTTAGGGGTGGGACTGCTCGTTCTGCTAGTGGCGGCATATTTCATCTGGAAGGCTGTCAAAAAAGCCAATCGTGGCTTTGTCGGTCAGATCGTACTGGAAATCCGGGACGAAAATACCGGCGAAAAGACATACCCGCAGTATAAGAAGCTGAACACCTTCCGGGGCAAATTCAATTTACACCAGTTGCTGCAACTGGCGCCAGAATTTGCTGGAACCGATAAGGTCGTGTTCACGCCAGCGAACCAGGATCGCATTGTGGTGCGTAGTACCCCAGAGATTACGATTGAAAAATCCGGGCGTGCTGTAGACGCAGGCAATGGTCTTGAACTGAAAAACGGTGATCGTCTGACGATTCCGCTGGCTAGTGTGGACAAAACCATTTTACTGGAGTTTATTTCAGTAAACAGCTAAACGAACCCTTAGGAGGTCATATCTATGAAACCAGTAGTTAGAGAGCATATCCAACAATTAGACGTATCACTCGGCGGAGGGATCGTAAGCGATAAGATCAGAGTAGATACCATCGATAATCCTATTTTAATTATCGGACTTGGGGGAACGGGGATTGACGCCCTTCTCCGCTTGAAATATCAAATCAACCGTAGATTCAAGCTGCCTGCGGACCCGATTTCCAAGAAAAAGAGCGAGAAACCGGATAACGTGGAATTTCTCGCTTTTGAAACGAATGAACAAGACCGCAACAAAAAATACAAAGGGATTGGTTTGGACCCCATCAATGAGTTTGTACTGCTGTCCAATGCGGAAATCGGCGGGTTGCTGCAAAACCGCAGTATTTTGGAGCCGTACATCACTGACTGGCTGTCTCCCGAGCTGAGCATTACCGATGGTATGAACGGGGCGGCAGGGGTACGTCAGGCTGGACGATTACTATTGTTCACCAAAATCAATCAGGTCGTACAAAGTATTGACAAAAAAATCAAAACCCTGTCTGAAGGTACTAACAAGAAGCTTATGGTGTTTTTGCTATCCGGTTTGTCCGGCGGTACAGGAAGCGGTACTTTCCTCGATATCTCATATATCGTTCGAGGCATTATTGAGCGGGACTATGGCTCCGCAGGTGTAGACCGTGTAAACACGCTGGGTTATCTGTTCACACCGGATATTAATCTGGCCAACAAAAGCCTGAGCGAGCATACGCGTGAATATATTAAAAAAAATGGCTATGCTGCACTGAAAGAGCTGGACTACTGGATGAATGTGGACAGTCGTGGTGAACGCTTTAAGCAACAGTACGGTAACATTTTGACTGTAAACTCGCCGTTGCCGCCGTTCAATCTGTGTCACCTTATTTCGGCTACGAATACGGAAGGCAAACTACTGGAAAATGCTTATGATTACTGCATGAATGTCACCGCTGAGAACATCACCAACTTTATGGCGAGTGAGGAAAAACAGTCGGGTGAAGAGTTCGCCATTCATGACTATATCAGCAACATTCGTACCAACATCGCGCAAATGAATAAGGCGTATCCAGCAAACTACGATTACAATATTATCGGAGCTTCCTCGGCAGTGCTGCCTATGGAGGAAATGACGACATATCTGGCTTACCGAATGTTTGGTAAAATGTCCAAAATGTTTGAGCAAGCGCCAAATCAGGAGGATGTAGAGAAGTTTGCCCGCAAGCTGGGCGTGGATCTGGATAGCATGATCAAAAACTTTGAGTCCCGTGTACCTGAGCCGCTTCCGGGCTTTGAAAACAGTGAACGGTTAAGTTATAACAATGTTGTTAAGATGCAAGTAGTTAATATGGACACTGAGCTGGAGCAAACGTTCCTGACGCGTGCTCGCGAAGAATATATCAAAGCGAAGAAACAGCTTCCTGGCGAAATTGTAGGACAGTTTACGGACCAAATCCGCCGGATGTTCCTACATCCCGAGCAAGGGCCGTTTTATGTATCCCGCATGATATATACTGAAAAAGGGTTTAGCTTGCTGAAAATGCTGCTTTCCTATGTTGAAACGTTGCGTGAATCACTGCACCGTATTCCTACGGACATTGAATGGGCGCGAGAGCAGGCGAACGAGAAGCTGGGCGATGCTAAGAGTGCGTTTGTATCCAAGGATAAGAAGAAAAATGCATATATTGAAGCAAAAATCAACGAATATTGGCTGCGGGCTGATGTGGAACGTACAGAGCAGCTCATTGAATTCTATGAAGACCTGTATGACCTGCTAAATAAAGAAAATAACCGCATTTATAATGTATTTACTGAAATTTTGAACGCACTGAGTGCCATTTTCGAAAAGAATGGTGATCTGCTGATTAATGGCGAGGAACAATCCGATCACAAAGGTAACAAGACGTATTATTGGAATCTGGTAAGTGTACCGGATATTTCGGAAGTTGTGACCAAGCTGCTGGATAACCGCAATGGTGACGACTTGATTCGTGATTTTGCCCAAGAATTGCTGGAAAATTCAGATCAATGGGTGAAAGATCAGGATATGGACATCATCAGCTCGATCTCCAATTTCTTGACTGACAAATTTGGTGATCTCATTACCCGTTCCATGGAGGATTTCCTGGTCATGAAGTACGGGCAGGATGAAGCGATTGAAAAATTTGTAGAGCGTTACATTGCAAGCAAGCTGGATGAGGAGGCTGTACCTGTCTTCCATTTGAGCAACAGTTCTGGCAATTTGTATTTCCCGTCCTGGGGATTCGTTTCGGTACCTGTACAGTCGCCTAATATCCTGAAAGGCGTTCGCAATTATCAAAATAATGCAATTGGCAAATCGCACTTCACTATTAAAGAAAGTGAAGTCCGTAACCGGATTTTCTGGCTCAATACGCGTAATGGTGTTCCTCTGTTTGTATATACGCCGCTCAAAGTGTATGAAGAGAGCTATGAGAAAACCATTCTTGACCGTGAAGGTATTGGCCGACATCTGGTGCAGACAGGTCAGAACAACTGGACGAATCTGCCGTCGCCGATTCCTGAAAAATCATGGGGAGAAACTTACATCAATTCGCGTGTGCAAGCTCACAATGCCCGCATTCGTAATGATTTCGACCGGGCCAAGGCACTCGGAGTGATTCGTGAGAAAGATGTCGATCAAAATACAAGCAGCCGTTTTACTGTAATTCGCTCACAAGCGCTAGATATGAATGCGCTACTGGCAGGCTACGATATGCGCTTACAGGAATCCAAGCCGAATTTGGGCGAGGTGAAAAGAGCATGGTCTGAGCTGAAGCGTCTACTGGCTGAAGGGCTGGAGCAGACCGGAAGCAAGGACATCTTTGGCAGCATCAATGAAGAGATGGCCAAGGAAAACCTGATCCGTTCACCGGAGTTAACGCAGATGGTTCGTGATGAGCTGGCGAAATATATTCAAATCGAAGCAAAAGCCGCTGAATTGGAAGCTTTACTGGGCAAATATCAGGATGAAGAAAAATGGTTGGATCAGTTCATTCAGGCCCTCTATACAGACACAATTACGAAAAAAGGCGCTTTGTACGTCTATGATCGTGATGAAGAGGAAGAGGCGTGGGAGCCGTTTGCCAACGTCATGAAGAGCCGCAATTATGTGGAGTTTGAAGTGTTTACAAACTTCCGTGGATTGGATGAAAAGAAATTTGCAGCACTAATGCGTAAGGCGGATCGCCGTGATGCTGTATTGACTTCATCTGAGGATATTACACCACTGCTGGCGAAGTTGGATGAGCTGGCTGCCACTTACACAGAGGCACGCAATCAATTGGAATATGAAAAGGTAGAGCTGGCTAATGGAGCGGAACTTTATGCATTTTATGCTCAAATGGCCGGAAAATTAAACGACATCCGCAGAAAGTTGAAGTAAAGTATGAGAGAGCAGCTGTTACGTTATGCGGCTGACTATGCAGCCGCAGAGGACCAATTAATCGGAAGCGGGGATGGACGCAGCAGCATCCATTTCCCGTCCGTGTTTCTTTTTATCGGCGATCACATGAGCCCGGTGATGAACACAATTGCAGATATCAACCGGACCAAGTGGGATAACAGCACAGGAGTAACCTATATTCAGATTTGCTCGCAGGAAGAGCACGAGGCTGCAGACCGTTCGGTAGAGGCCATCGTTCATACGGTAGCTGTACCGGAAGAAAGTAGTCACCAAACGTTACGCCGTGACTTGCACCAGGCTTTTTATACACATGAATCAAAGCTAATTGAACTTAACACCGCGTTACGCCGGGCTAGTGGACATCTGGCTGATTATGGTCGGTTGTATTCCTCGTTTGAGCGTGTACATTTGTCGATCCTGACAACAGCGGATGATCCCATGAACGTATTAATTCCTGAAATTACGCTGTTGGCAGAGTATATTTTTGCCCAATCTTTTAAATCGGTACAAATGGATCTGTATGTGTTGATGAGCGAAAGCGACCAGGCTGCCCAATTTGGCTACAGAAGTGCAACATCCGTTGCTTTTATGCGGGAGTTGGATTACATCCAGAGCCCAGCATATACGTTTACAGCACCGCTTCATATGACCGAGGACAAATTGACCATCCCGGTATCTCATGCTCCATCTCCGTTGTTCGATCTTGTCTATGTGCTGTCCGACAAGAATGAGCGCGGCGTAACGGTGCCGAATAGCCTGCGCGAGAGCTGTGATATTATTTGTCACATTCAACTTCTTAAAAACCGTTATCAGGCAGGAGATTCCTATCGGTCACAGGATGGAGGCTACAATAATACATCGTTTAAGAATAACATCATGACGGAATCCGGGCGGCAGGGTTATGTGTCGGCTGGATTTTCCCGGGTTAACCGCCCTAATCAGTCGATTGCGCTTACGGTGTTGTATCACTTTTATGTGAAGCTGCTAGAGCGTATGAGAACAGAGCAGGATTGGGACATACGCGATAAGCTAAATTATTTTGGCTTAGATGCTGCTGAGCGCGGTCGTACACGAAATGATCTAGTACCTGGCAATGAAGCGATCATGGACATGAGCGCACTAATGACGAGCGGAGCCAGCTACGGCTCGCTGAAACGAATGTCATTACGTGAGGCAGAGGAAACCTTGTTTGGTCAGGGGTGCGAAGCCTTTTTCCGCGATAACTGTGAACGGATCGTACAGAAGCGCTTGGGAGATTTTCAGGCGGATATGCGTTTGCAGGTGGCTGTGAATGCAGCTGCTAAGGAACATCCTCATATCGGCTTTTTCGAGCTGACAGATTGGACGGATGAAAATCAAACAGGGAATGTGCTTACGGCTGTTCGGGGAATGATTCGTGATACGTCCAATGATTTGCAGATCAGTGCGGCCGAACTGGATGCGCTGTATAGCGGACGAGTGGAAGATCAGCCTTTTCAGCGACTGCCGCTTATGGATAAACATAATGTGCGTAGCTTGATCCGTTACCTCACTGAAACAGTCTACGGGCATAAAATGCACATGTTGCGGATTCAAGTGGATTTGGAGCTACTTCGCCGCTATGAAATGGCACTGGAAAAATGGCATGCACAGGCGAAGCATATTACAGTACAGCTAGCCAACCTGGAGCGTGAATTGCATCAAGCTGCAACGGATAGTATTCGGCAGGCTGACAGTTACACAGGTCAAAACCTGTTCGAGTATTACGAGCGTGTGACGGAGGATGTCATGCATGAGTTGGAAAGCAAGCGGGGGAAATCTATATTCTTTGACGCCCGGCATATGGGACCTGTATCTGGGTTGCTGGATGAAGGTCTGTCTGCACTGGTGGATAGACTTACGCAGACCTGCCGTACCTTGATTCTCAGCTCACAGCCATTTAATCAGACATTCGAAGAAGAATTATTACGACGTGCCAATGTAGCTGCTGCATATGAAAATCGGCTGGTCGTTCCGAAGGATGAGCTGTTTAAAAAACTGTATCAAACGTTAGAAGAGCACGGCGGAATCAATGTACGTTTGCTCGACTATACCCATGAGCATCGGTATGAAGAAAAGTATTTTTTTGGTGACTACGAAGGCGAATTTCTTCCTTATGCGATGGACGTCGACATTACTTCGCGAATTTACAAGCTGGGTTTTGTTCATGAGCGTCGCAGTAGCGGGGTGGAAAAACTGCATTTGATGGGCGGCTTCCATCTGGAGGATCTGATGGTTTACCGCAACGGCAAAACGTATTATGAGACATATACTGCGAATGGTTTCGTGTTTCATGGAATCGACGTGGACCGGTTGCCGGAATTGCGGTAGCCATATATTATCCTACTTTAATGATGGAAGGAAGCAACGAATCTTATGAAGCAACGAAAATTTAACGTTCTCCTATTGGTGTTTGGCTTGCTGGGCGCTGTAGTAGGCTTCATCTTAGGAGAGCTTATTCTTCACAAATTGATAGGCCACTGGCCGCATATCATCGTGGTCGGGCTATATTTTGGCATCATGGCGCTGTGCATTGGTCTAGGTTGCCTTATCGGCGAACTAATTTCGCCACAGTTAAATGGACATTCATGGCGACAACGATACTCAGGATTGTCCTGGAAATTACTAGTACCTGCTACACTGGTCATGTTGCTCGTGGCAGGTCTGTTATTGGAACTGGGGTATCAGGTTAACCCTGAAGGGCGTAAGAGTGTACAGGACCTCGTGCTTGTGATTGATAATTCCGGAAGCATGCAACAAACAGATCCCGATAATGAACGCCTAACGGCTGCTAAGAGTCTAATTGGGCAAATGGATGGAGACAAGCGCGTAGCCATTGTTTCATTTGAATCCACTGCGCAGTTGGTGCAGCCATTTACTCCCATTGGCACAGATGCAGAGAAGCAAGCGGTATATTCCAAAATCGATAGTATGCAGACTATAATGTCAGGCGGTACAGAGATCGGGCTTGCTTTGGACGAGACGATCAAGGAGATTGAAACCCAAGGCAATGCGGAAAAAGGTTCTCTCGTTATTATGCTCTCTGACGGCTTTAGCGAACTGGATACGCAAACCGCATTGGCTCCTTACATTGCCCGTCAGATTCCGATTAATACGATCGGCCTGAAACTGGCAGAATCAGAAGGTATAGCTTTGTTGCAAAATATTGCCAGCCTAACGGGTGGAACTTATTCTAATGTAGCTAATGCCCAAGGACTTACGCAGGCGTTCGGTAAAATATATAACAAAATTGGTGATCGCACGCTGGTAACGGAGCGGACAGGTGAGTATGCCGACAGTCTGTATTTTGCTATTTATCGCGTAACGGCTCTGGTTATCATCGGAGTTCTATTAGGGTTGGCTCTTGGATTGATGTTTGATAACCGTTTTCTCGCGCGGAATTTCGCAATTGGTGGAGTTCCAGCCGGCTTGCTCGCTGGCTTGATTTTGGAAAGAGGGTTATCTGGCTCGCCTATAGGTGACTTGATGATTCGTTTGCTAGCAGCGCTCGTACTGGCGGCCCTTATTGCTGTCTTTTCACTTGTTCTGCCGATTGCGGAAAATACTCGCCGATCTTCTGGTGGTGGGAGCCAAGGTGGGTCATCAGGCCAACGGAGAGGGGCACCGGAAGGCCCGACGCGCAATCGACGCAGCAGTGGATTTTAGAACGGGAGGCTGGAACTTATGCAGTATAGGGATGCACAGCCCGGTGATCCTGTGATTTCGGAGCTGAGCCACAAAATTGACGACAACCGGGTAGTGTTACGCTGGCAGTGGCCTGAAGGTGTAGCCGTAGTCTATATTGCCAAACAATCAGCCGATGCAGGTGCGAACGGGCAGAATGAAACGCCGACTTCTGACCTGAAGCTTTTTACACGAGAGGAATATAAGGCCGCTGGCAGCTATCGTGACCGGATTGAAGGCATTGGACGTGTGCGGTATACCGTGTATCCGGCTGTTCGGGAGGAGGGTGACACCTTTGTAATCCGTCAGCCAGACGGAACCAACCAACTGGAGTTGAGCACGGGTAGAGCCAAAATTAAATATGCGGTTCACCATAAAAAAAGCTGGTTTCGCAGCCGCAAAACAGTCCAGATTCAGGTGACAGCCGAAGTTCCTGTTCCGCAGGAGGCGCTTTGCTACGTAAAGAAGCGTGGCGGCTATCCGGTTGACCGGGACGATGGCACCTTGTATCCGTTCACGGCACCCTTTGCTGCAGGACGGAATGTTTTACCCGCTATTGAAGTGGGGGGAGATGAGTATGTGCGGCTGTTTTTTACGGACGGTCAGAAGTATGGCACGATATATGAATTAGTTCCTGAATGAAAGGAGGCCACAACCGATGAGTTTTCTTAGCAATTTATTCAGAAGAAAGCCACAGGCCGAACCGCGGCCGTTATTCTATGATATTGTGTGCCCTTATTGCTTTAGTAAATTTTCCCCAGAAGAAGTGGTATTCCGTGCTTCCCATCACCGTGAAGATGATGAGGATTACGCTTTGGGTGAAGATGAACTGTTGAACAAATATCGGGAGCGTTTTGGCTTGGATAGTGTACATGATATGGAGGCAATTCTTCATCCCTATGATGTACCTGAGGAACATCGCTTGTATTCAGATCATGTGTTGACAGGTCTGACGGACCGTTACGGTGAGCTGACACGTCACCGACTGTGCCCACACTGCCATAACGAGCTGCCTGTGACCGCAGGCAAGGTGCCGAGTAATATCATTTCGATTATTGGAGCTTCGCAGGCGGGAAAATCTGTATTTATGACCTCTCTGATTCACACGCTGCAGCATGTGACGGCCGATCATTTTGATGCAGCTTGCATGCCGCTTAATGCAGAGATCAGCCGCAAGTTCCGCACGATGTATGAGGAACCACTGTTTGAACGAGGCGATCTGCTTACATCGACACAAAAAGAAAAGATGCAGGAGCCTTTTATTTTCCAGTTTGTATTTAAGGATGAGGAAAAGCCACCACTGACATTGGTATTTTTTGATGTAGCTGGTGAGGGTATGGTCGATCAGGACTATCTGGGACTTCATGGACAGCATATTAAAAATTCTGCGGGTATTCTTTTTATGGTCGATCCACTGCAAATCCGTTCTATCCGGGAACGTATTAAGATTAATCTTGGCGATAAGCCTGGTGAATGGGTCTCGCAATATGATGAACCGCGTGATGTCGTACTTACGATGTTCGGTGACTTTATTGCATACCAGGAAAAAGGCAAGACGGACATTCCGACCGCTGTGGTCCTGACCAAAAGCGACATGCTTACTGCGCTGGCAGATGAAGAAGGCACATATATCAAGACAAACAGCAATATTTTTAATCCAATGGAACATCGCAAATACATGGATTTGGATGAGTTCGCGAACATTGATGGCGAAGTTCGGCGCTTTATCGAGAAGGTGGATAAGCCGTTCAAGGGCACAATGGATGTATATTTTACAGATACAGCCTATTTCGCAGTTTCTGCTCTAGGTAGCAATCCAGTGGACCAAAAGCTGCAAGGGTTGGTTAGTCCGATCCGTGTAGATGAGCCATTCATCTGGCTGCTCTATAAGTTGAAGTACATTGAGGGGAGAGAATCACATTGAGTTTATCTACCTCTCATATGATACAGCAGCAAATGTATACACGGGAACGGCGCGGTATTTTCCGTTCTACGGAAGGCTTCGATACAGTAGCTAATTCCAAAGGGTTGGATGCTTCATTTATTAAAAAGGTGTTGCATCCTTTATGTGTGTATGATGCGCCTGCGGCTTTGACAGCGCGTGGCGAGAAGCAGGAGAGTGTCTATCCCGAAGCTTTACATCTGGTACGGACAGAATCCGGGGGTGTTGTGCTCGGACGCAGTATTTATAAAGCAGCGGATTTCACTGGGCTTCGGAGCGCCTTTTTTACGCATAACTATGTGATTCCGGCTGGACATGGTGAATCTCCGTCTGATTATAAGCAGTGGCTGAACACTTCGTTTGCCGATACCTATGATATTGAGCAGGGAACGGAATTACCGGAATTAGAGCGTCTACCAGGTGGTAGTGTATTTCCCGCTGTTGACCCGTCTGCAGTACTGGCTCAATTGCAGCTGAGCGAAGAAGTGTTCAAGCAGCTTTTATACGCTGTAATGATGTCAGCTGCGGGTCGCAAAAAGGTATATGTAGCGCTGAATGTTCCAGCAGAAGCGGTAGCATCTTCAGCCAAACAGCTACTGGGTGTGTTGTATGCGGCATTGCCTTATGCATTTCGCAACAGACTCGGATTTCTTACATATGCGCAGGAACCGAACAGCAGAAAAGGCATTCACTTAATGTTTGTTGAGCCATTCAGCTTGCGTCCCGGTGATCGGAATGTAGAAAAGGACTTTGTATTTGACCTCTCTAACAATAGTCGAATACTGAATGTGGATACAGAGCAGGCGAAACAGCCGTATTTTGACTGGATTGTCCGTACGCTACTGAATGGCGAGGCTCCAGACGATTTTCTCAAATTTGCCGAGCAAATGCTGACAGGCATGGAGGCAGGGCGTGAACTAACGCCTTCCAGCTATCATGAGCTCATTACGCTGTACAGAATTGAGCAGGGAGAGCGGTCATTATACAACGAGCAGCGAATCACTGTGTTACGAAGCTTGACTGATTATTTATCGCCATCCGATGCGCTGCCACGTAAAATGCGGCTGAATGATCTATTTCTGTCCTTTTTTGATCATGAGTTTGATCGGGTGAAGGATGGACACATTCCAGATGTAGGGCTGGTTGATTGCTTCAAGGACTATTATAAAGTTCATGCACGCAGTAGCGAAAATCGGCTGGTGGAGTATTTAATCCGTTCGCTAAACAACGCTTATACTGCCAGAAATACGGAAGCAGTCACGTATATTTATCATACGATTGAAGAGAATCCGTCATTAGGCAAGGTCTATTTTACGAAAGTACTGGGTAATCCGGCACTCACGAAAATGCTGTTCATTCCCTACATGGACAGTCAGATGAAAAGAACGCCTGATGTAAAGGGTCTATTGGCTGTGGTGCATGAATGGGGCAGTCGGTATATCGAAGTGTCAGCGAATGCCGATTTTCAGCTTTTGGCCGAATCTGCATTGATGGGCAAGCTGCGTGCCGAGAGAAAGCCGGTAGAGGCTGTGGCTGCCATTCACCAACGCTTCCGTCAATGGGACAGTAGTTCTGCCGTGGGCACACTGTCCCCGCTGCAGCAATCCGGATTAACAGAGCGCTTACGGGAAGCATCGGATCGATATTTACTCACTGAAGTAGAGCTAAAAGAAATATCACCTGATCAGGTCGTACAGATTCCCTTTTTTACACGGCCCGATTTGGTGCAGTGGGTTGGAAAGTTGCCTGTTCCTCTCAAGGGACAAGCAGTGCGATTGATTGCGGCTTATGATTGGTTTAACACGGAGGACCCGGAACCATCGGTGCTAGACGGTCTGGAGCCAAGCGAAGTAGAAAAGGTGCAGGATTGGGCTTACGGTTGGCTGCCCCAGCAGCTTGCAGAAGGCCATTTTGCCCGTCTGTTGCCAGCTTTCTATCGTTCTGATGGTACTGGCGAAGGAATACTGGATTTTGCCCGCCTGGTCAGTTCGATCCGCAAATGGGCAAAGGATAACGATACGATGTACCGCTTTATCCGCTGGTCGGAGGAACACGCTGAGTTTGCTACTCCACGTGGTGGTTTTGAACCAGCCTACCGGCGTGCGTTGCTTTTATTCTTCCAAAAGGAAGGACGAGAGGGCCTGCATAAAAAGACGCTATGGCGTCAATATTTTGAACCAGCTAAGCCTGTTTTTAAAAATTTCTATCAGGCAGCAAAGCGTGAGACAGACACGCCTTTGGTCAAAACGCTTCGTCGTTTCCGCAAAGGCGGGGTGATTTCCGGGATCGTATTAATCGTTATTGCAGGAACATTAGGCGGTCTGAAAGCAACCGGGATCATTGGATCTGTTGACACACCAACGCCTGCCGCTGCTCCAAAGCCTGTACAACAGCCAGTAGAGCCTACAGTGCCGGTAAAAGAGGAGCCTGCTGCAATAGTGACACATGTACCTAACACCAAGTCCACTACGAAAATGGTCAAGCTGTTGTTTGCGTTTCAAACATCGGCAGAGCAGGCAGAATTTAAGCCTAAAAAACTCGTCATTGTCGGTGCGGATCAACAGGAGCACTCATACGAAAATTTTACGCTTACTGAACAGAACGATAAGAGAGCAGCCAGTAAAGCTAACAATGGTTCGTCCGGTGACGTTAACACTGAGGGCGCTACCACCAAAAGCAAGACAGGTGCCGGAGAATCCACAGGAAGTGGTTCTACAGATCTGAGCGGTACATCCAGCGGAAAAAGCGCTGATCAGACTGGAGCAGTGACAGACAACACAGCCGGAGGCGCGACTTCAAAGATATCAACTGAGGGTAGCGGTATAGCAACCGATCAAACCATCACCAGCACGTCCGATGATGGTACAGGGACAACGGAATATGATCTCGACAAGTATCCTTATCGTACGCTGTTGACTATTTGGCAACGGCTAGAGCTAAATGATGCTAGCACGGTTACTGTGGATGGAAAAGATTATCCGCTGGTTCAAGTGAAAGCTGCGAACTAAGCAACTATAGACAGTAAAAAGACGGGTTCTTTTTGGAACCTGTCTTTTTATATGTATAAATTTATACATATAATGTATTCGTGATTCTGAAACTGACTGTATTTAGTAGACGATCATTTTACGAAGGTATTGACACCAAATAGGCAGCTGATTAAAATTAGTTGGAATTCAAACTATTAAAATTCGATGGATAAGGAGGTTAGCAGTGAAATGGGAAGTGAGGTGTATCCCGTTTGTCTTCCTTGGGAAGAAGAGAGCACGATGTACTTAATTAAATGGATTTTCACCACCGTCCGGCGTGAGATTGAAACAGCACTGCGCCCTTTGGGGCTTACCTCCCCACAATCGCAGACGCTCTATATACTGGCGATGTCGCCTGGAGTCACCAATACGGAGTTGGAAAAGCTATTGCTTATTGATAAATCAAGTGTTACCAGCCTGGTAAACGGGATCGTTAAGAAAAACTGGGCAGTACGCCAAAGTCATCCGGAAGATGCACGAATGAAGCAGATTTATTTGACCGAGGAAGGCTTGGAGATTCACAAGGTAGCCGAACGTACCATTGAGCAAATTAAAAGCTCCGTAGGCAAAACGTTATCTGTCGGAGAGTCGGAGGCGCTGCGTGGTTTGCTCAAAAAAATTCTTCACGATTACCGTCCTGCGAATGCTTGCGTTTGAGCGGATAATTAGAAAAGTTTGCCCGGCTGAGGAATCTATGAGCTATAAAATGTCACCTAGATAAGATGTTTACAGGAGAGGGAGAAACCAAATGATAAAAGAACAAACTTATCCCAATGCGGATAAGCTTATGCGTGTTTTGGCCTTCACACTTGTTTTTTCAGTGATGAACGCTTTTATGTTTAATGTTGTTATGCCTGTGATTCGGGAGGAATTTCATATTAGTGCCTCCGATGTAAGCTGGCTACTGACGGGTTATATGATCGTGTATGCAGTTGGCTCGGTGACCTACGGCAAGCTTGCAGATAAGTATCGTCTCAAAGATTTGCTGACATTTGGGATTATATTTTTTGCACTAGGTTCGCTTATTGGACTGTTGGCCAATCAATTTTGGATGTTAATTGTAGCCCGTTTGCTTCAGGCCACGGGGGCTGCTGTTATTCCGGCAACCGCTATGATTGTTCCCGTTCGCTATTTCTCAGCTGAAAAAAGAGGGCGAGCTTTAGGCGTCACAGCAATCGGCTTAGCATTAGGTACTGCGCTGGCTCCCATTATTTCCGGTTTGATTACAGGCTTTGCGAGCTGGCGTTTTTTGTTCGTCATTTCCATGCTGCCACTGATCGCTTTGCCGTTCTTTCGCAAATACCTGGACGATCAGCGAGGAAAGGATCAGAAGTTCGATTTTCTTGGCGGATTATTGCTGGGTGGAACAGTGGCCTGCTTGTTGCTTTCCATTTCACAAGCCAATATGATGTTTTTTCTGATCGGTGTGGTTTTATTTGGACTGTTTATATGGCGCATTCATACTGCCCACGATCCGTTCATCCAGCCGAAGCTGTTCCGTAACAAGCAATATTCATATGGGCTTCTTATCGCTTTTTTAGGGACGGGGATTAGCTTTGGATTGCCGTACTTGGCGCCACAGTTTTTGAATAGTCTCAACCAGCTTACACCAGCTACGATTGGACTGATTATGTTTCCCGCTGCTATTGCGTCTGCTCTATTAGGAAAAAAAGGGGGGCG
The DNA here is from genome assembly GCF_000237325.1 of Paenibacillus polymyxa M1. NCBI lineage: Bacteria > Bacillati > Bacillota > Bacilli > Caryophanales > Paenibacillaceae > Paenibacillus > Paenibacillus polymyxa. Next base: position 2,437,355 of record NC_017542.1, read on the forward strand.
TTTGGCCGATAGCAAAGGAAATTCAGTTCTAGTTTATACAGCCGTATCGCTATTGTTTATCTGCTTTATCAGCTTGTCTACATTTGTAGGTGCATCTCCGTATCTGATTTTGTTTTTGCTTATTTTCGGAAATGTAGGTCAGACCTTTATGCAGATTGCCATGTCCAACACGATTTCTCGTACTTTGTCGAAAGATCAGATTGGTGTTGGAATGGGGCTGTTATCTCTGTTGAATTTCATTGCCGGGGCGATGACAACAAGTATTTTGGGCAAAACGTTAGATAGTTCGTCGTCCTTTCATTTGAATCCGGTCGTATCTAATGTCCAAGTGTTCAATTTCAGCAATATATTTACGGTGCTTGCGCTGATTGCGCTTGTGACGATGGGGCTTCACGCATTGCAGTTCCGGCGGGGTCCGCGCGGTAATACACCTGCTGTCGAATAAGGATAAACATTTTATGTAAGCTCATGCCATAACAAGGGTATAATATAGAAGGAGAAATTTTCTATGGAAGGACGGAGTGCCCAGCATGACAAGAAACCTTCAATATGTACCCTATGGTTATGAACCGCCAATCGAAACGCACAAAGGGACTATGGTCTACTATGATACGTTTGAGCAGACTACAGCTAGTGAGCTGGAGCTTTTTGCCGAAACGGGGGCTGCACTGTCTTTTACAAAGCTGGTGCTGTATCCGCTACATGAAGAAACGGTCAGAAGAATGTGGAAGCAGCCAGTACGCTCGTATTATAAGCGGGTCGACGAGCTGGGAGAGTGGCAGCGAGAGCAGGCTTTGAGTGCTGTTGTGATTGAGAACTGGGAAGGTAAGCGAAAAAAGTATACGCCAATTGAAGCAACCATTCGTTTTTTGGCGGAAAAGTATGCAACTCCGCTTTTTTTGTATATGAGTCCTGAGACTGCTAATTTGTGCGCTTCCTATGCATCCTTTGGAGAATGGATTAGAAACGTCAGGTTGCTGCTTTCGAGTGAGCCATTGGAACTTCATCCCAAGCTAGTACAGTACCGTAATCGCTGGAACACAGTAAAAGAAGCAACAAACCGCGACTCTAAGGTTGACAAAGAGGAGCATGAATTATAGAATAGAACTAATCGTAAAAATTACTATTGTAATTGTATACCATGTATTCCAATTGAGGAGGAAGAATAAATGCGCGTTATTGTTACCTTGGCATGCACCGAATCCGGTGATCGCAACTATACAACAACCAAGAACAAAAGAAATCATCCGGAGCGTATTGAAATGAGAAAATACTCTCCGCGTTTGAAAAAGTACACGATTCATCGTGAAACTAGATAATTTGTGGTTTGCTGCATAGCAACCTGAATGATCTCTTCCTGAGCGAAGCCTGTAAGTTTGCAAAAAGCCTGCGTTATGGAACCGGCGAAAACTTGAATTAGTCCAGTGGACAGAGCGTCCAAAGTTAAAGCTAGCACCTAAGAGAACGGCTTCTTTTCATGGTTGTATGATGGATGCTGAGCTACAGTGGCACGCTTTGCCTTTTGAATCGAAAGCACGTGGTCACCGAGTTTTCCTATGCTGATGTCAGCATGCGGGACGAGCCGGAGGACCATTCACAATATGCTTATATAACGATGAAGGCTGACGAAAGATACGGAGCGTTCGTGTAATGGGCGATGCAATATTTACGGCATCGTTTGCTTGTCGTTTACGACCTTGAGCACAACCGTTATGATCTGTCGTCTTTTTTTCTGAGACATAACCGTTCCTTTTGCCAACTGATGGAGCATTGCGTCAGTACGTTTGAAGATTGAAACTAAAACTACATGAAAGATTAGGTGAAACAAATGAAAAAAGATATTCATCCAACATTGAACAAAGTCATCTTTTTGGACCCAAGCTGTGGATTCACTTTCCTGAGTGCTTCTACTAAATATTCGCAAGAAACGATGGAATGGGAAGATGGCAACACTTACCCAGTTATCCGTGTAGATACTAGCTCCGCTTCACATCCGTTCTTCACTGGTAAACAAAGAAACGTGGATATTGGTGGACGTGTGGATCGCTTTAACAAAAAATACAACCTTAAGTAAGACTCGTGGAGAGCTATGTTTACGGATTATATCAATAATTCGTAAACATAGCTTTTTTGTTATCTACGATTACTTGATACAGCCAAAGCCCAATAAGAACACGAAAGCAGCAGCTTCTCCGGAACGATCCGTGAAGTTGCTGCTTTTTTATGCTTAATGAAGCTGTACAATAGTCGACAATACTAATCTTGGCAAACTGATCATTTTAAAACGTAACTCCATACTTCGCATGAGGCTGTCTTAACTTAAAAATAATCGCAGGTTTCTAGCCTGCGATTATTTTTTTATAGAACAAGTATTATGGTTAAGGGAAGATCCGGATAAATCACTCGCGGAAATGAGTTATTTGAAGAATATAGTTGGGGACTTAGTGCAACCAGCATCAATTATATAAGATTTTGTTCAGAATTGGTTCAGAGCTTTCGTATATATTAATCGAAACGACATAAATCACTTATTTTCGACAAATATAGGAATAAAAAAATAATATAAACGCATTATTTATCGATAAATTCAGTGAATAGGCTTTATTAACTTTGAATTAGGTAGAAACATTTCGAAGATTGAATAGGGTCGTTTTACTTAAAAGTAAATTAGGAGGTACAACCATTGAAGGTTTATTCACTTAAGTGGGCAGCCGCTCTTGTTGCTCTTCAGGCGACGTTTGGTACTTCTGCTCACGCTGCAACGCCTGCCAATAATTCGTTTTCAGATATATCCTATGTGACGAATGATAAAATGGTGGCCATCCAAGAAGCTGTACGCCAGGGGCTTTTATCGGGAGATCCTCAAGGAACTTTTCGCCCTGCAGCAACATTAACTCGCCAGGAGCTCGCAGTATTATTGGTCAGAGCTTTAAAATTGGACCCTATTTCAAGTTCTTCTACTTTTAAAGATGTGCAAAGCAAACAATTTGCTGCGCCATATATAGAAGCCGCACAAAAAGCCGGGCTTCTATCCGGGGATGGATTAGGAAACTTCCGTCCGAACGATTCTGTTACGCGTGAAGAGCTGGCAGCTGTGTTTGTTCGTGCAGTCGGAGGGGTTAATGCAGAGGGCGGATCAAGTATTTTGCCTAAAGATCAGTCCTCGGTAAGCCAATGGGCGGCTGGAGCGGTAGATAAGGCACTTCGTTTGGGTTTAATTGACATTCATGACAGCAGGCTCAATCCCACAGGTGAAGTAAAAAGGGAGGATATTGCTCCTTTCCTGCTGGATATTTTCAAAACTCAAGAGCAAACGGCTACGATCAATAGCGTTGATGGAGATATTGTAACAATTGATAATGTTCCCTATTTAATAGAAGGAAAGTTGAAAGAGTTGATCGGAAACTCCAATAAAGATGCGTTAAAGGGAGCTATATTAAAGTTTAATTCGCGCAATCGTAATGTGGACGGGCTACAACAATTGGAGATCGTGCAAAAAGATGTTGTGTTAAACACCAATGGTCTACCGGAAAGCAGCCTGCTTCGAATTTCGGGTGATGGTGTTCAGATTAAAGGGGATACCAAAGGAATAATTGAGCTTAAAAACGGTGTCTCTAATATCCAGCTGAATGGCAACGTAAACCATCTTACTGTGAATTCCGGCAGTGATATTTCTATTAAAGGAACAGGGACAATTGGGGAGCTAAAAGTTGCCAACGCAAACGCTAAAGTGACATTGAACCCGAATTTTAAAGTTGAAACGATTAAGCTACCTAAAGATATTTCTGTTTCACAAGTTATCCAAAATTACAACGAAGTACAAAAGCAGATTGGACAAATTCAGTCCGCTGACGGGACGGTTCAAAAAACGACTACAGTTACATCGAGTAGCGTGACATTTTCATCTGGAGGTGGAACTTCAACAAATTCAGTGACTAACCATGCGCCAGGCGTTACTACCGGGTTTACAGATATTACGTTAAGTACAGCAGATGAGCCTAAAAAGATTAATCTGGCAAATAGCTTTACCGATGTTGACGGAGACACTCTGACTTACACAGCGGAATCTTCGGTCACGAACGTAGCGACGGTATCGGTGAATGGAAGTCAGCTGATTCTCACACCAGTGAGCGCAGGAACAACCAAGATCACGGTTACGGCGAACGACGGCAAGGGCGGGACCATAAATAGCCAGTTCAACGTGACGATCACGCCGGTGATCCCGGAAGCTGTGAACCATGCACCGACGGTGGAAACGTCGATCAGCAATGTAACGGCAGGAGTTGCAGACGGCATCAAGACGGTGAGTCTTGCAGGTGTGTTTGCAAATGAAGACAGCGATGTGCTGACATACACGGCAACCTCGACGAATGCAGGGGTGGCGACAGTAGCGGTAAACGGAAGCGACTTGAAAATTACACCAGTGAACGCGGGTACGACCACGATTACGGTAACGGCAAATGACGGTAAAGGCGGCACGGTGGATACACAGTTCAACGTGACAATCACGCCAGTGATCCCGGAAGTTGTGAACCATGCACCGACGGTGGAAACGTCGATCAGCAACGTGACGACAGGAGTTGCAGACGGCATCAAGACGGTGAGTCTTGCAGGTGTGTTCGCAGATGAAGACAGCGATGCGCTGACATACACGGCAACCTCGACGAATGCAGGCGTGGCGACAGTAGCCGTAAACGGAGGTGACCTGAAAATTACGCCAGTGAACGCGGGTGTGGCCACGATTACGGTAACGACAAATGACGGTAAAGGCGGCATGGTGCATACACAGTTCAACGTGACGATCACGCCGGTGATCCCGGAAGCCGTAAACCATGCACCGACGGTGGAAACGTCGATCAGCAATGCAACGGCAGGAGTTGCAGACGGCATCAAGACGGTGAGTCTTGCAGGTGTGTTTGCAGATGAAGACAGCGATGTGCTGACATACACGGCAACCTCGACGAATGCAGGCGTGGCGACAGTAGCGGTAAACGGAAGCGACTTGAAAATTACGCCAGTGAACGCGGGTGCGGCCACGATTACGGTAACGGCAGATGACGGCAATGGCGGTACGGTGGATACGCAGTTCAACGTGACGATCACGCCGATGATCCCGGAAGCCGTGAATCATGCACCGATAGTAGAAACGTCGATCAGCAATGTGACGACTGGAGTCGCAGATGGCATCAAGACGGTGAGCCTTGCAGGTGTGTTCGCAGATGAAGACAGCGACGCACTGACATACACGGCAACCTCGACAGATACGGGCGTGGTGATAGTAGCGGTAAACGGAAGTGACCTGAAAATTAAACCAGTGAACGCGGGTACGACCACGATTACGGTAACGGCAAATGACGGTAAAGGCGGCACGGTGGATACACAGTTCAACGTGAGAATCACACCAGTGATCCCCGAAGCTGTAAACCATGCACCGACGGTGGAAACGTCGATCAGCAACGTGACGACAGGAGTTGCAGACGGCATCAAGACGGTGAGTCTTGCAGGTGTGTTCGCAGATGAAGATAGCGACGCACTGACCTTTACCGCAACCTCGACGGATGCGGGGATAGCGACAGTAGCGGTAAACGGAAGCGACCTGAAAATTACGCCAGTGAACGCAGGCACCGCCATGATTACAGTAACGGCGAACGACGGTAAAGGCGGCACGGTGGATACGAATTTCACTCTAACGCTGACTCCTTTACCTGCTGTTAATCACGCACCTGTTGTTCAAAGCACGATAAATGATATTTCTACAGAAGCGGGTGCTATGGACACAACTATTGGACTTGCTTCAACTTTTGCAGATGAAGATTTGGACTTGCTAACGTATTCCGCTGGTTCATCGGACCCTAGCGTAGCAACGGTTTCCGTTACAGGCGATCAACTGAGTATTACTCCGCTTGCAGTCGGGAGTGCTACAGTCACAGCCACCGCAGATGATGGGAAGGGGGGAACCGTTCAAACGATCTTCCAAGTCACTGTTGGAGAAAAAAGAGGACTTTTCTTCTCTGAGTTGGCATGGGGGGAGGGCGACCCTATGATGCAGATTATTGAGCTTTATAATGCGGGTTCTGAGGAATTGGATGCTTCGAAAATTAGAATTGAACGCAGTGATAGTGGAAATTCGATCGAAATAAGTCAAAACGCTGGTGCTTCTATTCCAGGTGGAGCTACTTTTGTGATAGGAGATACCATGTATTTTGGTGATGCACATGTAGATTACTTCATGGATATGGGATTTTATAACGACGATTCAACACCTGTCACTTTATCGCTCTATTACGATAATCAGTTGATTGATACGGCCGTGTTTCAGCCTCATACCACTATAGCTAGACAATCCGATGTTACCCATGGAAATGCAGGCCACTACGAGGCGAGTGAATGGTTTGATGAAGGTATCGATTATACGGATAATATCGGTATCTTTAACAGTGAGGCACCGTAATGAATAAAAAGAATAGAGGGAACATCATGAGTTCTAAGCCCAATAAATGGCTGATTACATTAGCCTTGGCTGCACTTGTTGCTCCAACGGCTTTGCAGACGATTGCATCTGCTGCCAGTGATGCGTCAAACGGAGTAGCTCTGGCGAGCCTGCCTTTTAAAGACATCAATAATATTACTTCAGAGCAAAAGACAAGCATCCTGCAAGCCATTGAAGCTGGACTTCTGCATGGCGACCCATCCGGATCTTATCGGCCAACGGATTTGTTGACTCGTCAAGAAATGGCGGTTCTATTGACTCAAGCTCTGCAACTCTCTATTTCTAAAGTATCAAGCAGCAGCTTCTCGGATGTAGACGCGAAAAGTTGGTCGAGTCCTTATATTGAGGCTGTACACCGTGCAGGACTCATGAATGGAGACGATGGCTCCAAATTCAGGCCTAAAGCGGTAGTAACCAGGGAGGAGGCGGCAGTTCTGCTTATGCGGGCCGCCGGGCTTCCTATTACAGCTGACGCCACGGAGTCTGCTAAACTTACTGATTGGAATCGGGTCAGCCCGTGGGCACGGCCATATGTTAATACGGCTTTACAGTCGGGCTCCATGAAGACGGTTCAGTCTGGTTTCAAACCTAAATCGTCTGTTCAACGTCAAGATATAGCTCAGTATATGATGTCTACCTTTTTCCCTAAAGACCACGTAGTCCAACTCCAAAAAGTAGAGGATGGAAAGGCCTGGATTAACGGGATTGAATATAAACTCTCGGATTCAGTTAAAGGAATCCTGCAAACCTCTAACCAGGAGATTCTTAAAGGAGCAGATATTCAATTTGTAGCATCACAGCGGACCATTGAATCGATCACCAAACTGGTCATCCATGCGAGCGGGCAAGCCCCGATAGGGCAAGCTTCCGAATTCAGCGGCAATCTTGTATTAGATGGTCATAACTCCTCGATTGACGGAGATCTATCCATTGACGGTGATTACATTTCGGTTATGAATTTGAACGTCAAAAATAGTTTTACAGTTACATCAAGCCTTGCACATGATTTCTATGCCTCTAAATTTACGGTACAAGGAAAAACTTATATTCAGGGCGGTGACCAAAACACCGTATTGTTTGACACATCTGGGCTGCAGGATGTCGAGGTATCCAAACAGGATGTCCATGTAGTCATTCAAGGAAGTTCGACGGTGGATCAGATGACGTTGACTTCCAATGCAACGCTTGAAAATGATTCATCCTCATCGATACAGCAGTTGAATGTTCTTACCGGTGCCCAGCAGGTAGAGTTGCAGGGGACTATTCAGCAATTGTCAGTCAACAGTGATCAGCCCGTAGCTCTGACAGGCCAGGCCTCCATTAATACATTGGTGGTGAGCAGTTCCTCCTCGGTCAGTCTGGAGGTAGCTGGAACCATTTCAAATTTACAAGTAAATAACTCTGAAGCAAATATTATTGTAAGCTCCTCCAGCCAAGTCACGAATACTTCATTTGCACCAGGTGTGTCCTCTTCGACGGTATCAGGAGTCACTACAACTTCTTCCAGTAGCTCTTCCGGTAGCTCGCGCTCTACGGTTGTGACCAATACAGCACCGAAGTTAGTAACCAAATATGACGATCAAGCCGTAACGGTGGGCGATTCTGAACTTCAAATTGACTTGCTTGGTCATTTTACGGACGAGGAGCAGTCCGAGCTCAAATATACGGCAGTGTCGTCTAGTACAAAAATCAGTACAGTCCGAGTAGAGGGGACAAAACTGTTTATCAAGGCTGTTGGCAAAGGGACTGCGACCATTACGATCGCTGCAGATGACCAGTCTGGGAAAAAAGCGGGAACGAATTTCAAGGTCCGTGTCAATGAATCTCCTGTTTCATTGGGTATCCCCGATCAAAGCGAACAGTTGGGAAGCGGCGACGTAATCTTATCATTAGGATCGTTTTTTACGGATTCTGAAAATGATCTCATGACCTATGAGGTAGCGATCGATGATCCTTCCATCGCTACCTTTACCCTGATGGGTGATCAATTGGTATTAACTCCGGCAGTTGTAGGACATGCCCAAGTTACTGTCAAGGCGTCCGATGGTCGGGGAGGCAGCGCAAACCAGTCGTTTCAATTAGTGGTAAGTGCGGGACCTAATCAAAATCCGGTTGTAAATCAGAAGCCAGGCAACCAAACGCTCACTGTGGGTGATGCGGACTACATTCTGGATTTATCCCCGGTGTTCCTTGATTCGAACAGCAACCCACTGACCATCTCGGCAGAATCCTCGGATCCTTCCATTGCGACGGTCTCCGTTAACGGAAACCAAACTACGGTTCACGCGGTTTCCTCAGGAACAGCAAGCATCCAGCTAAAAGCGGCTAATGGCCTTGGAGGCGAGGTTAAAACCAATTTTGATATTACTGTTAATGATATTACTGTTAATGAACCTCCGGCATCCATGGGAATTCCGGATCAAACGAAACAAATCAATTCAGGTGACATTCAATTATCTTTAAACGACTTCTTTACCGACCATGAGAAGGATTCGTTGTCATACAGCATTGATATTTCCGATTCTTCGGTTGCAACTGCAGTGCTCAATGGGGACACGCTTTCCATTACACCGTTAAAGATTGGCAGCACATCAGTATCCGTTAAGGCATCCGATGGTCATGGAGGCAGCACAAGCCGGTCGTTTCAAATGGAAGTAACCGCTGTACCTAACCAAAATCCGGTTATAGATCAGCAGCCGGGTAATCAGACACTGATTTTAGGTAATTCAGATTATACCCTGGATTTATCTTCGGTATTCCACGATCCCGATGGCGACTCTGTGGACGTTTCTGCAGAATCTTCGGATTCGTTAGTCGCTGCTATATCCGTTAACGGAAACATAGCCACAGTCCATGCAGTTTCCCCAGGAACAGCAACGATTACGCTTAAAGCAGAAGATGGCCGTGGGGGCGAAGTTGCTACTAATTTTGATGTTAGCGTCAATGAATCCCCGATTTCCACAGGGATTCCGGATCAGATGAAAGAAATAAATACAGGCGATATTCAATTGTCCTTAAATGATTTCTTCTCCAGTCCTGATAACGATGTTTTAACCTACGATGTTCATAGCGTTTCTGAGCCGACTGTTGTGACTGCTGCCGTTTATGGGGATATGCTTACTCTTACACCATTAATGATCGGAAGCACATTAGTATCGATCAAAGCAACAGATGGCCGTGGAGGGGAAGTAATCGAAACTTTCAAAACCACCGTCACAGCTGGACCTCCACAGAATCAAAATCCAGTAGAAACTAAACCTGCCGACCAGTCGCTTACTGTAGGTGATGCGGTTTACTCACTCGATTTAGATTCCGTTTTTACAGATCCTGATGGAGATACGTTGACCTTTAAGGCAACCTCTTTCGTTCCGTCTGTTGCTTCGGCGGAAATCACTGGAGACCAATTGAAAATTCAGGCACTAAGTGCAGGGACGACAAGCATAGAAATCAAGGCTACGGATGGTCGCGGAGGGGAAACTTCAACTACCTTCCAGGTCAATGTCCAGTCATCCGGTTCGTCTAATCCATCTTCAAATCAACGCCCTCAAGTAGAAGCTGCCATTTATGAACAAGTGTTGACTGCAGGAGTTACCAATGCAAGAAGCTACGACCTATCCCAATTGTTCAGTGATGCTGACGGGGATGCCCTGACGTTT